>JAAYVH010000205.1 GCA_012517255.1 Chthonomonadales bacterium
GAACGGGAGCCGCTGGGCGAAGCCGCAGCAACACCGGAGACAGCCGAGCCGGAGCGATGCGCTCATTGCTCGCACTGCACGAAGCCCCACGGTCGCCGACTCATCCGGATCGAGCGCGACCACTTCATGGCCAAGGCGGGCAAAGGCCGCTGCTGCGATCCCATTTCCGGCGCCAAGGTCCAGGATGCGAGCGCTGGCAGGAAGTCTGTCTGCCCCGAGCAGTCGGCATGTTGCCCGAAACTCCTCGCTCGCGCCATAGCGCGCCGCCTCTGCAACCACATCCTCACCGAGATACGACTCGCGGACGACCTGTTCCATGGAGGGCTGAGCGCGAAGCCACTGAACGGCAGATTCCCAGGACCTCGCCTCGGCTGCCTGCGGCCCCTCATAACAGTCACGCATATCGAGCAACGATGTCCACCAGTTCGCGCATCCGATGACGCCAGTTATGCTCGGTGAGAGTCCTGCTCTGCCCGGCCGCGGCAATGGTCACACGCTCGTCCTCATGCGCCAGGTAGTATGCCACAAGCTCTGAGCATTCCTCTTCCGAGCGGTAGGCAACGACCTCCTTGCCGACATCGAAGTAGTCCGTGAGGTTGGGCTTCCAGTCCGTCACCAGCAGCGCCCCGACGCCCGTTGCCTCGAAAAGACGCAGGTTGTTGGCATATGGCCCCACGTCGCCGTGGTGATTCAGCGTGATCTTCGACGATGCCAGCACCTCGTACATGGCGCGGCCCCATGCCGGGCCCTTTACAGACAGTCGTACGTGGCTGTCCTCGGCGAGCGCTTCCGGCATGGAGGTCCAAATCGAAACCGGAGCGTTCGCGGCGACTCGGCGGAGCCACACAGCGCGGCTGGAATGGGCCCCTTGAAACGATCCGACGAAACTCACCTCGATGGAGCGGCGGCGCTCCCCTATGCTTCGCAGGACCCTGGGTTCGAAACCGAGGCGATGAAACTCGGCGCGAAGGCCTAGCTCCCTGAAACGCTCAAGAGTCGGCGGAAACGACGAGATCGCCAGGTCATACACCGACCAGTCGTGGTCGCCAGGCGGCACCGTTGCCGCATGTTGGACCATCAAGAGCGTGACTCGGGGCCGGGCCATGTGCATGATGGTATCCCCGATCGTGAACGCATTCTGGTTGATAAGCACGTCGGGCCGGTAGTGCTCGATCTGCGCCTTCAGGACAGTCTCGTACCAGGATGAGTCGGGCACAGTGAACCGCCACGGGACGAGCCCACGTCGGAGCCGCCACTGAGGTCGGACAGAGGGGCGCAGTGAGAGGCCGTGTTCTCTTGCCCACGCGCGCTGCAGCGGCTCGTTATTGGCAAACAGATCCCAGGCCTCGTGGCCGAGAGCGCGAAGGTTATGCGAGTAGAAGTCCGCGACGCTGAACAGCGAGTCGTATCGCGCCTGGATCTGCTCGGCGTATGACGCCTCAGCGAGGCCGGGGTTGCGCGAATACAGGTCAGCGAGGAACTCGGGGTAGTCGGTGTTGACGATGAGGAATCTCATGGGCAGCGTGCCTGTGCGCTACTAGCGCCCGCAGGTCTCGAGCTGCCCCCAGGTAAGTCCCAGGCGCTCAAGCCGATAGCTTGCATGCTCCCAGATGTAGTTCTGCACATACGGGAAACGGCTGCGGTCCCTCGACAGAGCGCCGCGAATAACGTCGAGGCCGAAGCCGACGGCGATGCGAACACACTTCATGAATAGGCCGAGGCGCCCGGCTTGAGGTCGGGCATCGTCGGTCCGGCACCGGAAGCCGTAGAGACCCCCGAGGAAGCGCCGACGGATGATCCACCACACGCTCATCTTCTCGGGTCGCACCAGATGGTACACGAGCAACGCCGGGTCATAGTAGACGCAATCCCCACCGACATGTTCGCGCAGAGCCTGCTGCAGCGCGGTTTCCTCGCCATACGCCATCGTCATACCGGTCATGCCTAGAGCGGGATCAAAGCCGCCGACCATCGCGAGACAGTCCTTTCGGATTACCATGTTCATGCCTGACAGCGTTACGTCCCCTGGCAATGGTCCTGCTGCCTTGGCGAACTCCACCGATCCGTAGTCATCCAGAAACCATCTGGGTTTGGGTGTCATGTAGAAGGCACGGGCCGGCCCGCCGAACATCACCGGCCGAATACGAGACGCGATGCCCAGCGCGATGCTCACCCACTCACTCGGCAGCTTGCAGTCGTCATCCACGTAGGCGACATACTCACCACGTGCCTCGTGCCATCCGCGATTGCGAGCATGCGACAGGCCCACGGCTTCCTCGCGGATGCAGCGCAGGCCCGGAACCCGCCCCTCGAACGACGCCACGACTCCAGCAATGTCCCTCGGCGACGCGTTGTCAATGACCAGCACTTCATAGGCGTCGCGCGGCGCGTCCTGCTGAGCCACGGTTTCGAGCACCTGAGCGACGAGGTCCGGACGGTCGTAGGTGCAGATCACGAGGGATAGCGGCAGATCAGCGCTTGCCGACACGCTCCAGGCCTTTCTCAATCCACTCGGCAGTCTCGCGGACCATCCGGTCGGGGCTGAACGCCGCTGCAATCCGCTCACGCCCGGCCTCCCCCATGGAGCGGGCGACGGTGCGGTCGGAGGCAAGCCGTACAAAGGCATCGGCCATGGCTTCAGCGTCTTCTGGCGGTGTGAGCAGCGCACAGCCGACCTCCCCAACAGCCTCGCGAATGCCGGGTATATCGGTGGCTACCACAGGAAGCCCAGCCGCCATACCCTCAAGGATGCCGTTGGGAACGCCTTCCCATTGCGAACTGAATGCGCAGCAGTCGCTTGCCCCGAAGAGCCCTGCGACGTCGCCCACGGGGCCGAGGAATCGGACTGTCCTGCCAAGATCGAGGTCAAATGCCTGGGCCTTCAGAGCCTGGCCCGTGTTCTCCGGTCGTCCGGCAAGGACCAAGACCATCGGCCGGCCGGAGCCCCCGACCTTGTCCTGCACCAGTCTCCACGCATTGAGAAGCGTGGCATGATCTTTGTAACTGTGGAGATTGGCTACCATCGTTGCCACAAAGGCGTCATCGTCCAGTCCCAGTCTGGTCCTCCACGCGGCGCGCCCAAGCTCCGGGATCGGCGGCTCTACCCCGTTCAGGATCACGCGGATGCGATCCTTGGGGGCGCCCAGCGTGTCCGTGACGAACTCCGCGCCGTGTGTCGAGTTCGAAGCGAACCATGGGGTCTGGCGCACCGCCCATCGCTCCCAGCGGGGCTCCACACGCTGCCGGCCCTCGTCCCGCTGGTTCCACATGCACAGGCGCGCTCCCGTAAGCTTCCAGATCAGCCCGCACGCGACATTCGGGTGCATGGTGTACGGCAGAAGTATGAACGGGTCCAGCTTGCGCAACTGGCGCGCGAGCCCAAGGAGCATGTGCATCCGCCTTATTCGCCCCGGCCTCCACGCGAATGGCGTGATCTTCCAGGGGACTCCTGACCGGTCGCACAGCTCGGCCGCGGAACCCGGCCTGCCGAACGCCGTGACCATGACGCGCGCTCCACGATCCAAGAGGTAACGCGCTAGTAGGATCGCTTGCCGTTCGGCTCCGCCGAGCAGCAGGCCGTTGAGGATGACCACGATGCGACGAGAAACGAGCGTCTCCGCACGACTGCCACCTTCGGTCACGGTTGCCTCACGACTACGGCGAGCCCCTCGCATGGCTTCGGGCTGAAGAGCTTGTCAGCTCCGGCTTCCAGGAGGGCCGCCTGTACGCGCTCCTGCTCGTCCGCGAGCGCAAGGATCGTTCCGCCGCCGCCGGCGCCGGCAAGCTTGGCGCCGTAGGCTCCGGCGGCGCGCGCAGCCTCGATGAGATGTTCGTTGGCCGGACCAGAGCCGCCGAGATCGGCCACGATCCGGTGGTTTTCGTTCATGAGCGCTCCCAGCGTCTTCCAGTCGGCGTCCAGCAGCGCCTTCTTTCCCCGGCGGGCGAGGTCTGCAATGGCCGCATACCCGTCAATGACCGCCCGATCACCTTCCAGCCAGCGTTCGCGCGGCGACTTGTGCACGTCACCCGAGTGGTGCTGCACGCCCGTGTGAGCCGCCACGAGCGGGACACGCGGAGCATGGGGCCCGAGCGGCTCCACCACACCCAGCGGCTCATCGTCGCGCTGCTCCAGACTGGCCTTGCCGCCGAAATCCATGAAGTTCAGGCCGCCGAACACCGCCATGTGCTGATCCTGAAGCCGCAGAGCACCCCAAGCGTCCGGTATTCAACCTTGCGCGCCGTCTCGGCCAGCTTCCACGGATGCATGTCCCACTCGAACCACCGATCCAGCGCCCCCACCGCGGCCACGATGAGCGATGCCGACCCGCCCATGCCAGCCTGAACCGGCACATTCGTGCTCAGCTCCATGCGAAGCCCGGCATCAGGCCCCAGACCGAAGTGGCGTGCGATGGCCCGTCCGATATCCAGCGCATCGTCGCACGGCGCAAGGTCGCCGTCGGTCGCGACCTCTAGCTCGGAGTCGCCGCAAGCGATAACCAGCCCGTCGCCAGGCAGCAGGACGCATCGCGCGCGCTCTTCGGTCGTCACGCTGATCACCGCCCCGCCGTACATGTCCGTCGGGTTACCGATGATCCCCACGCGCCCGGGGGCCGTCGCCACTATCCTGCCATGATCTCTGCAATGTCTGCTCATCGGCTCCTGTTGTACCCCGTGATCGAGCGTTTGGCGAGCGACGCAAGAACGCGCACGAGGCCCACGTCCCGGATCAACCCGGGCCATGCGGCCAGGGCGCGTCGGTAATGGCTCCACGCGAGACCGTACTCGCCTGCCTCGTAAGCGGCGAAGCCGGCGCCGCACTCCCAACGTGCGGCCTGTCGCAGCGTCGCTCTCGCATTGCGTATTCCTTGAGCCGCCGCGTCGCGACAGCCCCGACAGCCACCACCATGTGCATCCTGGTTCTTGCGCAGGAGATACATCCGGCCCGCGTGCATCCGCCGGTAATCCGCCGACATGCTGGTTGCGTAGACACGGTACCGGCCGATAGGCTCAGCGACCGCCATCACCGGATGACGTGCAGCAATGCGGATCCACATGTCGCGGTCTTCGCATCCGCATGCCGCAGCGTCGAACTCGCCGATCTCGGCCACAAGGCTCCGCCGGAACAACGTCGTGCACACTGCGATTGGGTTGTACGCGAGCAGATCATGCGCATCGAGCATCAAGCCGGCCTCATGTCTGCGCGTGTCAACGAGATTGCCTTCCTTATCGATCCGTTCGTAGCTTCCGTGTACCAGTCCTACCTCAGGATGCGCTGTTACCAGCGCTTCCTGCGCCGCCAGGCGTGTGGGCAACCACACATCATCGGAGTCCAGCAGAGCAACCCAATCCGACGTCGCTGCCCGTATGCCCGCGTTGCGAGCAGCGGCCAATCCGGCGTTGGCCTGGCGGATGTACCGAACCACACGTGCGTAGCGCTCCGCCACCTGGGCCGTCTCGTCCGTCGAACCGTCATCGACGACGATCACCTCATCGGCGGGACGTCTCTGAGCCAGGACGCTCTCGATCGCCTCACCCAGGTAATGCGCCTGGTTGTAACAGGGGATGACGGCTGCGATGCGCAAGGATGTTACATGACCTTTCCTAGACTGAGGGTTCGGCGAACACGGCGGGCGATCCAACCAGGAGCGGCCATAAGCAGCTCCCGAATCCCGCGCGGATCCCGGAGCGCTAGAACAGGCGATAGCGCGAACGCTGCGGAGAAGTGCCGCAACCATCCCGCGACGGAGCCACGGCGGCGGGCACGCCGGGCTAGTGAGAGCCGAGAACGGCAGGCTAGGATCCGGCTCCGTGATCGTATCTCCGGCAGATGGCGCATGATAGCCCGCTCAACGATGAGAGACACCTCGTGCTGCCGCGTGGCTGTCAGCATAGCGTCATGCCAGCGATAGAAGTACAGATCATCGGGCAGGGCGACACACTGCCATCGCAAGAAGACTCGTAGCCAGAACTCCCAGTCCTCTGCAAGAAAGAGGTCCTCGGCATACGGACCTGCTTGTTCATGTAGCGTGCGCCGATACAGGAAACAGGGGCCTACGGCGTTACTCTCAACCAGCACCTCCGGAGGACGGGCGGTCTCCGTACCGATGATCCGACCGGAGTCGTCTATCTTTGAGAAGCCTGCATACACAAGACTCACTAGAGGATGGGTGTCAAGATACTCCACCATCGTTGCGAGAGCTAGAGGACGGTACAGGTTGTCGTCCGATGTCCACGTCAGGTACTCGCGGCGTGCCAGGGCAAAGCCGGTGTTCAGCGCCGCGGGCAGCTTTCTGTTCGTCTCATGCCTCACCGACCGGATGCGCGGGTCCGAACTCACGACCTCGGCGATGATGTCCGGCGTGCTGTCCGTCGAGCAGTCGTCAACGATGATCAGCTCCCAATC
>JAAYVH010000206.1 GCA_012517255.1 Chthonomonadales bacterium
ATTGCGGCGCAGCGTCTCGGTGTCGCGAGCCACCTCGGGCTCGACTTGAACTGCGGCGGCCGCCGCCATGATGGCCTCGATCACGGCAGCGTCACGGGAAACTATCAGGGGTGCCGACATGCCCACAGTATTGGTAAGCCGCCACCCCGATCGGTCAGCGGAATTCGAAACTGTGGATAACTCGGGGTCCGCGACGATCGGCTGATACCAGGGTCGAGCCGGCGGATGCGCTGAAACCAACCCTGCGCATGATGTCTGGATGCCAAGCGGTCTCTAGGCTCGAATGCATGATCGAAATCGAGAATCTCAGCAAGAGATACGGCCCCAAGCAGGCCGTGGACGACATCTCGTTCACGGTGAGGCCGGGCGTCGTGACCGGCTTCCTCGGCCCGAACGGCGCCGGCAAGTCCACGACCATGCGGATGATCGTCGGGTTGGACCGGCCGACCTCCGGCCAGGCGAAGGTCAACGGAAAGCTGTACGCGGACCACCGCGACCCGCTACACGAGGTCGGGGCGCTGCTGGAGGCCAAGGCTGTGCACACCGGCCGCAGCGCGTACAACCACTTGCTGGCGCTGGCCGCAACTCATTCGATCCCCACGTCCCGGGTCCATCAGGTGATCGAGATGACCGGGCTCGAGAACGTCGCGGGCAAGCGCGTCGGGGGTTTCTCAATGGGCATGGGGCAGCGGCTCGGGATCGCGGCGGCCTTGCTGGGCGACCCGCAGACGCTGATCCTGGACGAGCCGGTGAACGGCCTCGACCCCGACGGCGTGCTGTGGGTGCGGCAGCTGACCCGCTACCTCGCCTCGCAGGGGCGCACGGTGTTCCTGTCCAGCCACCTGATGAGCGAGATGGCGCTCACCGCCGACCGTGTCGTGGTGCTCGGCCGTGGCAAGGTGCTGGCCGACTCATCGATCGAAGAGCTCACCGGTAAGGCGGGCACCACCCGGGTCATGGTCCGCACACCTGCGCCCACCGCTCTCATCAAGGCGATCGCCGGGCCGGGCGTCTCGGTCACCCAGATGCCTGACGGCCTCTTGTCGGTGACGGGCATGCCCGCGGAACAGATCGGCGACGCGGCATTCCGCAATGGGGTGCCGTTGTACGAGCTGTCGCCGGTGCGGGCAAGCTTGGAGCAGGCCTACCTCGAACTGACTCAGGACGAGGTCGAATTCCGGGCGGAGGTGGCGGCGTGATGACCACCGCAACCCTTCCCGTGCCCCTGTCGGTCAAGCCCCGGCTCAGTGCCGCTGGCATCGTCCGCTCGGAGTGGATCAAGCTGCGCAGCGTGCGCTCGACGATGTGGTGCTACGGCATCCTCGTCGTGCTCATGCTCGGCATCGGAGTTCTCATCTCGTGCCTCGCCGACTTCGGTGGCGGGGATGTCACCGGTGACACGGCGCGCTCGATCGTGGTGGCCGCCAGCACCGGTGGCCTCAACGTCGCGGTGCTGATCGTCGCCGTGCTCGGCGCGCTCATCATCACCGGCGAATACGCCACCGGGATGATCCGCTCGACCTTCGCGGCGGTACCCCGCAGGACGGGGGCCATCGCGGCGAAAGCGCTGGTGCTCGCATCCACCACGTTCGTGGCCACCTCCGTCGCGATCTGGCTGACCGCGCTGGTAACCTGGCCGATCCTGGCCGGCAGGGGCGTCGAAGTTCAGCTGAGCGATCCCTCGGTGTTCTTGCCGCTGCTGGGCGGCGCCGTCTACGTGACCATGATCGCCCTGCTCGCGTTCGGCTTCGGCATGATCTTGCGCAGCACCGCAGGGACACTGGCGACCGTACTCGGCCTGATCATGGTCGCACCGCTGATCCTGCAGATGCTGAGTGGGCTCACCCAGGCCGGCTGGCTGACCGACATCAGCGCTCTACTGCCCCAGAACGCCGGCAGCCACCTCTACGCCTACTCCGGAACCGCTGCGCTACCCACCGCCGACACCGGCCGGCTGACCCTGAACGGCTGGAGCGGGTTCGGCGTACTCGCGGCCTGGGATGCGATCGTGTTGAGCGCCGCCCTGATCTTGGTGAAGCGCCGGGACGCGTGACCTCTGCACACCGAACCGAGTTCTGCCCAGGCAGCCGGGCGTCGTCCGCCGGTTCTGGGTCGTCCACCCTCGTCTGACCGACGCTCTGCTGGCCGCACTGTGGGGACTACTTGCTCTGTCCGGAGCGCTCAGAACAGACACCACAGTATCGGCGGACTCATGGCTGGTAGCCGTCATGATCCTGCTGGTCGCTGTGTCTGCCGCCGGGCTCTACTGGCGCCGGACCCGGCCGTTGCTGACCGCCGGGCTGAGCGGAGCAGCGATTCTCGCGTCGATCTGGGCGCCGAACGACATCGTGCTTGCCCCCGCGATCTTCGCTGTCTACTCGGTGACCGTCTACCGTTCGGGCAGAGCTGGGTGGCGGGTCGCCATCGCCCTCGAGGCCGCGGCCGTCCTCGCGGCCGTGCTCGGCGGCGGGATCCCGCGGCCCAGCGGCGGCTTTCATCCGTTCAATCCGGCGCAGAACGCCGGCTCCCCGGACTACGTGTCCCTTCTCGGCTTCGCCGTCCAGTTCGGTGTGATCCTGGCCCTGGCGTTGCTGATCGGCGTCAACGTCGGCAATCGCCGCCGGTACCTCACGGCGCTGATCGACCGGGCGCGCCAACTCGCTGTCGAACGCGACCAGCAGGGCCAGATCGCCGCGGCAGCCGAACGCGCCCGCATCGCGCGCGAAATGCATGACATCGTGTCCCACAGCCTGACCGTCATGATCGCCTTGTCCGAAGGCTCCGCCGTCGCCGCCGAAGCTGCCGCTCCGGATGCGGCCGACGCCATGCGGAAGGCGGCCGCTACCGGCCGGGCCGCGATGGTCGACATGAGACGGATGCTCGGTCTTCTCGGCGGCGAAGCTGCCGCACAGACCGCTCCTCAGCCGGGCTTCGGCGAATTGCCCGAGCTCATCGACAAGTTCCGGTCGCTCGGCGTGCCGGCAACCTACCAGCTCACCGGATCGCAGTCCGTCGACCCGGCGATGCAGCTGGCCACCTACCGCCTCGTCCAGGAGGCGCTGACCAACACGCTGCGCTACTCCCACGGGCCCACCAGGGTTCTCGTCCGCATCGAGCTGGGAGACGGTGCACTGATCGCCTCGGTCACCGACAACGGTCTGCCGGGATTCCCCACCGAACCTGCCGGCACCGGACGAGGGCTACTCGGACTGCGAGAACGCGTCGCGGCACTCGGGGGTACCCTGACCGCGGGACCGCAAGAGGACGGCCGGGGCTGGCGAGTCGAGGCAGCGCTCCCACTGGACGACGGCGAGAAGGTGAACCGATCATGATCAAGGTCCTCATCGCGGACGATCAGGAGTTGATCCGACTCGGCTTCCGCATGGCCCTGGCGGCCCAGGACGACATCTGCGTCGTCGCCGAAGCCTCCGACGGAGCACAGGCTGTCGAGCAGGCTCGGCGGACCCGGCCCGATGTCGTACTGATGGATGTGCGCATGCCCCATGTCGACGGGATCGTCGCGACGGCCTCGATCACCAAGGCCCTGCCGGACACCCGCGTTCTCATCCTGACCACCTTCGACCTCGACGAGTACGCCTTCGCCGCACTGCGCGCCGGGGCCAGCGGGTTCATGCTCAAGGACTCCACGGCGGAGAGCCTGGTCGACTCCGTCCGGGCCGTCGCGGCGGGAGAGGCTGTCATGTCGCCGCGGATCACGCGGCGGATGCTCGACCTGTTCGGGGCGCGGATTCCCGCCGGCACTCCCGCGGACGACCCCGCCATGGCGCTCAGCGCACGCGAACACGAGGTGCTGATCGCCATCGCTCAGGGCAAATCCAATCCCGAGATCGCCGCCGAGTTCTTCATCAGCGAGGCTACCGTGAAGAGCCATGTCGGTCACGTACTTGCCAAGCTTGGCCTGCGCGACCGCATCCATGCTGTGATTTACGCCTATGAACACCATCTCGTGGGATGACGGCAATGAAAGGCTGCGTGCGGACGCGATGACCATCCGGATGATCGTCACTGACCTCGACGGCACCCTACTGCTTCCGGACTTGTCCACCTCGCCGCGTACGCGCCGGGCCATCACTGCCGCCCAGGATGCCGGGATTCTCGTGGTGGCCGCCACCGGACGCTCGGTTGTCGACATGCCGAAGGTGCTGCCGCCGCAACTGCGCGACCTGGCGGTCTGTTCGAACGGCGCGGTCGTCTACAACGCCACCGACGACATCGTGCTCGCTGAGCGTCCCATCGCCGCCGAGGTCTGCGTCGTGCTGATCGACAGCCTGCTCGAGGTGGCGCCGGGCACCCGCTTCGCCACGTTGACCCGCAGTGGTTACGACCTGCTGCCCGGTCCGGGCTATCTCGGGCTGATGGAACCCGGCAACCACGGCCGCAACCCGGAAGACCTTGAGGAGGTGCCGATGTCCGGGTTGAGCGCGCAGCCGGCGGTCAAGATCATTGCCCGACACGGCGAGCTGCCGCTGGAAACGCTGTTCGAGCTGTGCGAGCAGGTCGCACGGGTGGGGGTGCTGCCAACGACCTCGGGCATGCAGTTCATCGAGATATCGGCGGCCGGGGTGAGCAAGGCCAGCACCCTGGAACTGCTGGCCGCCGAGCACGGATTCACCGCCGACGAGGTGCTGGCCTTCGGCGACTCCGCCAATGATCGCGAGATGCTCGGATGGGCGGGTCACGGTGTGGCGCTAGCCAATGGCACGGCGCCCGCGCTGGCGACGGCCGATGAGATCGCTCCGGCCAACACCGACGACGGCGTGGCGGTGGTGATCGAGCGCCTGCTCGCTTGCGGGGGCCGGTTCTAGAGTGGGGTCCATGCCAGCTGTCACCCGCCCTTCGCTACCGCAATCTGCCCTGCAATGGCTGGTGGGCGCCGAGCCGGTGCAGATCATCACGCTCGGCTGCTCGCGCGGCGTCATCAACCGGCTGGTGGGCCAAGGCCACGGCGTGCTCGCTATCGAGCCCGACACCCAGCGCTGCCGCCAGCTGCGCGGTGACGGACCGGCCAGCGAGGCCCTGTTCACGGTGGCCGGACGAGCCGACGAACTCCCCCTCCAGCCCTGCGCCGCACACGTCGTGCTGCTCGGCGGACCATGGCGGGCGCAGCCCGGTCGTCCGCGGATCAACACCCACCAGGCCCACGGGCAGCTCAGCCGGGTGCTGCAGCCGGGCGGCTGGGTGGCCGGCTGGCAGATCGTCCGCGACAACACCGTGCCCTGGGTGCGAAGGCTGATCGCGTTGATGCGCACCATCGACCCGGACGCCATGTCGGGCTCGGCCGGCAACAGTCATGAAGATCTGCTGAAGAGTAAGTATTACCCGAGGACCGAACGCCACGAGTTCCGGCTGTGGGCGCAGGTCACCCGTCGCACGCTGATCGAGATGGTCTCCGAGCAGCGCGTCGTCAGCGGCCTGACCGACACCGAACGCCGTCAGCTGATGGGCGAACTGAACCAGATCCTCGACAGTGCGGCCCGGATGTCAGAATTGCGGCTGCCTTACCAGATGCAGTGCTGG
>JAAYVH010000207.1 GCA_012517255.1 Chthonomonadales bacterium
CTCATCGTCGGGGCGGACGCGAACGCCAATCCCAACGACGATCGTGGGCAGATCAACCTTGAGGTCATCCACGCGGGCGAGACGTTCAGCTACGGCGTGCCCATCGTGAACAACGGCGATGAGCCGCGCGATGTGGTCGTTGAGGTCAGAGTGCTTGGCGATCGTGACGACGGCGCGGGAGGCCACGAGCCGCGCGAGCTGCATCTCGAGCCGGGCGAGCAGGTCATCATCCCCGTCGAGCTGGATCTTCGCGCGTTCGGCGATGGATCGGTGCGGCAGGTTCTCGTGGAGGCCTATGATCCCAACGATCCCGCCAACGCGCAGACACGCGAGCATGTACTGCTGAGAGTAGTGAAGAGCTCAGCGCGGCATGATAAAGTGTACTGGCTCGACGAGCTTTCGTCGCTCGCGCCGAGCCTGCCCCGAGGGTCTGTGGCCAACCGCTACCGCAACGCTCTGAAGCATCTCGAGGCAGCCCTCGATCCGCGCCTGTGGGTCGACGGCAATCGTCTGGTTCGCAACGGCGGCGTCCAGGTTTTCGCGCACGAGGGGTTCTTTGACTTCGCCATGACCCGTCTCCTGCCCGAGCTCCCGAGACCGGTGCGTCTTCGCGTCGCCGAAGGTCTGAGAGCGCTGGTCGACTGTGACCGCATTCTGGCACAGACTGCCGGCAATGAGGCCGCCGCGTTGCTCCTCCCCGCCGTGCAGAAACTCATCGGCGAGGCGGACGAGGCTCGGAGAGCCGGCGACTACACCCGCGCCATCCATCTGTATCAGAAGGCGTGGCAGACGGCCACACGCTGATCTGATTCAGCCTCTTCAGAGACGCCTGAGGGCGACGCCGGCAACGAGCGTCGCCCTCAGGATTCGTGTTGCGAGCGCGACAGCGACAATGCCTACCCGAAGCTGATCTCGCGCTGGTCTCCCTACTGATCGGCGAGAGCGCCTTCTCGTGCAAAGACCATCGTGTCAGTGATACTGAGCGCGCGGCCCTGCTGCCATGATCGCTCGAAGATTCGTTCGCTGCACTGCTCTCGTGTCAGGTCAATGCACCGGTTCAGGACCTCCTGATCGGCCCGTTGCACCGCAGTATTCGTGCGCTCTCGGGCCGCTTCGGCTGCCCCGAGGAGTACCGCGGAACGCTCGGGCTTGCCTTCGCTGAGCTCGATGGCCGCAAGGGTCGGAAGCAGGAGCGCTACCAGCCAGTCCGTTGCGCCGAGCAGTTTCACGTGCAGGGCCTCGCCCAGCAGGCGCTTGGCCGCCCCGGCATCTCCACGTTGGAAGGCGAGCGTGCCGAGGTCGGCGGTGCACAGCGCCTCGATCACGGGGTCGTTCGCCTGGGCCGCGGCATCGCGCGCCTTGCGGTAGCTCTCCTCGGCGGCATCATACTCCCCGACAAGCCGCTGCAGCTCGCCCAGTCCCAACTGAGCGTGCGCGACGATACCCGGTCGGCCTATGAGTCGCGCTGCCGCTATGGCATCCTCGAACAAGGACCGCGCGTCGTCCAACCTTCCCAGAGCGAGCGCCGACGAACCGAGATCGAGAAGCGATGCCGCCACCCCTCTCCCGTCGCCAAGCCTCTGGTACACCGCGTGCGCCTCCGCGCAACTGTCCCATGCCCGCTCGGCGTCGCCTTGAGTCCACTCCATGCTCCCAAGGGCCAGCAAAGCCTCGGCGTACAGGCGCTCCTCATCGGGTGCGCCGGGCAACGACAGGGCCGCCCGCAGCCGACTGCATCCCTCTTCGCGGTACCCTTGCGATGTCCAGAATGGAGCAAGCCGACCTGCCAGCGTCAACGCCTCGCGGGCAGCCCCGGCCTCGCAATAGTAGTCCAGCGCTGCGCGAAGATTGTCGTGCTGTGCCGCCATGCGCCGATGCCATTCCATGACGGTCGGTCCGGGATACATGTCCGTTCGGAGGGGCGCCGCAGACTCCGCGAAGTAGTCGGCGTGCCTGCGCCGGATCGCGTCGGCTTCGCCACTCTCAACCAATCGCTCGCGAGCATAGACGCGCACAGTCTCCAGCAGAGAGTAGCGGTCATGCTCGCCAAGAGGCTCGTAGACCACCAGTGACTGATCAACGAGCTCGGTCAGCACGGTCACGACATCGAAATCGCACGCCGTCGCACCGCCCGCGTCCTCGGCTGTGTGCAGTCCTGAGCACACCGCCTCCGCATCCGAAAGACTCCAGCCTCCTGCAAAGACCGACAGGCGCCGAAGGAGGATCCGTTCAGCCTCGCTCAGCAGATCGTAGCTCCACTGTATGGCGGCTCGTATGGAGTGGTGGCGCTCAGGGACTCCGCGGACGCCGTTCATGGTGAGGCCAAACTGCGCGTTCAGGCGCGAGGCGATCTCGGGAAGCGGCATCGAGCGCACTCTGCTGGCCGCCAGTTCGATACCGAGAGGCAGACCATCCACGGACCGGCAGATGTCGGCCACCGTCGCGGCATTGGCGTCGCTCACCGCGAAGCCTGAGGAGGCCAGGCGAGCCCGATCGGCAAAGAGACGCACGCTGTCAAATGCCAGCGCTTCTCCCGCGCTCATGGCTGGGTGACAAGGACTGCCGGCCCCCATGGCGCGTCGCGGGGGCACCTCCAGCGGCGGAACCCGGTACAGAGCCTCGCCCATGACTCCCATTGCTTGCCGGCTCGTTGCCAGAATGCGACAGTGAGCGCACTCAGCCAGCACTGCCGCGCAGAACGATGCGCAGGCTTCCACCACATGCTCACAGTTGTCGAGCACCAGCAGCACGGAACGATCGCGGAACCTATCGGTCAGACTGCCGAACGACGGCCGGCCCGGCGCATCGGGTAGCCCGATAGCCCCCATCACCCAGCCCGCAAGCATATGGGGCTCGGCGAGAGGCGACAGATCCACGAAACGCACGCCGTCGGCGAAACGATCACTGACGCATTCCGATACCCCGATGGCCAGGCGCGTCTTCCCCACTCCGCCGGGACCTGCCAGCGTCACAAGGCGGCTGCTCGACAGGAGAGCGCAGACGTGCTCGATGTGGCGGTCCCGCCCCACCAGCGTCGTGAACGGCCGCGGGATCCTGCTATCCACCTGTGCACTCTCGGACCTTCGCTCGCCGACTCTCCGTGCACGAGCCTCCGCGCGCGCGCGTTCATAGACAGCGACTGTCTCGGGATCGGGATCCACGCCGAGCTCGCGTCGGAGCAGCAATCGCAGATCGCGGTAGGCAAGAATGGCCGAGGCTAGATCGCCTGCTGCCGCGAGGCTCTCGATGAGGGCGCGTTGCGCCGACTCGCGGTACGGGTCCACCGCTGCCGCGGCCCTCAAGTGTTCGATGGCGCCGGTCAGGTCGCCGCGAGCTTTCTCATATGCCGCCAGCGTCTCGAGGGCGCAAAGGTATGCCTGCTCTCGCGCACGGCGCTCTTGCTCGGCCCAGTCTTCGGTGCAGCCTTCAAGGAACGGCCCTCGATACAGGCTCACGGCCTGAGCCAGAGCGCCCGGACTCCCATCCAATATGGCCGCGTCGAAGGCAAGCACATCAGCATCAGCGTCGGCCACATCCAGGCGAACCGTTCGAGGCGTGGGGCAACCCAGCCGCGGCGCTGCGGCTCCCAGGGCTCGCCGCAAGTCGGCCAGACTCTGGCGCAAGCTGGCTGAAGCGTTCTGGGGCGGCGAGTCCGGCCACAGAGTACCCATGAGCCATTCGCGCATCACCTCGCGGCGGCCGCGCAGGGCCAGAAGCGCCAGCAGCCAGAGCCCCTTGCGCGATCGCAGCTGAGGCGCTGCCTGTCCATCCACTTCGACGGTCGGCGAGCCGAAGAGCCTGAGGGCCAGCCTGCCCGGCCCCGTCCCGTTGGGTGTCGTATGTGCCTGCATGGGTAATCCTCACACCATATACGGCTCTGATGCTCAACCGGTTGAGTCGATTTGGCGCTCTCCCCTTGGACGCTCGACCTCGCCGAATCGTAGCGGATGCACCGGTCTTTCACGCAAGGATATCGGCCGCGTCACGCTAACGTCACGCACCGGCGCATACACTGCGACCATCTCGGTTCGATCGCCCGCCTCGACAGCGCGAGCGCGATCGAGCCGGGCGATCTCAACAGAGGAGGACCTCACCATGAGGCAACACCCCAGGCCGCAGGCCTTCACGCTGATCGAGCTGCTCGTGGTCATCGCGATCATTGCGATCCTCGCCGCCATCCTCTTTCCCGTCTTCGCCCAGGCACGGGAGAAGGCACGACAGACCGCATGTCTGTCCAACGAGAAGCAGGTGGGCACCGCGATCCTGATGTACGCACAGGACTACGACGAGCTCTTCCCGCTGGCCATTCCGCAGAACCGGATCTACTGGTACGGCACTCCTGTGGATGTGACGCCCGTGACCGGCGCCAGCCTCGCGCGCCGCATGAGCTACTTCACCAACGCGACGCAACCGTATGTCAAGAACTGGGGCGTGTACACGTGCCCGTCGGCCGCGGTGGAGAACCCGTTCAACCTGCAGACATCCGCCAGCATCTCCATTGCCTACAACGGCTATCTGCACCGCTGGCCGATAGCGGGCATGCTGGCGCCGTCCAAGGTCATCATGGCATGGGAAGGACACGGCAAGCAGACCTTTGTTGGCGCTTCCATACCCAGTCCGATCCCGTGGATGCGCTCTGGCCAGCCCCTCCCGGACGGTCCCGAGTGGCTATTCAAGGAGCAGAGCCCGTGCGACGCATGCGACGACTGCACGGTGAACATGTTCGACACGCGTTCCATCACGGTCACCCATTGGGTCCATGCCGAAGGAAGCAACGTCGTTCGAGGTGACGGTCATGTGAAGTACGTGCGGCATCCGGGCGGGGATTCTCCGTGGTCCGCGACAGATGCCAACGGCGTGCCCACCCGAATCTGGGTCAACGCGTGCGGGGCTTCCTGGTACCACAGGCCAACGGTCCAATGAGATCCTCACGAGCCCGCAGCCTGATGGCTGCCCTTGGCTGCCTCGCTATGATCTCGTCGGCGGCATGCAGGAAACAGGGCGAGATCATAACGCCGGATTCGCAAGCGCCCGCCGGAGCAACCTCCGGCGGCATCCACCGGGTTGATGCCGCAGCGGGACAGGCGGCCAAGCCCGTTCGATCCCATTCGGATCTCGGAGTACAGCGCATGCGGATGGACTGAGCAGTACGACGACGGCGGCGTGACGCTCCATGTCACGCCGCCGTCACGCTGTTGTTCTGAGTGCGCACCGGTTCCGGTTACGGTCCGCATGAAAGACTGGAGCCATCACAGGGTCTGAGCTCTCCGGCAGAGACCGGACCGGACCGAAAGGAGACAGGCTATGAAGCCGATCATGTGGACGAAGCGACGGATGCTGCTGGTGATTGCCCTTGTGGGCGCGGCAGGCCTGGGTGCGACCAGTGTGGCGCTTGGGGCGCCGATCAGACCGGAGCGCACGGACGCTGTCGAGCAGGCGTTCAGCGACGTGTCGTTGGTGAAGGGCCGAAACCCGGTCTCGCCGGGGCGACGCACCGACCATGGTGGAGCCGTCACCTACTCGTTCAAAGCCGACTACGCCGCAGCGGCTAAGACGGTTGGGCGGGAGCTGACGAGCCGGGGATGGATGCCCACCGGACCTGCGCAGTCCAAAGGGAGCATTGCCTTCGCGAAAGGCCGCCTGCGGCTGACGATCAGCAACGCAAGGACGACCTTGGAGCGCTGCCCGAGAACCGGTCAGACATGGCAACGGACGCGCTGGCCTGCCGACCGGTGCGCCAGTTCCGACGCAACCGAAGACGCCTCCAAGTGGATAACCGTCGAGTGCGTGTTGCTGGACTTGCATCCGAGCGTCGCCCGCTGCTCCTCCCCCGTGCGGACCTGAGTCTCCCTCCAAAGGCCCCTCGCCGCAGCTATCGCGCCGACGCCTTGCACGGCCGCAGATTGCGAGGGGCCTCTTTTCGACAAGAGCGCCCGCCATCAGCGCATCCCCACGCCGAGAGACCTTGCCGAACGCCCCTACTCGTGGTAGCATGTCCCTACTGGATTCCGTCGAGCTTGGCGAGATCACGCATGCGGAGGGTCGCACGTGAGGCTTTGGGGAAGAGGCTCACGAACCAATCCCGAGTCCGGCCAGTACGACGATGGGCGCGCGGGAGGCAGTCTCGTTGCCTTGCTCATGCAGGAGTTCGACCCCGACGCGGCTGTCAGGCTCATCCAGCGAGACTGGGACCCACAGACCCCTGAACAGAAGATGGCGCTCGCCATCGCCATGGGGATGTACCGCGACCTTGTTCCGCACGGCGACGCATGCATCGAGCCGCTGCGCCGCTCGGAGGCTCGCCATCGCTGGTGCGCCGGCGTGCTTATGGCGCTCGCGGAGATCGGCACTGTCCCCGCCATCACGTGCCTTCAGGATGCGCTGCGCGCTCGCTGGCGAAGCGACGATTGGGACCAGCACTGCACGCGCCTGCTGAGCCTTCCCTATGGACTGCGCGCCATGATAACCGAACTCCACGCACGGTTCGATCCCCGTCTTGGCGCGCTCCTCACCGCTATGGGCTGGAAGCCAGGCAGACCCGCCGACGAAGCTGCTCTGTATATCGCGCAGGGCAACCTCGAGGCGGCGGCGGAGTGCGGCCCAGAGGCGACCGGGCCGCTCATAGCCGCCATCGAGTACAAGGAAGATAGGTATGCCGTGCTGGAGGCTCTGTCCAGGATGGGAACGCCGGAGGCTTCGGAAGCGGTAGTATCCGCGGTCGCCGAGCAGTGGTCGCGGGGCGTGTCTCGCTGGACGGACTTTGACATGATCACACGATGCGGCGGCACGGCCATCGCGCCCCTGATCAGGCTGGCGACATCGCAACCCTCGCGCGCCTCCATGGTGGTCGAGATGCTGCAGAAGATCATGGAACAGCCTGAACGCGTCGCGGCTGAGGATCTGCAACGCGTGGCGTCCTTGCCCGATCTACGGCATCAATACATGGTCAAAGACGATCCGCGCGTCTACGAGCAGACGCTCGACTGCACGGACCTGCGTGACCGTGCGCAGAAGGCCCTCGACGCACGCGGCGCGTAGACACCTCGGCTACTCCAGCTTCGGACCGGGAATCCTCTCGCCCCTGCGCTGGCGCTCCTGTTCGGCAGGATCGAAGGTGCCATAGAAGAGAACGCTCACGTCCATCCACGTGGCCAGACGCTCGACCTCGCTGCGCGACAAACGCACCCCCTGATGCCCGTCGAGCAGCATCTTCATGAGCGGGCTGCCTGCCGCGCCGAAACGCCCCGGCTTGCTGATCGCCTCGCCATTGCCCATGTCGGAGAAGGGGACACGCCGCGCGAGCGCGTTGTACGAGCGCGTATAGTGTCCCTCGGGCTCGCCCGTGAGCACGATGCCGCCAGCCGGCTTGGCGCCGGAATGACAGGACACGCAGCGTTGATCGAGCAGGCTCTGGACCATGATGGGATAACTGAACGGCTTTGATCCGTCCGGACCGGGCGCGATGCGCGACGGAGGCCGGCGCAGCGCAAGAGGCCGGGCTGCCGGCGGCGACGTGACTCGAGGCTCATGGCATCCGACGCACGTGGTACGTTCGCCCGGCTGCAGATACGTGCCGCTCCGCATGATCTGCACGGCGATGCCCCGCTCATCGAGCGCCTGAAACGCCACTTCCTTGCGGGCCGGAACAACGAAATGGGCGGAACCGTCGGCCTCGACCGGCACCGTGCCCAGCACCTGCTTGCCGGGCGCGCCGGATGGAATGCCGATGGGCGGCCGATCGGCGCCGGGTGTCGTCTTGGGCAGCACCTGAACGATGCGGAGCGCCTTCACCGATCCCCGCGGAACTCGCGGCAGGCTCGCGTAGATGTCCTGCAGCACGAACACGCCGGTATCGTCTCCGGTCACGCTCTTGCCGCTCGGGCTGCCGCTTGCCAGAACCGACGGCAGGATCGGCGGCTTCCGGCGCGGCTTGATCGGAACGGGCCAGAGGGACGCGATGTTCGGGTCGCGATACAGCAACTCCTTGTTGCCGTCGGCGTCGCATAGATAGATGCCGAACATGTTGGCCGGGTTGGCATGCGGCTCGCCGACCAGTTCGCGGAAGCTGTAGGCCGCAAGAAACAGCCGCTCGCTCAAGGGATAGGGACTGCGGTAGCAGTGGCCCGGCCAGCGTCTGTTCTCCTCGGTGTCGTAGGGCTCAGTGCCGGGCATGACGGCATGCCATGCCGATGGCACGACGGTTTCGCTCTCGGGGAACGGCGCGTCTGGCGTGAGACGCGTGATGGGTTTCAGGCCATCCACGCCGCGCGACGGGTCGAGGAGAATGATGGAGCCGGCAGTCATGGCATGGTGCGCCGCCGCGGTGGCCATGAGTTTCCCCGATCCCGGCACCGGTCGCGCTTCCCAGATGCCCACGGGATTGAACGTGCTGTTGCCGAACAGCGCCGCTGCCCGCGTACCGTCGGGACTGGTTGTCCAAAGCTGCTCATAGAACACCGGATGCCGGTCCACATAGTCCCACCGCGTGTAGACCAGCCGTCCGTCATGCAGGACCGCCGGATCCCATTCCTGCGTCTCGTGATACGAGATGGGCCGTGCACGCGAGCCGTCCGCATCCGCGACCGTGAGCACGTAGTTCTCGCAGCCCGGCGTGCCGCACCGATGCCAGCCGCCCCTCCGTGTGGAAATGAACACGATCTTCCCGTCGGGCAGATACCTGGGCGCGAAGTCATTATAGGGACCGTCGGTCAGGCGCCGCAGCCCTGTGCCATCGGTCGCTACGCGGTAGAGATGGTAGTAGCGTCCGTGGGCTCCCTCGATCGTATTCGAGGGAGTGGAGTCCGTCTGGCAGAACGCGAAGAGGATGTCCTTCGCGTCCCACGAAACCTCAGGGTGCATTACGCTGCCAAGGGGCAAGCTTGCCGTCAGCAGGCGAGCTGTCATGGCGCGTCCCGGTTCAGGCAGAACATAGAGGCCGCCGCCCGGTCGCGCGTACCGGCCGTAGTACTGGGTGAGCTGGTGGCTGAAGCAGGCCGGGACCTGCTTGGCGAATGCAATCGGGCCCAGCAGGGGCGCCGCTTCGGCCAGCAGCAAGGCGCGCTTGGCCTCTCGCAGTCGCAGGTAAGCCTCCGGTCCTCGTGCCTCAGGACCAAGGCCCTCGGTCGGCCGTACCGCCTGTCGCCACGCATCGAGAGCCGCTCGGCGTTCCGGGGAGTCGGGGTGTAGGCGCGCTGCTATAGCCTTGCCCCGCTCGATCACGCTCTCGATAGCCTGCGGGAATGCTACGGGGAGGCGGGGAGTGCCGATACCATCCTGAGCCATCCAGTCGAGGCGGATGAGCTCGCTCTGGATGGCAGGCCGTAGGTCTGGAGTGGCGGGAGGCGGGCCTGCGCCGTAGTCCGTCGCGCTGAGCGGCGGCGAGCCGGTGAACACACGATCACCGATAGCGACCTGAAGGCGTCCCAGGCGCAGCAGAACAGGCGCTCCGGCACGCACCGTCAACACCGCTCTCGCCGCTCCCTTTGCGCCGGTCTCGAGGTGCACTGACTGTGGGCGGTCTGGCTGCGTGATGGCCGCCTCGGCACGCCGGTCACCGACGGTCAGGCTGAGAAGTGCAAGATCGGCCCGGCCCTCGTTCGAGTGCACAGCGCTCGCCGGGGTCGCGGCGACCGATGCACCGACGACCGCAGAGGGGTCGTTGATCGCCACGTCAGCGCTGATGGCCAGGCTCTCGCCGGTACGGAGCTCGGCGACAACCTCGCCGGAACCTGCCTCAACCAGAGCCTGAGGTCCCTCATGGACGAATGCAAACGCGGACCCGCCCATGTCCTGGCTCGTGATCGCCGGTGAATCATTCAGTATGAGCTCGGAGCTGCCCACAGCCGCAGGCCGCTCCGCCAGGAACTCAACCTCCGAGAAGCCGCAGGTCTGAAACGGTATGTACGACGTCAGGACCACCACGCGGGCCCAGCGGGTCTCGCAATCGATGTCGAGGGCGGTTGTGGCGCTGTTGTCGTCCGCCAATGCGCCGGCGGCCACCCTGCGCCACGTCTGGCCGTCGTTCGAGACCTCGATGGCGAAGTCCTTCGTGTGGTACATGCTGCCCGTCCACTGGGCCTGATACAACACAGCACGCTTGAGGCGTTCCGGCTGTCGGAACTCGAACGTAAGGGCGCAGGGCAACTGCGTCCAGTCGCGCGAGAACCAGCACGCGGTGCCATGCCCTATCCGACCGTCAGCGGCATTGGCTCCGCTCACGTGGTCGCCATATTGCGTGTCCGCGACGACGCGCGTCCCCTGCGATGTCAGGGCCACGTTCACAAGTCCCGGCGTCTGGGGATCCCACATCGCCGCGACCAGCGCGGCGAGAAGCGACAATGCCAGTACCGAAGTGCGCCCTAGTGTCATGGTTGATCGTCCTGCCTTACTCTATCATTTCGCCGCGAGCCGGGCGCTCTCCTGCTTCGCGCGCTGAAACCCTGATGCCCGACGCATATCTCGCCCTCCGGCCGCGGCTGACCGCGGCCTGACCCTGAGCGCCGCTGGACACCTTGATGGCGACAGGGCCGAAGAGTCCCGCATCGTAGCTCTCCCGTGCCGGCGGAGGACCCCAGCCCCACGTCCCGAGGATCCCGCGGTCGGCGAACTGCGCCATCACATTGACCGCAAGGTTGCCCACCCGCACTCTCAGCTCGTTTCGACCGGGACGGACATACGGCGACACATCGAACTCGAATGGCCCCCACAGCCTGGCGCCGACACGCTTGCCGTTCACGAAAACCTCCGCCGTGTATTTCACACTGCCGAGGTCGAGGATCGCTCGGCCTCGCGAAGGCGCGTGAAAAGTCGTGCGGTAGTCCACATAGCCGGTGAAGCGATCGAGGCCCCAGCGCAGCCAGCCGTCCAGCGACCGAACCTGAGCGCGCAGCATCGCGGACGGCACATCGTCGGGCAGCCGGTCAACGGCAGTCGCGCGCGTCCACGCAGGCCCGCTCACGGCGGTCCATGTCCATTCTGGCGCTATGCCGGTTGCTGTCTCAAAACGGCCCCATGGCCCTGCGCCATAGGCGGCAACCCTTGTTGCTGGGTGCCAGTGTCTGTCGTCGAAGGCAGGCTCCATCCAGGCGGGCTCAGGTTGATCGGTCACACGCCAGCTCGTGTCCGACAGAATGCGTGCCGTTCGCCCATTCTCGAAGCCGATGTGAATCCCCGCCGCCAACCCGGCCAAGCCGTCGTCATTCGATGCCTCCACAGCCGCCGTGTTGTGCCCGGGCCGGAGGGCGCCGCGGATGTCGAACGATGCAAGCTCCATCCACGGCTCATGCGAACCGATGCGCTTGCCGTTGATCCACAGCGTGAAGCGGTTATCTGCTGAGAGCGACGCCACGGCAGTCCGAATGGCGGCGTCGGTCGGAAGATCGAACGCGCGGCGCGCCCAGACAGTCTGATTCGGCCGGGTCGCGGCTGACCAGATCCATGAGCCCACAGGCTCCAGTTCGCCGGACTCAGGCGTCGATCGGCCCCAACCGTCTCCCGTGTCCAATCGGACGGTCTTGCCATCGGCGCACTGAACCTCCCCCTGCAGCAGGAACCATCCGGCGTTCGTCGTGGGCACCGACGCCGCGATCCGATTGGCCCCGCCCCGCAACAGAGGCGCGAGGTCAATGCGGCGGGCCTGCCGCCACACGTCATCCGCCGCCCGCCGGGCGACGGTCTTCCCGTTCACGTACAGCCGGAATCCCGGATCAGCCGTCACCCAGACGGCCGCCGCACGCGGCTTCGATGTCAGCGTGAAGTCGTGGACATACCGCCCTCCGCCAGACGCTTCCAGCGCCCTGGCACGCTTCGGTACCATGAACAAGGGCCGCACATCGGTCGCAACCGACGGCTGCCTCGCCGGGTCTATGCCGATGCGCCAGGGTCCACGTACCGGGATCGTTGACCAGCGCTCAACCGGTCGGACGTGCGCAGTCTGGGCCGGCGACTTTGGATCCAGCGTCAGGAAGAACGCCTCAAGAGGACGGAAACGCAACCGCACACGGACGCCGCCGGGCGTGTCTGCCGACGCCACGGGACGGATGGATCCGGTCTCGCAGTCCCAGATGCTGGCAGCGCCTCGAGCGCCGCGGATCAACAGGACGCATTCCCTCTCGGTGTCGCTCTGGTTCGCCAACCAGAAGAAGTCACGACCGTCAATGCGCCGATGCGATTGAAGCATGGGAAACGCCCCGGACTCGAATCGAATCCGAGACACGAGGGCGGTACCGGGTCGCGCTAACTCGCTGGAGAGGCCCGCTCGGCAGTCAACGAGCGTGCCTTGCGATCTGAGCTCGCCGACGAGCCGCGCCATCTCAGGATCGCCCATGCCGCGGTCCGTGGATCCGTCTGGCAGCGTGCCGAGCACGTAGATCCTTCCGCCGGCTCGCGCGAAGGCCACGAGCTTCCTCATGACATCGAGCGGCAGCACGCTTACGGGCGGGACCACGACGGCCCGAAACGAGAACGGTCCGACGGTCAGCCTGCCATCGCGGCCTAACGTCATCTTGCGCACATAGAAACGATCGGCGATGAGGAACTCGATCCGAGCCTCCGTGAGGGTGCGTATCGCGCCCATATACGTGTCGTTGATGTGCGCGATGCGCGCAGCCTCCTCGGCCGTCGGCGCGAACAACCACTCTCCGACAGTCGCCCACAGGCTGTCCATCGGGTTCAGAAGCAATACGTCGGGCACGGTGTGTCCGTGCGACGTCACGTAGCTCGCGCGTCGCGTGAAATCCGTCCACTGCTGCAGGTAGGGCCAGTAGGGGTTGACGCGAAAGAAGTCCGGCGGATAGGGAATCGTGTTCAGATCGGGCCTCATGTACACGCCGTGCGGCATGACGTGGCTCACGCCCCACGCAGTGACCGCGTTCGTGGTCTGCTTGAGGAGCGCAGGAGGCATGTCCCAACCAACCACACCGAGCACCTCGCTGCAGAAACGCCTCCCCTCAAACTCGGAGACCGACTGGGTCTCCTTGAACTCCCAGCATTCCAGCGGCTTGCGAATCAGCGAATCGGTGCCAGGCATACTCATCGCACGCATGACCTTGAAGTAGTCGCCCACGGCTTCTGCCTGAAGCTGCAGCGACTCCTCCCAGACGTGCATCGTGCACGACATGCCCAGATCGGCGCACCACCGGTTAATCCGGCCAAAGAACTCCCGGGAGTAGATGTCTGAGACGGTGTCCAGACACTCCCATCGTGCCCGGGCATAGACTCCCTCAACATCGCGAGCGACCAGCAGGGGCATCCACAGCCGGATATCGCGACCCCGTGTGGCGCGGTACGTTCTATCGAGATGATCCGACCACGCCAGCTTCCAACCGTAGTCGCCCTCATTGTCTATGAAGACGCCGGACATGGCTTTGCCGAGCCGATCGCCGAAACGCCTCGCATACGGCTCATGGGCGATGCGAATGAACGTCTCCGTCACACGCGGGTCGAGGTAGTTCACAGGGCTGCCGTCGAGGCCCGGGTGGTGATAGGTCGAGAACGCGAACACGCGCCACGGGCCGGGAGGAGCAGTCCATGAGAACGCCTGGCCGCCGCCGATGACGCGTAGCGTCGAGCTGCGGATCAGACCGGAAGGATCGAGCGCCGCTGCGGTGGCGAACAGACACGCCGGTACCGACACGGCGCCGCCGTCGGCGGCATCAAACGTCTGCCAGTTAAGCGACTGCGCACGAAGCTCGGGGCGCTGGGCAAGGACGCGGCCGGCGGCCTGACCGCTCGGCCAGTCGTACTCGTCCGTGTAGCCCATGAAGCCGCCCGCGCGTTCGACGGCGCGGAGCGCCGCGTCCACCGCATCGAACCATTCCGTTGTCAACCACTGATTGCGCGGCATGCCGCTCCGCGGATGGGCATAGCCGGGCATGAACCCCTGCCGGCACATCTCAGCGGCCACGTCGGCAGCCCGTTTGGGATCGGGGGGAGCATCCCAGAACCAGAACGCATAGGGCGCATAGATCAGACTTGGCTGGGAGAACCCGCGACGCAACTCCGCATAGGACACGGTGCGGCGCAGGCCCACATTGGGCTTCGGCGCCCGTGCCGAGGATGCAAGGGGCCACAGAGCCCATACCATACAGAGCCACGCACCAAGTCGCATGCAGAGACCTCCCGTTCGCTGACGTCAGTATTGTAGCCAACCCCGAAGCTCAGCGAACGGGTACCCTTTCGAAGCAGCCCATCCGTACCGCGATGTCCGGAAGAAAGTCGCACCTAACCCCGTCTGTGTGGCATCATGCATGAACGTCCAACCTCGGAGGGATCAGGGGAGCGATTCGCATGCGAACCATCAAGATCGTGCTCATCGGCTCGTTCATTGTCGCAGGCCTTGCCGGTTGCCGCCAGTCGGTGCCGAAGCCGACCGAACGCCGCATCGTCTGCTCCACGTTTCCCGTGTGGCTCCTCACACGCAACGTCGCGCAGGGCCGAACGGGGATCAGGGTCGAGCTGCTCCTGCCTGCGGGCCTCGGTTGCCCGCATGACTATGTCGTGACGCCCCAGGATGCGCGGAAGATCGAGGAGGCGGACGTGCTGGTCGTCAACGGTCTGGGGCTCGACGACTTTGCCGCAGAGCGATTTCGGAAGGCGAAACCCGAAGCGACGGTGATCGTTGCGACGGACGGCGTAGCGGACGACCTCGACCACCACAGGCATGGGAGTGACGGAGCGGGCCCGCACACCGCAGATGACGACGGGGCGACAGCGCGACACGAGCACGAGCATGACGGCGAGACGGCGGAAGCGCACTCGACGAACGCTCACCTGTTCTCCAGCCCACGTCTTGCAGGGCGCATGGCGCGCGTCATTGCGACAGGGCTCGCATCCGTGGATCCGGAGGGCGCCGCGCTGTACCGAGACAATGCGGCCGGGCTTGCGCGACGTCTGGACGCTCTCGCCGAGGACATCCGCGCAGCGGTCGCAGCCCTGCCCAACAAGCGCATCGTCGCCCAGCACGACATCCTGGACGCCTTCGCCGCCGACGCGGGTCTCGAGATCGTCGGGTATATCCATGTCCATGCAGGGCACGAGCCCTCGGCGCAGGAGATCATCGCGCTGGTGCGCACCGCCCGGCAACGGAAAGCCGCGGCCGTCATGATCGAGCCGCAGTACTCGGCCCGGATCGGCCAGACGATCGCTCGAGAGGCCGGCATTCCGATAGGTATGCTCGATCCTGTGGCGAGCGGTCCCGACGACGCGCCGCTGGATTACTACGAAACGGTCATGCGACGCAACATCGAAGCGCTGCGAAAGGCGCTGGCGCCGCCGAGTGCGAGGCATTGAGCGAGCCAGCCGTATCATTCCGCCAGGTGTCAGTGCGCCTCGACGGCGTCTCCATCCTCGAGGACGTGACGGCAACCGTACCGCGCGGGAGCTGCACCGCCATCATCGGCCCGAACGGCGCCGGCAAGACGACGCTCCTGCTCGCGATGCTTGGCCACGTGCATTACAAGGGAACCATCGCCCTGTCGGGCTCCCTTGGCAGACGGTGCCGGATCGGCTATGTGCCGCAGAAGCTCAATCTCGACCGCGGCCTGCCGATCACCGTCGCCGAGTTCCTCGCCTCAGCCCATCAGCGCAAGCCGCTCTGGTTCGGGATTTCGGGATCGCTCAGCGAACGGGCAATGCAGGCGTTGCGGATGGTTGGAGGCGAAGCGCTCGCCTCTAAAGCGCTGGGATCCCTGTCCGGCGGCGAGCTTCAGCGCGCGCTGCTGGCGTTCGCTCTGCTGGATCAGCCCGAGCTGCTCGTGCTGGACGAGCCGACAGCGGGCATGGATGTTCAGGGAGAGGCCATGTTCTGCTCGTTGCTCGACCATCTGCGCAGCCGCCACGGCTTCACCGAGCTGATGGTCAGCCACGACATTGCAGCGGTCACCCACCATGCTACCCACGTGATCTGCCTCAATCGTCGTCTGGTCGCCGAAGGGGCGCCCAGAGAGGTGCTGTCGCCCGACAATCTCGCGCTCGCGTTCGGCATTCACATGGGTATGGTGAATCCCAACGCACTGGGTGACGGACAGCCGTCTTCGACGGATCTGCCCGATCCGTCCGATCCGCCGTGCTGTGCCCATTGCGCGCCGCCGACTGGAGACGCACCGGCCGATGCCTGACCTCGAGCCCCTCCTGCGCCTGATTCCCCATGTCCTGCCGTTCGAATGCATGGAGTCCGGCTTCATGCAGCGCGCCCTGCTGGCCCTGCTTATGCTGGCCCCCATGACGGCTGCCATGGGCGTTCAGGTCGTGACCTTCCGGATGGCCTTCTTCTCCGACGCGATCAGCCACTCCGCATTCGCCGGTGTCGCTCTTGGACTGATCACGCGGCTTGACCCGCGCTGGACGATGCCGTTCTTCGGCATTGTGATCGCCGTGAGCATCATCGCCGTGCAGCGACGCAGCGGGCTGACCACGGATGCCGTCATCGGTGTCTTCCTGTCCATGGTGGTCGCGTTCGGGCTGGCCATAGTAAGCCGAGACCGCAACGTGTCGCGCGACGTGCAGCAGTTCGTCTATGGCGACATCCTGACGGTCACCGACGCCGAACTCGTGATGCTGGCGGTCATGTTCTGCGTGCTGATGGTCTTCCAGGCCCTCGCGTACAATCGGCTCCTGCTCGTGGGGATCAATCCGGCGCTGGCCGATGTTCACGGGATCAAGGTAGCCGCGCTGCAGTACGCATTCGCTGTGATGGTGGCCCTCGTGGTGGCCTTTGCGGTGTGGGCAGTCGGAGTGCTGCTGGTCACCGCCATGCTGGTGGTCCCAGCCACCGCTGCGCGCAATCTGGCGCGGTCGGCAGGCGGAATGTTCTGGTGGGCGGTTGCCATCGGCCTGACCTCGGCATGCACGGGTCTGATCGTCTCGGCTCAGCCGGCGGTGGGCACTGCCACCGGAGCGACCATCATCCTCTTCGCATGTTTGTGGTTCCTCGTCAGCTATGGCGTCGTTCTTGCCCGGCGCGCGGGACGCGCCGCATGAGCGGGAGGCCGCCGCTCCTGGAGGTACGCGGGCTCACCACGACATTCTCCATTGGCGGCGTCGATGTTCGCGCGGTCCGTGACGTGTCATTCACCCTGAATCGGGGCGAGGTTGTCGGGCTGGTGGGAGAGTCGGGTTGCGGCAAGTCAGTAACGGCGTTGTCCATCATGAAACTGGTGCCCGATCCTCCCGGCCGTATCACGGGCGGAAGCGTCCTTCTCGAGGGCCGCGACCTCCTGAAGATGACGGCGTCGGAGTTGCGAACCATCCGCGGCGGACGGATCGCCATGGTGTTCCAGGATCCCTTCTCGAGCCTGAACCCCACGATGACGGTCGGCGACCAGATCGCCGAAGCCATCCAGGCGCATGCTCCGGTGAACCGTCGGCAGGCGCGCCAGCGCGCGGTCGAGCTGCTCCGGGCGGTTCACATGCCGTCACCGGAAATGCGCATGCGCCAGTATCCCCATCAGATCAGCGGCGGTCAGAGGCAGCGGGTCATGATCGCCATGGCGTTTGCAGGCGACCCCGAGCTCATCATCGCCGACGAGCCCACGACGGCGCTCGACGTCACGGTTCAGGCTCAGGTGCTGGCCCTGATGGAGGAGCTCCGGCAGAGAACGGGGGCCGCGATCCTGCTCATCACCCACGATCTCGGCGTCGTTGCCGAGGCATGCGACCGCGTCATGGTGATGTACGCAGGGCAGATCGTGGAAGAAGGCAACGTGGAACAGTTGTTCCGGACGCCGCAGCATCCCTACACCCAGGGCTTGCTGGCATCGTTGCCTGCCATGGATGGTCCGCGCATGGCACGTCTCCCCTCCATAGCCGGACAACCGCCAGCGCTGACGGATATGCGGACGGGATGCGCCTTCGCCGATAGATGCCCGAAGGTCATGGACGTCTGCCGTTCGGTCGAACCGCCGCTGCATGTGCTTGGGGAGGGGCGCGCCTCGCGCTGCCATCTGATGGGCAACGGCTCCAGAGGGCAGGATGCCGCTCCATCGGGCGCGAATCCGTCGTCAGGCTAGCGCCACTCCGGCCGGAGCAACCAACATGACGGAACGCCAACTGACATCGGATCCCCTCCCCAAGAACCTGGACAACAACATCAACTTCTCGCCGGACGGGCGCTTCGTTGTGTTCGATTGCCGCGACAAGGGCGGCATCAACACCAACCGCAGGCTGGGAGTGGTTGAGATCGCGACGGGGAAGGTCACGATCTTCTACACCCAGAAGCCGCCGTCGCTCGGCGTGGGGGCCGCGAGCTTCCTGAACGCCAACAGCGTGGTGGCGATCCATGCCCTTACCTCTGGCCTGACCTACGACTTCACCGTGCGGGGCGGCATGATCATCGCGACCGACGGCTCCGGCGCGATTCGCTGGCTCGACAGTCGCGACGTGGTTCCGCCGTTCACGCCTGGCGCACTGAGGGGAGGCACCCACAAGCACGAGCCGGATGCGTCGGGAGTATGGATCGGCTTCACCTACAACGACCACATCATGAAGGGGCGCGGATCGGACCTGCGCAACGTGGGAGTGTCCAGGAGGGGGATCAGAGTCGCCGTTCCCGATGAGCCGACCGGGGCGAACTTCACCGGCGAGAGCTTCAGCGTACTCTTGACCGCCTGCGTGGACAACCCGAAACCCGGATCGGACGAATACCGGCGAGCCGAAGGCGACTGCTGGGTGGGCCGCCACGGCTACCCATCCTCGCATGGCCCCGTCCGAGCTCGCGCGTTCCGCGGGACGGTGCTTGTTCGCGAAGACGATGAAGACAGGCCCTATGGCGAGGTGTTCGTGGTGGACGTGCCCGACGACATCACCGTTGCCGGCCCCGCGGGCCCCCTGCAGGGGACCGAGCGAACCCATCCGTCGCCGCCACGAGGCGCCAGGGTTCGACGTCTGACACGCACCGCCGAGAACGCCGACCGAAACCTGCGCGGCGTGTCGGGGCATCTCCGCGCCGACGGAGCGGGTCGGTGGGTGGCGTTCATCGGTAAGGCGGCCATCCACGGTAGCGTCTCCTCCCAGGTGTTCGTCGTCTCCCCGTCGTCGGGCGAGATCAGGCGGCTGTCGAGCGTCCCCGAGGGCGTGACGGGTGATCCGCGTTTCAGCCCCGACGGAGCCTACGTGGCGGTAGCCGGATCCGACGGCTGCGTCTACGCAGTGAGCGCCGGCGAGGCCGACTGGGGACGCGCGCGAAGAGTCGCTCCCGTGGGACCGGCCATGCCCCACAACATCGTCATCTCGCCCGACAGCGGCGTGATTGCATACAACCGGACCGTTGATGGCGTGCAGCAGGTGTTCACGTGTGAAGCGCGATGACTGCCGATACCCAAACGGAACGATGAGGCCGAGCGGACACTCATGAGAAGTGGTCCGCAGGGAGGACCGGAATGACCACCCACGCAGCCCCGCCGCCCAACATCGTCCTGATCATCACGGATGATCAGGGCTACGGCGATGTCGGCATCCACGGCAACGAACGGATTCGGACGCCCAACATGGACCGTCTCGCCCGCGAGAGCGTTCGGTTCAACCGCTTCTACGTCTGTCCCGTGTGCTCGCCGACGCGCGCGGGGCTGATGACGGGGCGCTGGAACTACCGCACGGGAGTTGTGGACACCTATCTGGGGCGCTCCATGATGCACCCCGACGAGGTCACGCTCGCCGAAGCGCTTCGGGCCGGCGGATACCGCACAGGCATATTCGGCAAGTGGCACCTGGGCGACAACTACCCGATGCGCCCACAGGATCAGGGCTTCGACGAGGGGCTCATCAACAAAGGCGGCGGCATCACCCAGCCGTCGGACCCCGAGGGGAACAGCTACTTCGATCCCATCCTCTACCGCAACGGCAGAGCCGTGAAGACAAAGGGCTACTGCACCGATGTCATCACCGACGCAGCCCTGCAGTTCATGGAGCGTAACCGGCGCAGGCCCTTCTTCGCCTACATCGCGACCGTTGCGCCGCACGTCCCGCTGCAGATCGCCGATCGCTACTGGAAACCGTATGCCGATGCCGGCCTCGACGAGACCACCGCGAAGGTCTACGGCATGGTGGAGAACATTGACGAGAACGTCGGGCGGGTGATGGATGGACTGCGCAGGCTCGATCTCGAGCGCAATACGATCCTGATCTTCATGGGCGACAACGGTCCCCAGCAGCCCCGGTTCAACGGCGGCCTGCGCGGTCTCAAGGGCAGCGTCTACGAGGGGGGCATTCGCGTGCCCTTCTTCATCCGATGGCCTGCAGCGCTGCAGCCTCGCGTGGCGGAACCGATCGGCGCCAATGTGGACATCATGCCCACGCTCCTCGATCTCGCCGGCGTCGCTCCTCCGCCCGGCGTGCGGCTGGACGGCATCAGCCTCCGCTCCGTGCTGCACGGAGGGCCTTCTGCAGCTCCTGATCGCGCACTGTTCTATCAATGGCACCGGGGCGATGCCCCCGAGCCATGGCGCGACTGCTGCGTGCTGACCCAGACGCACAAGCTGGTTAACGGCAAGGAGCTGTACGACGTCGAGCAGGATCCTGCGGAGACCACCAACATCGCGGCTGAACATCCTGACCTGGTGCGCGACCTCAGGCGGCGCTATGAGGGGTGGTTTGCGGACGTGTCGGCAACGCGCGGCTATGCCCCGCCGCGAATCGTGCTCGGCAGCTCCAGGGAGAATCCGTCGGTCCTGACCCGGCAGGATTGGCGAGGGCCGCGCGCAACGTGGAATCCCGATGGCGAGGGGCACTGGGAGGTCGAGGTCGTTCGCGCCGCTGAATATGACATTACGTTGCGCCTCTGGCCCGATCGCACGCCGGCGCGGGTTGGGTTCGCGTGCGGTTCAGCGTCGGAGGAACGGACCGTCCGGAGCGGCGCGCGGACCTGCACGTTCGCTGGCGTCCGCCTCTCCGAAGGACCCGCGCGCCTCGAGGCGTGGATGGAGGGTCCGCTGGGCCGTTCCGGTGTCATGTATGTCAGCGTCCGACGTCGTGCGGGCACGTCTCCGTAACGCCGAAGCCGCGCCATCGGGCGGATCTCTTCCGACACGACGCCTCGCTCCCGCTCAAGCGCTCGCGGTCTCACGATCTCTATGCCAGGGAAGGTGGAAATCCATCACCGACCTGTCGGTCCCCGCCAGCGACATGCGGGGATGACGAGGATGGGATGCATGCGGGGACGACAAATCAGGGACGCGATGCAACGCCTGTTCGGGATCGCGTCGCTTTGCTCGCGATGACGTGGGCGGAGCGTCGCTCGACACGGACCGCGCGCTCCGCAGGCCCGTAGGGGCGAATCTACCGCCGCGCGTAACCGCCAGGAAGGGGAACGCGGCGGCGCGCGGTTGGTTCGCCCTTGTTACGCGTGAGCGTGCTCCGGCCCATATTGGCGTCGCCGAGCCCGCCGGTGATTGAGCAGGCGCGAAGCGCCGTGTCGAAATCAAGGCGGGCTGCGTGTTCACCACGCAGGGGCCTACCAGCCGGACGACCAGCGTCGCGAACACACGATCCGAGGCCGTAACCGGCTGGTACGCCCTTGTCCAACCAACCACTGCGCCACCGGCCTACGCCTCACGC
>JAAYVH010000208.1 GCA_012517255.1 Chthonomonadales bacterium
AAAGCCCCCCGTCCACCGGTTTCGTTGACTCCACCAGCGCATGTGCATCACGCGACAGGCTACGCGTGCCCACCCACGCGCACGGCCGCCCCCGTGCACCACGCAGCGTGACCGTCGACGCCGGCGCCCGCCGTCCTGCCGCCGCCCGGCGTCCCGTCAGACCGTCACTGCCCCACCCGCACCCACGCGAGGAGTGCGAGGTGGGCGTGCCCACCCACGCGCACGGTCTCGATCGACCCGACCTCAACCCCACCACTGACGAGCACGTGGTCGATCTCGATCACCGGCGGCCAGGGCGGACGGTCGGCCCGGTAGGTGGGCATCCACCCACCCCCGGCCGCCTCCGCCGCGTTCACCAGCCCTGCACCCGCCGACTCACCACCCGCCAGCCCTCCGCGAACCAGCCCACCGTCCACCAGTCGACGGAACGGCAGGTGCTCCCGCACGGCGTTGAAGTCCCCGGCCACGACCACCGGCCACCCCGCGGCCACCTGCCCCGCAGCGGTCTCCCCGAGCGCGGCGATCTCCTGCTCCCACGCCGACACCCCGTCCTGCGGGCCGGGAACGTCCGCCGGCACCAGCACCACCGGGCCGCCCTCCACCGCCAGCCGCACCGCCGGCACCGGGGAGTCCGCGACCTCCCCCACTGGCACGCGCGCGTACACCGCCGTGCCGCACGAGGGCAGGTGGCCCATCGGGAAGAACCGCCGGTACGGGTGCCCGTCCAGCACCCCGGACTCGTCCAGGTATCCCCGCAGCCTCTCCGGGGCCCCCACGATCACGACGACGCCGGGCCCCCGCTCCCCCAGCACCCTCACCAGGTCCTCGCGATCCTTCGAATCGCAGCGCGCGTTCAACGTGAACAGCGAGGTCCCCACCGGCCCGGGGACCAGAGTCCGCGCAGGGACGTACCCGGAGATCCAGGAGAGCTGCAGCGCAAGCCCCGCAACAGCCACAAGCGCCGCCAGCTTCTCCCAGCCGCGCCCGGCAGCCAGGAACAGGACCAGAGCCAGCGACCACGCCACGATCCCCACTGGGATGAAGGCGGCAATCATAGCCACCCGGCGGTTCACCAACTGCAGTTCGGGGACTGCGTAGAGCAGCGCGAACCCGCCGCCCACGGCCACGAGGGCCCATGCGAGCACGAGTCCGAACGAACTCACGATGCCGCGCCTCCGTCCCGCCGGAATCCTCCCCACTGGACCATTCTCGCCCGCGAGCGGACCCCACATGACCGAGGGCCTCCGACCTCGAGTTCTTCCCAGTTCGCTCACGAGCGAGCCCACATCATTGCGGACGTCGGGATATCCGACTCTTGTTTGCCCAAGGGAGTTGCCATCGCGGGCCTAAGCACGACTGGAGAGGCTGGAAGAACCGTCCCCGCCCGCAAAGAATCGATGACCAGCACGACGACTCGACAACACATCGGCCTCACACCTTCGATCCGCGCATCCGATGAAAAGGCGCTCAGCGACCCCTCATTGTGGGACGGCGTACGTATCCAAGCTCACGTCTTGGCTGAACGGGCATGATCATGGAGCCTTGTGAAGCTCTGAACTGCAGCGACGCGTTCCACTTCAACCCCAACTGAAAGCCAAAGGATCACTCGAGTGTGGCGACCCCCACATTCGAGTGCGCCCCGAATGACCTACAGTTGTTGTTGGCCGTCGGCTGTCAGACCACCCGATCCGCAATGCAGACAAGGAACGCACTCCTGGAAGAGCTGAGCGAAGAGAAGTTGCAGTCCCGCGTGTCCGGTGCGTACAACCGGTCCGCGAAGAGACTGCTCAGCCTCGCGCTCTCCGTCCCTCTCGTGGTGTTGCTCTGGCCCCTCTTCGTTCTGATTGCCGTAGCGGTCGCAGTCGACTCTGGCTTCCCAGTGCTGTACCGCGCCGACCGTGGCGGCTATCGCGGAACGCCCTTCCGGATCATGAAGTTCCGTACCATGGTCCAAGACGCGGACCGCCTCGGCGGGGGCACCACGGCCCTCCACGACCCCAGGATCACCCGCGTCGGAGCCTTCCTCCGCGCCACGAAGCTCGACGAGATCCCCCAGCTCATTAACATCCTCAAGGGGGAGATGGCGTTCGTCGGCCCGCGGCCCGAACTGCTCCGGTACATCACCCAATACTCGGGTCTCGAGCGCTACATCCTTGAGGTACGCCCAGGGATCACGGACTTCAGCTCCATCACCTACATCAACCTCAGCGGAGTGGTGGGCTCACAGGACGCCGACTCGGTCTACGAGACGCAGGTCCTGCAGAAGAAGAACGCCCTCCGGCTGCAGTACGTCGCCACCATCTCCCCGACCACCGATCTCCACATCTTCCTCACCACGATCGTCAAGACGATCCAACAGGCAACCCGCCACATCGCAGGAAGGAACGCCTGATGGAAACCGTCTTCCTCGGCGACTCCGATCTGTGCGTCTCGCGCCTCGCCTTCGGCGGCTGCCCGATGGGCCGACACGGCTGGGGTGACGTCTCGAAGCAGGGTTTCCTCGACGCGATCAACGTCGCACTCGACAGCGGCCTCACCTTCTTCGACACCGCCGACACCTACGGCTTGGGCGAGGGCGAGCGGACTCTCGGCGAGGCTTTGGGTCGCCGCCGCGGCAACGCCGTCATCGCCACCAAGTTCGGCGTCCGCGTTGAGGGCGGCCGCACCTTCTACGACAACTCCCCGCAGTGGATCAACGCGGCCCTGCGCGCCAGCCTCCAGCGGCTCAACACCGACCACGTGGATCTCTTCCAGATCCACTACCGCGACGGCGTCACGCCACTCGATGATGTGGTCGCCACGCTGAGCGACCTGCGTGACCAAGGCCTGATCCGCCACTTCGGACTCTCCAACGTCGGTCTCGGCGACGCCGCGGAACTCACCCCTGTGGGCCACCGCTTCGTGAGCTTCCAGGACGAGTTCAGCCTCGCGAACCGCACACACGAATCCGACATCAACGCCCTCTCGCAGTCCTTCGGCCTCACGCCCCTCACCTGGGGCAGCCTCGGCCAGGGAATCCTCACGGGGAAGTACGACTCCGCTACTCGCTTCGACCCCAACGACCGCCGCTCCCGCCCGGTCTACGTGAACTTCCATGGTGCGAAGCTCGAACACAACCTCCGTATCGTCGACGTCCTGCGCGAGATCGCCGAGGAGGTCCGCAAACCGGTGCCCTCGGTCGCCATCCGGTGGATCCTCGATCGCCTCCCCGGCAGCGTCGCGATCGCCGGCATCAAGACAACGGAGCAACTGACTTCCAACCTCGCTGCGCTCGACTGGCAGCTGACCCCAGCGCAGCTCGACGCCCTGACCACAGTCTCCGAAGACGAGGTAGCCGATGAACAGCACTGACCTGTCCTGGCGCATTCGCCGCCACGGCATCGAGATGACGCACCTCTCGAAGGGATCCCACATCGGATCGATCCTCTCGGTGTCGGACATCGTGGCCGTCCTCTATGCCGACGTCGCGAACGTGGATCCGAGCGACCCGGAACACGATGGTCGCGACCGCATCATTCTCAGCAAGGGCCACGCCGGCGCCGCCATGTACGCCGCGCTCGCCGAGAAGGGCTTCTTCGATATTGCCGAGCTCAGCACCCACTACGCGGACGGCAGCCGCCTCTCGGGCCACGTCTCCCACAAGGGCGTTCCCGGCGTCGAGTTCTCCACGGGATCGCTCGGCCACGGCCTATCCGTGGCGGCGGGCATGGCCTACGCCGCGAAGAAGGACGGCAAGTCCCACCGCGTCTTCGTGATCCTCGGAGACGGCGAGTGCGACGAGGGCTCGGTCTGGGAGGCCGCCCTCGTGGCGAACCACTACCAGCTGGACAACCTCGTCGCAGTCATCGACCACAACCGCATGCAGAGCCTCGACTTCTGCGAGGACACCATCGCCCTTGAGCCCTTCGCAGACAAGTGGCGGGCCTTCGGGTGGACGGTCCTCGCCGTGGACGGTCACGACCACGACCAGCTCCGCACTGCCTTCGCCCACGCCCAGACGTCGCCCGGCCCCACCGCGATCCTCGCGGAGACCGTCAAGGGCAAGGGCATCTCTTTCATGGAGAACGACATCCTCTGGCACTACCGCTTCCCCCACGAGGGCGAGGAGTACGACTCCGCAGTCGCTGAACTCGAGGCCCAGAGGGCTCACGACGGAGATGAGGGGGGATCAACCCGATGAGGGACACGTTCGTCGCCACCGTCATGGAACTCGCCGCTGAGGACCCCAACCTCCATCTCATCACCGGGGACCTGGGGTTCGGCGTCCTGAAGCCCTTCTGGGAACGCTTCCCGGACCAGTTCACCAATGCCGGCATCGCCGAACAGAACATGACGAGCTTCGCCGCCGGCATGGCGTTGGAGGGCAAGACCGTCTTCACCTACTCGATCGGGAACTTCCCCACCCTCCGTGCCCTCGAGCAGATCCGCAACGACTGCGCCTACCACGAGGCGAACGTCAAGATCGTCTGCGTGGGCGGCGGCTTCGTCTACGGCGCGCTCGGCATGAGCCACCACGCCACGGAGGACCTCGCCGTGATGCGCGCCCTCCCCGGGGTCACGGTGCTCGCGCCCGCCGATCCCGTGGAGGCTAGGGTCGCCACACGGGCGATCCACGCGCACCAGGGCACCGCCTACCTGCGCCTCGGCCGGGGTGGCGAGACCGTGATCCACCACGGCAGCGAGCCCGAGACCGTGGCGCGTGCGCTCACCATCCACGAGGGCGACGGCGTCGCTATCCTCTCCACCGGCGCGATCGTCGACGAGGTGCTGGAGGCCCGAAAGATGGTCGCGTCGCACGGGCTGCGGCCCGCCGTACTCACCTTCCCGACCGTCAAGCCCATCGACGCCGCCACCATCCGCGACCTCGCTGCGCGGTTCCCGCTCCTCGTCACAGTGGAGGAGCACAACATCGTGGGTGGCTTCGGGGGGGCGGTCGCCGAGGTGCTCGCCGAGCTTCGGATGCCCCGCGCACGCCTCGCTCGCATCGGGCTCGAGGACCAGTACTCCTCCGTCGTCGGCTCTCAGAAGTATCTGCGGGACATCTACGGCATGAGCGCTCCCAGGATCGCGGACCGCATCCTCAAGGAGCTCGGATGACGAGGGTCCTGATCCTGGCGAACGATCACACCACGATCTACAACTTCCGGCGCGAACTTCTGGAGCGCCTCGTGGCCGACGGGTACCAGATCGACATCGCCCTCCCCGCCGACCCTCGCAACGAGGCCTTTCGGCGGCTCGGGTGCCGGGTGCTCGAGACACGGCTCAGCCGCTTCGGCACCAACCCGTTCGAGGAGTTCGCGACGCTGGTGCGCTACACGCGACTGATCGGTGCCCTCCACCCGGACGTGGTGCTCACGTACACGGCGAAGCCGAACATCTACGGCGGCATTGCCAGCCAGATCCATCGTGTGCCCTATCTGACCACGATCACTGGGGTCGGGACGGTATTCCAGTCCGATGGCCTGCTCAAGCGCGTCTCGGTCTTGTTGCAGCGCCTGGCGCTCCGCTGCTCCGCGCGCGTCTTCTTCCAGAACAACGCGAACCTGCGTACGTTCCAGGAGCTTGGCATCGTGCGGGAGAACTTCGCCCTTCTACCCGGCTCGGGGGTCAACCTCTCCCTGCACGGGCTGGAGCCGTACGCGCCGGATGACGGAGTAGTGCGCTTCATCACAGTCTCCCGTCTACGTCAGGACAAGGGCTTCGGCGAGTTGTTCGCCGCCATCACCAGTGTGTGCGCAGTACGCGATGACGTGGAGTTCCACATTGTGGGGTGGTACGAGGACGACACATACCGCGACGTGGTTCAGGAGATGCAGCAGCGATTTCCCGTCACGGTTCATGGCACCGTCTCCCAGGAGCGGGTTCACGAACTGATCGCAGGGTCCCACTGCCTCATCCATCCGTCCCACCACGAGGGCATGGCGAATGTCCTGCTGGAAGCCGCCGCCGCTGGTGTTCCCTCCATCACGTCCGACATTCCCGGCTGCAGGGAAGCCGTCGACGGCGGCGGCACCGGCTTCCTCATCCCGGTCCGTGACGCAGCCGCGCTCGCGTCCGAAATCGAGCGTCTCGCCGACCTGCCTTGGGCGGAGCGGCGTGAGATGGGGCTCGCTGCACGCAGAAAGATGGAGGCGGAGTTCGACAGGCAAGGTGTCGTGGATCGGTACCTCCAAGAGATCCAATGCGTTCTGCGGCGAGAACAGCGGGTACTCCCTACCAGTCCGTCGGTTGACCTTGCAACCGGCGACCGATTGGCACAAGGGTCGCAGAATGCGTGAGTCGCTGAACGCGATGGGACGCACCTCGTCCACCGCGATAGCCATGATTTGGGGTAGCTGGCTTGCACTGGTGCTACTGCTGGCACTCATCAAGCCGTTGGGGCCCGAAATACAGGGTGTCATCGGAGAAGTAGCGGTCGTCATCCACATGGCGGTCACTCTGCTTGTGATCTCGCAGCTCTTTGCGAAGCGGATAGCACTCATCCTTGCGCTGTCGTTGGTGCTGAGAACGGCGCTCGTGTTCTGGGACCTCAACTTCCGGGACGTTTTTCTTCTGACGAACAGCGGTGCTGATACCGAGATGTTCTACTACTGGGCAGTGGAGGTGGGGGAAGACCTTGGTCTACTGTCAGCAGACATTCGCGGGGGCGCGTTCTCGAAGATGTTCGGACTCCTGTTCTACCTTACCGGTCCCATCAGGGTCTTCGCACAGTATACAAACGCCCTCTTCGGCCTAACCTCCGTAATTCTAATTCACCAGATATTGATCCAACTACCGCTCCGTGATCGCAGTGCCCAGCGCGCTCTTGCGCTTGCTGCCTTTCTGCCGAACGCCCTCGTGCTGAGCGCCATCTTCCTGCGTGAATCGGTGATCGCACTTCTCGTGACCATCTCAGTAGTCAGCTTTGTCCGATGGTACCAAAGCGGATCATTCCGCCACATTGTGGTTGCCATCGGCTCGGTCCTCAGCGCTTCCATCTTCCACGCTGGCGTCATTGCAGTCGGCCTCGGAATGATCTTCGTTTTCTTGGCCTATCAGCCCGGGAAGGGTCGGTTCGGGCCGGGATGGAAGACCGTTCCCTACCTCATACTATTTGCGGCTATTGTCTTCCTTGTGGCCACACGGTATCCGGATTTGTTCCTAGGGAAGTTTGAGCAGGTCAAATCCGGAGAAGACGTCATCGACATTGCGAACTTCAGGGGAGGTGGGTCCAAATACTTGACTGATGTCGAAGTGCAGAGTTACGGAGATCTCGTCCGCTACGGACCGTTGCGTTCGCTTTATTTCCTAGCCGCCCCTTTGCCTTGGGACTTCAGAGGACTGACGGACGTGTTCGCATTCCTGTTCGACTCCGTCTTTTACCTCGGTTCTGTGATCGCATTCTTACTGCAGTACCGCAGACTCGCTGCCTCCGAAAGGGCTCTCGGGATCGGAGTCCTCGTAGTGATCCTTGTTTCGGTCACGGTCTTCGGCGCCGGCGTGAGCAACTCGGGTACCGCGCTCCGACATCGTTTCAAGCTGCTAGCGCTCTTCCTCACCCTCGCAGCCCTCGCCATGACAAAGTCTCGATCGGAGCTTTCAATGGTCCATAGGTCCACTCGGAGCAACCAACGGCTACTGGAAACGGCTGGTGCTCCTAATCATGAGGCTGATAATGAGTGAGGGATTACTTAACATGCTTTCGATTCGCTGCACAGCGTCCTACTCCGTAGCAGCCGAGAGAACTGGAGAGCTCCTTTGACGCACGTCTTGATCACCGGTGGCGCCGGCTTCATCGGCGCGAATCTGGCTCGCTATTTGCTGGAGCATTCCGACCTTAGGGTCCGGATCCTTGATGACCTCAGCACTGGAAGCCTCGGCAATCTCGACGGCCTCGATGTCGACTTCACCGAAGGCACAATCCTGGACATCGATGCTGTGAGGTCCACCGCACGAGCTATGGATTCGATTGTCCACCTGGGCGCGATCCCGAGCGTGCCGCGGTCGATCGCTAACCCGCGGGCCTCCCACGAGGCGAACACCACAGGTACCCTGAACGTGCTCGAGGCGGCTCGCGAGGTCGGGGTTGAGCACGTGGTCGTGGCGTCGTCGAGTTCCGTGTACGGCTCCAACCCGAAGCTCCCAAAGAGCGAGTTCGACTGGACACGCCCGATGAGCCCGTACGCGGTGAGCAAACAGGCAACCGAGGGGTACGCGCTCGCCTACCAGTTCTCGTACGGTCTCAAGACCCTGGCATTCCGGTTCTTCAACGTCTACGGCCCGGGGCAGCCCGCGAACCACGCCTACGCCGCCGTGATCCCCAAGTTCCTCGATGCCGCTCTCCACGGTAGGCCGTTGCAGATCTACGGCGATGGCACCCAATCACGTGACTTCACCTACGTGGACACGGTCTGCGCCGTCATCCACCGTGCGATCCTCGGACAGATCCACAGCGTGGACCCAGTCAATCTGGCGTACGGGACGAACACGACACTCCTCCAACTCGTCGAGATGATGGAGGAGCAACTCGGGGATCCCATTGACCGGGATTTCACGGCTACCCGCGTGGGTGACGTCAAGGCGTCCCAGGCGGAAAGTAGCCGCGTCCGTGAACTGTTCCCGACAGTGGCCCCTGTGCCACTCCATGACGGTCTCGCTGCGACAATCGACTGGTTTAAATCGGAAGTGGGGGATGGACACCAGTGAAACTGGAGAACACAAAGCTCGCCGTCATCGGCCTCGGCTACGTCGGCTTGCCGCTCGCCGTCGAGTTCGGCAAGTCGATCCCAGTCATTGGGTACGACATCAGTCACCGTCGGGTCGAGGAACTGCAGGCCGGCCACGATCACACGCTGGAGGTCGACGATGATGAACTGGCCTCCGCCAGCGGCCTCAGTGTGACGACCGATCCGGCTGCCCTCGAGGACGCGAACGTCTTCATCGTGACGACGCCGACGCCGATCGACAGGCACAAGCAACCCGATCTGTCGCCCGTCCTGTCCGCGACCCGTACGATCGCCGAACACCTCAAGCCGGGCGCCGTGGTGATCTACGAATCCACGGTGTATCCGGGCGCCACCGAGGAGGAGTGCATTCCGGTGCTCGAGGAAGTCAGCGGGTTGACGTTCAACCGCGACTTCTTCGTCGGTTACAGCCCTGAGCGCATCAACCCAGGGGACAAGGTTCACCGGGTCACGACGATCGTGAAGGTGACCTCCTGCTCGACGTCGGAGACCGCGGACTTCGTCGACAGCCTCTACCGGTCGATCATCACGGCGGTCACGCACCGCGCGCCGTCGATCAAGGTGGCTGAGGCCGCCAAGGTGATCGAGAACACCCAGCGGGACGTCAACATCGCCCTCATCAACGAACTCGCGATCCTGTTCAACAAGCTGGGCATCGACACGGAGGACGTGCTCCTCGCCGCCGGTTCGAAGTGGAACTTCCTTCCGTTCCGGCCTGGCCTGGTTGGCGGTCACTGCATCGGTGTCGATCCTTACTATCTGACGCACAAGGCACAGTCAGTGGGCTACCACCCGGAGATCATCCTCGCGGGACGGCGGCTGAACGACTCCATGGGCGCCTACGTCGCATCGCAGCTTGTGAAGCGGATGACAAAGGAACGCATCCAGGTTCAGGGCGCTCGAGTTCTCGTCATGGGTCTCACCTTCAAGGAGAACACTCCGGACCTCCGCAACTCGCGTGTCGTAGACATCGTTAAGGAACTTGCCGAGTACGACATCTCCGTGGACGTGCACGACCCTTGGGCAGACCCTGACGATGCAGCTGCTGAGTACGGCGTGACGTTGGTAGAAGCGCCGGAGAAGGGCACGTATGACGCGGTGATCGTGGCAGTGGCGCACCGTCAATACGTTGCGATGGGCGCGGAACACATTCGCAGTTTCGGAAGGACAGAAAAGCATGTTCTCGTCGATCTGAAGTATGTGCTTGCGCGCGACGAATCGGACATCAGGTTGTAGAAGAGCACGGCTCGTCCATACAGTCACCGCTATTCAGACCCAATTGGGGGAAGTAAACCGTGGACCCACTCCAGGTAATCTATGACCGCGCACCGATCCCGCTACAGCACGCAATGACCACGCTTTCGGGTTACCAACGGAATCGCTCTCGTTACGGGAGAACATACTGGCAGCACCGGGAATGGTTGGCAGATTTCGATGGTTGGAGCCTGGCTGAGAAGCTCGAGCATCAGGCTGCTGAACTCCGGGACTTCATCCGATACGCGACTGAACACAGCCCTTACTACCGCAGACTGTATTCCACAACAGACCTCGATGAGGTGCGCACTCCAGAGAATCTTGGCCTCCTTCCCATCATCGAGAAGGAAGAGTTGCGCACCAATGCCTCGGATATCTATACGGTCAGCCGCCGCTGGGCTGTCGAGGGACATACCGGTGGCACGACGGGCAAGTCGCTTGTTGTCCTCATGACGAGGGACGACATGATGAAGCGGATGGCGATGCTTGACCACTTCAAGGCAAGGGTCGGCTTCGAGCATCGCAAAATGCGTAGGGCCACCTTCAGCGGAAAGCACATCGTTCCCCCGGGCCAGAACCGCTCAGTATTCTGGCGTTACAATCACGCGTGCCGACAGATGCTGTACTCTACTTTTGACCTAACGGAATCTAATCTTTGTCACTACATTCGTAGTTTGAATGATTTCAAGCCCAATGCCATCGACGGCTTCTTCACTTCCATGGTGGATGTCGCCAACTACATTGAACGCCACGACATTAAGTTGCAGTTTTCCCCGGTTGCCATATTCCCAACGTCAGAAACGGTGACGCCATCGGGACGGGAAACTCTCGAGCGGGTATTCCGATCCAAGGTCTATGATCAATACGCCTCCAGTGAAGGCGCGCCATTCGTCACCCAGTGCCGTTACGGAAGCATGCACGTCGAACTGGCCTCCGGAGTATTTGAGCAGTTGAATGGAACTGACAACGAGATCCTCGTTACCAGCTTCACCACACATGGGACGCCGCTCATTCGTTACCGAATTGGCGATAGCATGGTTATTGGCGAGCCAACGGAGTGTCGTTGCGGCATCCAATCACCGCTTGTTCGCTCGATTGAAGGGCGACGGGACGACTACCTCTTCCGATCAGACGGGGCCAAGATCAACGCTGGAAACGTGGCGAATCTCTTCAAGAACATGCCGAACTCGCTCGTCAAGGCTCAACTGATTCAGGAATCGATGGGTGACGTCACCATCCTGCTGGTGGTGGACGAGGCTCGGTACCGGCCCGATGACGACGCGCTACTCCTGAAAGAGGCGCGCCACAAGTTCGGGGCAACCACGCGCATCACCATTCGGCACGTCGATGACATCCCCCGTGAACGTAGCGGGAAGCATCGTCTCATCAAGAACAGCTTGGCTGCGAGGTCTGATGGCTGAGACCCTGCGAGTACTCCAAGTTTTGGCGAGTTTGGATCGTGGTGGCGCGGAGGCGACCGTTATGGATTGGCTCCGACGCATCGACCGCGATCGGATTATCTTTGACTTCGTCGTGAACGAAAGCGATAGACCTTTCGCATTCGAATCCGAGGCACTTGCTTTGGGTTCGAGGGTCATCCGCTCGCCGAGATTCAAGCTCTGGAACATACTGCCATATGGTGTGTGGTGGTACCGGTGCCTAATGCAGCACCCGGAGTGGGGGATCGTACACGGCCACCACACCTCACCTGCATTCGTCTACTTTGCGATTGCCCGTGTTCTCCGGCGAGTCACTATTGCCCACAGCCACACCGCCGGTCGTGATCAATCTCTGGCGGGACGTCTACGCGTGGTACTGCGATGGCCACTCAGGCATCTAGCTTCGAATCACCTGACCTGTTCTGAGCTGGCGGGTTATTGGATGTTTGGCCACAGCACTTTGGCGCGACTTATTCCAAACGGTATCGAGACCACACGTTTCGGCTACGACGCCACCACCCGACAACAGATCCGCAGACAGTTAGGACTTACTGACGCACTCGTTGTCGGACACGTCGGCAGCTTCTCATCGCCGAAGAACCACTCACGGCTGTTGCGGATCTTCTCTACGGTGCTGAAAACCGAGCACCGTGCAAGACTGCTCCTCGTCGGCGACGGCGCCCTGAGAGCAAAAATCGAGAAGGACATTCATCTTCTAGGATTGGAGGGCACTGTGTCTTTAGTCGGCGTCCGCGAAGATGTCCCTGAGTTGCTCTCGGCCATGGACGTCCTTCTGTTTCCTTCACACTACGAAGGGTTTCCTGTAACGGTAGTTGAGGCTCAGGCTTCGGGGCTCCCTTGTGTAGTCTCAGATGCTGTAACCCCAGAGATTGGCCTGACAGATCTGGTTACCTTTGTGTCGCTGACCGAGCGCGATGAAGTCTGGGCGGTCAAGGTGCTGCAGCTGGCATCACAAACGCACCGAGAGTCACGGGTGAAGGAGCTGCGAGAGGCAGGCTACGACGCGGCGCAGGTGGCAAAGGAACTGCAGGAGTTCTACTTGGAGCTAGCGCAGCCCTCACGGTGAGGAAATCGACTGAGAAAGCTCCCAGATTCAGCGTGATCATTCCCGTCCTGCTACACCCCTTCGAATCTGAAGAGCCTCATATCAGGACTCAAGCCCACCGCTGCCCCACCGGGCCACCAGCAACTTCTCGCCGCCGGCCTGGTGATCTCGAGAACCACAGGGTAGTTCACGAATCGCCCGTGAATATCCACCTCGCAGTTTCCCGGATCTCATTGCGCTTCAACAGAAGCAGCACCGCAAAGGACAGCGTGTAGAGAAAAGCATGCACAAAGCCAGGTGCAAACCAATTCGCTGCGATGAACAGGGATACCATGAAGATTTCAATCCACAAATCCGACGAGACTCTGGCTCGAATTATCCTTAAAATCGTCAATTCCGCAATGGTTGACCTCAAACCCAGGACTGCGACGATTGATAGGGCTGCCACATCTAGTGAGCCAACCACCGATGTGGAGAAATAGGCCAGGGCTCCGCTAATCAGTAGGGCTCCGGCGTTAATTGCCAGCAATATCGACTCAGCTCGGACTGTCTTGAAATAGGTGTTGACAAGCAGGGCCATCCTCGCTTCAAAGACGACTACAGGAAAGACGATTGAGAGATACCTGAGGCTATCGCCGTACGCGGGCAGCCACACCGACAAGACCGCGTTAACCGGGTAGAACAACAAGAGGCTTCCGAGCAGGGCTGGCATCAACAGGGTGCGGATCGCGATGTAGTAGGCAGGGAGTCTTGATGGCGCCGCTCGCCTTAGCAGCGGGAACAACACCATGCCAGTTGCGTTTATCAGGACCATCAAGAAACTAGTTACATTTAGAGCCAACGCCATCTTGCCAAATGCAACGACACCGAACGTACGGTCGATACTGTAGCGCACGACCCCCAAAATCAACATATTCGAGGTGTTCGAAAACATGATCTGAGCGCCGGCGAAAATGTTCCTTCGCGCCTCGTTCAGCGACAAATGCAGTCTCGTTGGCCTTGCGAAGACCACGGTCCTACAGAGATATATCGCACCAATCAGCGAAGCCGTCTTGGCAACTAAGTCTGCATAGACTATATTCCGGTAGCCATACTCTCCAGCCGCAATCAATACTGTGACAATTGACAGATATATGAGCCGGTCGCTAACTGTCACTCGCGCGTACTCGCGAAACCTGCCCGATGCCTGCATGATGTAGGTGAAGAAGAACCGTGCGTTAACTAGCACCATGTAGCCGGCGAGAGTTGCTAGCAGAAACTCGCGCTGTGTGTCCAAAGGCGCCGCAACTGCGTAGGCCGCAAGGAGGAGTCCCAAAGAGCCTTGTGAAATTAGGAGCAACAGAAACTGTGACGAGAATGCGCTTCGGTCAAGTTCTTCATACTTCACACCTCCGAATCTTAGGTAGATTCCATCTGTCCAGCCAAGCTGCAGAACAGGCACGTAGGAGGCGTAGAACAAGAATAGCGCCAGATAGCCATAGTCCTCAAGGCCCAGGAATTTCGGAAGTATTAGTACCGACAACACCGAAACTGCGGCCGCGATGAGGGAGGAAAGAGCGGCATAGGAGAAGTCCCTCGAGAATCTCTGAATCCTACCGTTCACGTGAAATCCGTTTGAAGGGTCCATGCATCAAGACGGAATTTCCTCGATGCCCGCAGCAGCTCGGAGAGCCACCGATCGAACGCCGCGAGCGGAATACTCTGAACGGGTTCGGCCGGGGGAGGCAGGCGGTATCCAGTTCGAGCGCACGCTGCTTCTGGCGTGGTAGGACTCGCAGGCCACGCCTCCTGAATTCGTCGTTGCATGGTCGTGCTGCATGCCTTGTCTGTGTCGATCAGGGAGCCGCGACGGACGGGCAGCCCAGCGACTGCCCAATTGTTGCTGCGGCCCTCCGAGGCGTCTACATCGTCGAGACTCAACGAGACTTCGATAATAGTGGGCCCGGAAGTTGGGCAAAGGCCGAACATCGCGGTCAACGCGGCGATGCTGAGCTGGGCGTACACCTATCCAGAGTAGCCGGTGAGGTCCCGCCGAACTCTGATCTAGGCTATAGATCTGGACTCTGGCGACGTCAGGAGTCGTGACACTTCCCACATCCACATGTCACCGACCTATGCTTGCGTGGTAGCATTTTTTGGGCAATCGCGCCACTGGTGCGCCCGAGAATCTAAAATTATGAGGGAGACGTCTTGGATCTGTTGCAGCTGTGGGGACTCGCACGGCGGAACTGGCTGGTGCTGCTGGCCTCCCTGCTGGCAGGCCTCGCCATCGGCGCAGGGGTCTCCTACGTCCAGCCCACGCTCTACGCCGCCACCTCCACCGGCTACGTGGTGGCCGGCAACTCCGCGACCGTCGGAGATGCCTTCGCCGGGTCCAACCTCGCCGCCGAGAAGGCGGGCACCTACCTCCCGCTGGTGCAGAGCAGGTCCGTCGCCGAGGCCGTGGCCGAGGAGCTGGAGGTCTCCCCCGGCGCCGTCTCGCTCCAGGGCTCGACGGAAGGCGTGATCTTCCGGATCACGGCGACCGCGCCGTCGGCCGGCCTCGCCCGTGACATGGCCGACGCAGCGATCCGGGCGACGTCGATCGAGGCGAACGACCTCGAGACGCTCACCGTCTCCGGGGAGAGCTCCGGACGCACCGTGATCCGCATCGTGCCCGTGGAACTGGCCGTGACCCCGTCCCAGCCCGTCTCCCCCGACTGGACCCGCAACCTCATCATCGGACTCGCGCTCGGCCTCATGGCCGGCTTCGGGCTCGTGGTCCTCCGCCACACGCTCGACCGACGCGTCCGGCAGTCCGCCGACGTCGAGGAGATCACTCAGTCCAGCGCCATGGGCGTGGTGCCCCTCGCCTCCGAGCTCGTGGACAGCGTCTCCCTCGCGCGGGACCGCGGCGCCGCAGCCGAGGCCCTGCGTCAGCTGCGCACCAACCTCCGGTTCGTCAGCGTCGACAACCCGCCCCGCAGCATCGTGGTCACCTCCGCCAACCAGAGCGAGGGCAAGTCCACCATCGCCACCCACCTCGCCAGCCTCCTCGCCGAGTCCGGCCAGCCCACCGTGCTCATCGACGCCGACCTGCGGCGCCCCGTGCTCGCCAAGCACTTCGACGTGGACGGCACCGTGGGCTTGACGCAGGTGATCGCCGGGTCCGTGGACCTCGCCGACGTGCTCGTCCCGACGTCGCAGGACGGGCTGCTCCTCCTGCCCGCCGGGCGTATCCCCCCGAACCCGAGCGAGATCGTCGGATCCGGGCGGATGGAGAGCCTGATCGTCGGCCTGTCCCAGAGCTACATGGTGATCATCGACGCTCCCCCGCTCCTGCCCGTCACCGACGCGGGCCTGCTGGCCGTGGCGGCCGATGGGGCGCTCTTGGTGGTGCGGCACGGCAAGACGCGGAAGGAGCAGGTTGCCCTGGCCGCGCGGAACCTCGCGCACGTGGACGGCACGCTGCTCGGGTTCGTCATGAACATGGTCCCGAAGAAGGACATGGGCTCCGTGGTCTACGGCTACGGGTACGGCTCCTACAGCCCGCAGTACTACTACGGCGAGGACGGCTCCCGGAAGCGGCGCGGTGAGGAGCGGGCGGCCCGCCGGACGGCGCGACGGGCTCGGCGGCAGGACGGCGACGTGGTTCCGCCGCAGCACTCCGCGCCCGTGCACCACGAGGCCGTGGACGAGGCCACCCGGTTCGTCTCCGCCGAGGACCTGCTCGAGCAGCCGTCCGGACATGCCGGCCCGACCCCCAAGGCGCCGCCCGCAGCGCGCGTGAAGTTCCCGCCGGTTCGGTAGTGCGGGCTCGGTGAGGCGGTGACGGGAGGCGTCAGCGCCGTCGTCGCCGGGGAATGAGGAGATCGGCGCCGCGGCGGAGGAACGTCCGGTACGCCGCACGCACCTCCTGCCGGTCCGGCTGCCGCCCGGTGAG
>JAAYVH010000209.1 GCA_012517255.1 Chthonomonadales bacterium
CCACGCCGCGGCCGAACTCGCAATCACGTGCGAGCCTTCGGCCAAACCGCCGCCACGCCAGGTCCGTCATTGCGAGCGCAGCGAAGCAATCCCGATCACCTCGCCGCGACCCGGTCGGGATTGCTTCGTCGCTCCGCTCCTCGCAATGACGTGTGGGCCTTCGGCCAGACAGCCGGCACGACCGGCTCATCGAGCAGCCCGTACATGCCGTCAGGTCCGTATGGATACGCCGGAGCGTGGCGCTACCGAACCGACGGCGACGCCGGCCTCATGCACGTCGGCGCGCGCTACTACGATGCGCAGGTAGGTCGGTTCATCACCCGCGACACCGTCCTCAGCGAGCATCCGTATCTCTATTGCGAGCATGATGCGGTCAACTGGGTCGATCCCAGTGGAAGGATACAGGTTCCTGACTGGATCAAGGTCCTCATCTGGATGATGGAGGACGTCACCGGCGGTGTGGTGGGCGGCGATTCCTGGCCCCCACACGGTCGAGTCCGCCGATAATCCGCGAGTTTCCGCAGAAGCCCGGAGGCGCGCTCGGTGGAGGCGCAACTGGCCCGGGAGGGGGAGGAGGAAATCGACAATGACTGCATCCGATGAGGGAAGACCCGGCTATGCAGGCGGTACCCCACGCAGGGATGTTCCCGAGGACCTACGTCAACTGCTGGATGCGGCCGTGCGCGCAGACTCACTCGCAGACTACGGCGTTGCGGCCGACGGGTATGAGACGGTCTGGCGGCAGCGACCCGAACAAGCGCTTGTCGTTCTGAGCCTGGGGCGGGTGCTCCTACTCAGTGACAGGGCATCCGATGCGCGCGTCGTGTTCGCCGACTATGTCCAGCGTCGCGGGGCGCTGGCCAACCTTGAGATAACGTTCGGGTTAGGCCTAGCCGCGCACCGATCTGGTGACTACGTCATGGCTTCGACGGTTCTCGATGATCTGGTACCGCATCTACGCGAGGCTGCCCATCCTCTCCTACCCGACGCTCTGTACTACCTTGGCCACACTAGGGCGAAGCTTGGGCAATCCCGCGAAGCCGTAGGGGTCCTGGCAGACGCCGTATACGAGAGGCTTACGTTTCGCGAAGCGTGGCATGCCCTAGGTGCGTTGCTGCTTCGACGCGGAAGACTGATCCGCGCTATGCGGATCTTCTTTCGCGCCCTGTCGCATGATCGCAGGCGACGGAGGGAGGCGCGTCAGCAGACATGAGCAGATCGCGCGATAGGAGCGGCATCCAGGTTGCGTCCGGACCTTAGGCACCAGCCGCGCTGCTTGCCGTATCGGGCACGGCACGCGCGAGTGGCGATAGACAGTGCTCTGGCGGCGTCGTTCGGAGCACCACCGAGTACACCTGGGACGCCTACGGATCGCTGGTTACGAAGACGGACGACAACGGCAACCAGACCTCCTATGAGCACAACTCCAACGGCCATCTGACCAAAGTCACCACGCCCAATGGACGGGAGACCGAGTTCGGCGTCAACGGCCTGGGAGTGCGGACCTCGCGCACCGACGCCATGGACCGGACCACCAGCTACACGCTCGACAACTGGCTCCGGGTGACCGCTATTGACTACCCCTCCGGCACTGACCCGACCTTCTCCTACGACCCGGAGAACCACCTGACCGGCTGGACGGACGGCGTGGGAACCTGGGCGCGGACGTATGACGACGCGGGGCGCATCACAGCCGAGTCCCTGTGCGGCAACACAAGGGCCAGTTACACTCGGGACGCCACCGGCAAGAAGGGGCTGCTGAGCAGCATCACCGACGCAAACAACCGGACCGTCACCTACTCGTACACCTACCGCAACCAGCTCTACCAGGTGAGCGAGCTGGCGGGCACGGCGACCTACTCGTATAACGCTAACGGCCAGGAGACGGGCGTTACCAACCAGAACGGCACGACCGTCAGCAAGGCCTACGACGACGCTGGAAGGTTGACCAGTGTCACGAACCGGAACGGCTCCAACACAGTCCTTAGCTCGTTCGAGTACACCTACAACGATGACGACATGCGCACCTACGTGGAGGAGGCCGACGGCTCCACCGTGACGTATTCGTACAACGGCATCGGGCGACTGACCGGCGAGACGCGGACGGGCACGAACGCCTTCACCGCCAGCTACACCGTGGACGGGGAGGGGAACCGGACGAGCCAGACGATCGGTCAGACCACGACCAGCTTCACCCTCAACGACGACTACGAACTGACGGCCACCAGCGGCGGGTTCAGCAACTCCTATTCGTACAATGCCAATGGCGAACAGACGGGCCGGACGCTGAGCGGCACGGCCTACACGCTGTCCTATGACTACGAAGGCCAACTGACCCAGATCACGCAGGGCCAGACCACGACGGACTTCGTCTACGACGCCCTGGGCCGGCGCTACAGCCGGACGGCCGGGGGCACGACGACGGTCTTCTATTACGCTGGAAACGCCGTGATACTTGAGAAGGTGGGGAACGACTTCACGGCGTACTATACGTACGGGAATGCTCTGCTGCGCCGCAATGGGGAGTATCCGCTCTACGACGGTCACGGAAGCGAGCGGACGGTAGCGAACGGGAATCAGACGGTGACGGGCACGATCAACTTCGAAGCCTTCGGCCAGACCGCGGGCACGACCGGCTCATCCAGCAGCCCGTACATGTACGCCGGAGCGTGGGGCTACCGCACCGACGGCGAGGCCGGGCTCATGCACGTCGGCGCGCGCTACTACGACGCGCAGGTCGGGCGATTCATCACCCGGGATGACAATCTGGACGAACATCCCTACCCGTACTGCGACGGCGATCCTATCAACTTCGTTGACCCCGACGGCTGTGCGAAGGAGCCGATACCGCCAAGGAGGGGCGGCAACGGACCAAGCGGCGATCCCAAGATCCACAGAGTTAAGTACGCCAGCAAGGGCAGGGCTCGCCAAGGCGCTCGAGACAGAGACTATGGGAAGTCCATACATCATCCTCCGCATCAGGGAAGGCCCGGTCACTACCACTCGACGTACCCTGATGGCAGTCGGATCAATGACGGCGTTCATCACGTTAGCAACCGCTGGGAGGTACCCGAGATCAACTGGGGCGTCGTTGCCGGTGTCGGAGCTGTCGTGGTCATCGGGGACGCGATTATCGCGACTGGCGGTGCCGCCACGCCACTTCTGGCGATGGCAGCATTATCGCGTGACGGACTCTGAGGGCACGTTCGGACGTGCACCTTAGAGACGCTAGCTCGTAGCACTGCGGAGATTGCGAGGATGGAGTTCACGGACGGCATGGGAACTCCCGGCAAGCCAGACTGCGGGAACAGGCTGGCACGGGCACCGGGATGCGGCGGCGAAGACAGCGGAGCATCACTCGAGCGGTTCGTCCGCCGGTGGATACGGAGTGAATGTCGTTCGCGCTGGCTCCATTGCCTTGTCGCTGCCCCAGAAAAGGCTAGACGGCATGTCATGTACTTCTGGCGTGACCGCGTGATCAGCCGAACCGAGCGCCTCGACGGACAGCGTGCTCATCCTGAGTACCTGCAATCGTCGTTAGGCGATAGGGTAGGCTGGTCCTTCGACTTTGATCCGCCCGCGCCTCCGCACTGTGCATCAGCGGCAGAAGCGGCATTGGAGGCGAGGGGAACCTCTCGCGACTCCATCTGGGTATCCATGGACGGGTCCGTGGCGATTGTGTTCGTACACGATGAGCATCCGTGGCTGTGCACGTGAACAGTGGGGGCACGGGCATCGCGGACTGGCTGAAGCGCTCGGTATCGAGTCCACGCGCTCCAGGTCCGCGGCGTTGCGGGGCGCCTCGCCAGCCACGCTATGCGCACGTGGCCTCGGTCCCGCGACGCCCTTGGACGCCGCTATAGCCGCACGGCCGAGGGCGGGACGACCCTGGTATCAGCAGGGGAGATGAACGGCACTGACGATAGGCCGAAGATCAAGTCATGGAACACGGCCGACTGGTCGCTGCGCCATGAACTCACGGGTCCCAAGCGCAGAATCCTCTCGGTTGCCGTCGCACCCGATGGGTCTACCGTTGCATGTCTATCCGGCGATACGCCTGAGCAGTACGGGCTCACCATCTGGCGTGTGAGCGACGGCACGGAGCGCGCATCCTACACCGGGTCCCCCAACAAGTGGAGCACGCTCACTTAGGCCCCGGACTGCGCGCTCATCGTGTGCGGCTGGGCAGACAAGACGGTGGTCATCAAGGTCCCCCCCTCCCCCTTGCCCCCGCCCACCCGAGGGGGGGCGGGGGTAGGGGCCCCGAGCGGCGCTGTGGCGGGGGCAGGGGAACGCGAGCGGCGCCGAAGCGGGACAGGCCCGCAGCAATCGGCCGACCCACAGGGGGCCTGGTTAAGCGCCGGAGGAAGCCCGGTGGCTGCCGAACGAACCCAACGTGCCCTACGGCGCTTCGCCTACCTTGACCCGGCCCTTGAGCAGACGCTCGCCGTTGCGCCACTCTATGTCCACCATCTCACCGATCCTGAGCGATCGCTCGATCGCCTTGAAGTCGTCTTCGCTCTTGACGGCCTTGCCGGCCAGCTTCGTGATGACATCGCCCTGCTCGAGGCCGAGATCCACGACTGGTCCGCTACGATAGACGCCCCGAACAACAGCTCCCTCGACGTCGGGCAATCCGAACCGCTCGATGAGGATGCGATTGTTGGACAGGACCACGAGACCAAGCCAGGGACGCTTCACCTTGCCGAACCGCTTCAGCTCGTCGGCCACCTTGAGCGCCGTGTCAATGGGGATCGCGAAGCCGATGCCCTGAGCATCCGGCCGAATGAGCGTGTTGATGCCGATGACCTGGCCGGCCATGTTCACCAACGGGCCTCCGGAGTTACCGGGATTGATCAGGGCATCATGCTGGATGAGATCGGAATAGAGCCTGTCTTCGACGGTGATGGGCCGGTTCAGGGCGCTCACCACTCCGTTCGTGACCGTGAAGCGCAGGTCGAGCGGATTGCCGATGGCAACGACCATCTGGCCGGGTACCAGCCCGCGGACCGTGCCGACAGGGGCTGTCGGCAGGTTCGATCCGTTCACTTTGACCAGGGCAACATCTGTGGTTCGATCGGCGCCCACCACGGTGCCGGGCATCCTGCGGCCATCGGTTAGCGAGATTGTGATCGTTCTGCCGGCCTCCCCCGTGTCTCCCACGACATGCTGGTTGGTCAGCACATAGCCGTCCTTCGTGATGATCACACCCGATCCGTGGCTCTGAGCCTCGCGGTATCGTGGCCCGCCGAAGAACTCGTCATCGAAAAACAGACTCCGCACACGCACACGCTGCGTGAGGTCAATGTTCACGACAGCCTTGTAGACCGACTGAGCCGCGCGGGCATAGACTTCCGACGTCGGCAGTTCCCTGGCAGGGCCCGCCGGCGTGACCCCGAGCCCGTCCGTTCCCTGCGCCAGCCCGACCTGAGGCTCCAGCCGGATTCGCAGATTCGTGCCGAGCAGACCGAGTGCAATCAGCCCTCCTACCGCGATGATGATCCCTTTGCGCATTGCTCGTATCCCTTCCGTGAGCGCTGTCGCATTCACGCAGATGCGCTGCTGCGGCATGCATGTGTATAATGCCCTACGATCCGGCGTCCCGTTTCCTCACTGTGGCGCCCGTTTTCGGAGGCCCGGATGCCAACGAACCCGTACAGCAGTTCGGAGTTGCCGCCGCGCCGCCGGGTGACGACGGCCTATCTCGGCCTGGGCTCGAACCTCGGCGATCGCGCGTCGCACCTGCGCCGCGCCTTGGAGCGGCTCCGGGAGGCGTGCACGCCAACGGCCGTATCCTCGCTGTATGAGACCGAGTTTGTGGGCGCATGCGCCGATCCGCAGCCGGCATTCCTCAACAGCGCCGTCCGTGTGCGCACCGACCTGAGCCCCATCGAACTGCTCTTCGTCGTCATGGGCATCGAGGCGCTCGGCGGCCGGCGCGAGACCAACGGCTGGCAACCGCGAACCATTGACATTGACATCTTGCTCTACTCCGATGTTACCATCACATCACAGACGCTGACCATTCCGCACCCGCGCATGTGGGTGCGCGCATTCGTGCTGCGGCCCCTGGCGGAGATAGAGCCAGACCTCCTAACGCCAGACGGCGTTCGCATCTGCGACGCTGCCATGGCGCTGGAGCGGAGTGGTCAAACTGCGGTCCGCGTGTCCGACTGCAGATGGGCGGACCAATGACAGACGCATCGCAGGGAGGACTGGTTGCATTGATGACGGCAGATAATCGCTATCTGGTTTCGCTCCCCCAGGCGGCAGTGCGAGCGTTCCCGCGGCTTGCGAGGCATCTCTCACGACCGTGGCGGGCTGCCAGCGACCCCCCGGGACCGGGGCTTGGATCCGCCGGAGGAACGGTTCACCTTCTGCGCGAAGCCTGGCGCGCAGAAGGTGATCCGGGTGACTTTGGCGAATGGGTATGCGCAAGGCCGACCATCGTGGTTCACGGCAGCGGGCAATCGCGGAGATTGCCGGCCTATGCGCCGGCAGGCAAGCCGCTCATCCCGATGCCCGTCCTGCGAGGCTCGTTTGGGCAGAGGCTCGACCAGACGCTGCTTGACCTGCAGATAGAGAACCTCGAATCGGTCCTGGAAGCATCTCCCGACTCCGCGCCTCTGATCATATCCAGCGGCGATGTGCTGGTGTATCCCGGCAATCTTCCGAAGCCATTGCCCGAAGCGGATGTCATCGTTCTGGGTATCAGCGCAGCCCCCACCGTTGCTGCCCAGTTCGGCGTCTTCGTGTGCGAACGTGGCTCCCGCCAACTTGATCGGTGCCTGCAGAAGCCTCCGCCCGAAGTCCTGGCGGACCTTGGGCCGAGGTGGCAGTACTACCTCGATGCCGGCGTGTGGATTCTGAACAAGCGTGCCGTCGCGGCGCTCCTCAAACGCTCTCTCGGTCCGGAATCTCGTCCGGAGTCGCCGATCGCTCGCCTGGATCTCTACAGAGAGGTGGGTGGCGCGCTCGGGCGTCGCCCGACAGAACCAGACGCCATGTTCTCGCATCTGTCCTGCGCCGTTGTGGAGATCAGGGATGGAGCGTTCTACCACTTCGGGACGAGCCGGCAACTGATTGAAACGACGTGCGAGCTGCAGAATGACAGCCTCGCGGCGGGGAAGGTTCGCGGCCCTCATGCGCATCCAGATCAGATACTGCAGAACTCTATCCTGGACAGTCCGACGAGGCGCACCACCAACCACACGTTGTGGGTCGAAAACAGCCACATCCCGGACTCGTGGACACTGCAACACTCTCATGTGCTGACCAGCATTCCCGCTGGCCTGTCCGAACTGGACCTTCCGGCCGGCATATGCCTGGACATCGTCCCGGTAACCCTCGGAGGGTACTGCATCAGGCTATATGGCCTGGACGACTCATTCGCCGGCGATGTCGAAAACCCCGATACAGAGTGGCTGGGAGGTCCAATAGCCACGTGGCTCGAACGGCGCGGCATTTCGCCGGCTGATATCCAAACGGAAGCCGGTCGTGATCTTCAAACCGCCAAGCTGTTCCCGATCCTGCCTTCCCTTGACTGTGCGGCGTCCATGGCTGCCTGGATGATCTCCGACGCACCAGCCGGAGACGACCATGCTCGGATCACCTGGCTGCAGTCTCCCCGACTGTCAGCTCAGGATCTCCTGTCTGCCGCAGATGTCGACGCACTGAGCCGACAGCGCGACATGATGCGGGATGCTGCAATCCAGCGCCTCCACGCGAACCGCGCTCACAGCGTGTTCTACCGACTGGACCTCGCGGCGACAGCAGGGCTTCGGACAGCCGGCGACATCCTGGAAGACACAGACGCATCGGCGAGTCCCCTTGACCGGATGTACGACTGGGCGTGGATCGCCGCACAGAAACGTGCACGCGGCGAGGATCCCTCAGACGCCGATCGCCGAAGCTTCGCAGCGCTCCGTCAGAGTATTGTCGAGCAAACACTGGGTGATCCCGCCGATCCTCGCTCGACAGTACTGCCCGATCAGATCGTGTGGGCGCGATCACCCGTTCGGCTCGATCTGGCCGGCGGCTGGACCGATACGCCGCCTTACTGCATCATGCACGGGGGCCGTGTTACGAACGTGGCGGTGAACCTCAACGGACAGCCGCCCGTGCAGTGTTTCGTCCGCGTCGTGGATCGAGCCGACATTACCATTCGATCCATTGATCTCGGAGCGGATGAGCGCGTCCAGACGTATGCGGAGTTGGACAGGTTCTCGCACCCCGGTACGAGCTTCGCGATTGCGAAAGCTGCCCTTGCGCTTGCCGGCTTCCTTCCGCAGTTCGCCGCGAACGAGCGCTGCGACACGCTTGTTGAGTGTCTGCGGCGGTTCGGAGGAGGACTGGAGGTCTCGGTGCTGTCGGCAGTGCCCCAGGGTTCCGGGCTCGGGACCAGCAGCATCTTGGCCGCCACCATACTGGCGGCCCTCGGCGAAGTGTGCGGGCTAGGCTGGGACACGACCGAGATCATTAACAGGACACTGGTGCTGGAGCAACTGATGACAACCGGAGGCGGATGGCAGGATCAGGCCGGCGGCATTCTGCCCGGGGTCAAACTCGTGGAGAGCAGACCAGGCGCGGACCAGACTCTGTCGGCGCGGTGGCTGCCGGAGGACGCGCTGATGTCGGGCTCTGCGCTGCTCTACTACACCGGCATAACCAGAATGGCCAAAGGCATACTTCAGGACATAGTGCACGGACTGTTCGTCAACGACGCCAGTCGCCTCAGCACGATTCGTCGAATCGGCGACAACGCTCTGGCAGCCGCCGACGCCCTTCAGCATCGAAATCCGGACGAGCTGGGCGACGTGATCGCGCGAAGCTGGCTTCTGAACCAGGCCCTCGATGCCGGAACCAACCCGCCGGCTGTCCAGGGCATTCTCGAGCCGGTCCAGGATTACCTGCGCGGCGCGAAACTTCTCGGGGCAGGCGGCGGAGGATACCTGCTCATGATGGCGAAGGACCCCGAAGCCGCACACCGGGTCCGATCCATTCTGAAGGCCACTCCGCCGAACGAGAAGGCACGATTCGTGAACTTCGCGGTGTCATCATCGGGGCTGGAGGTAACGCGCAGTTGACACACGCGCTAAGCTGCCCTATAATAGCCATTGCGTTCTGGATCACGCCCATTTGCACAAGAGCAGACTCGCGTGCTGAAGCGCCTCGCGGGGACAGTGAATGATGTCACAGAAGCAGCCCTATGAGTCCGGTATAGCGTTCCGCGGCGGCCCAAGAACCGACTCCGGTAGCGTTGCTACACTGCCGCCGGAGTCGGTGTGCATCTCGGTGCGTCCTGCCAGCGTCGTCTACACGGGGCTCAAGAGACTCATTGACATCGTTGCCAGCGCGCTGTTTCTCCTGGTCTTCTGCTGGCTGTTTGTCCTGATCGCGATCCTGATCAAACTCACCTCGCGTGGGCCCGTTCTTTATGTTCAGACGCGTGTGGGGACTGGCGGCAGACACTTCCCTTTCCTGAAGTTTCGTTCGATGGTCCCGAATGCCGATGCGATGAAGGGCGAACTGGAGCATCTGAACGAAGCCGATGGTCCTGTGTTCAAGATCGAAAACGATCCACGTGTCACTCCCGTTGGCCGCTTCCTGCGCAAGTACAGCCTCGACGAGCTGCCTCAGTTCGTGAATGTGCTGCTCGGTCACATGAGTCTGGTCGGTCCGCGTCCTCCCTTGCCGGAGGAAGTCCAGCAATATGGCGAGCGCGAGTGGCAGAGGCTTAGTGTGCGGCCGGGGCTCACCTGTCTCTGGCAGATAAACGGCCGTAGCAAGGTGCGTTTCGACCAGTGGATTGAGCTGGACCTTGACTACATCCAGCGCCGTTCCTTCTGGCTCGACCTCCTGATCCTCGTCAGAACCATTCCTGCTGTCATCACAGGGCGTGGCGCCTGCTGACAGGCCGAGTCGTGCCCTATGGTAGACTAGGACTTCATTCTATACCCCGAGCGCTTTCAGATGCGCGAAAGGATGTCGGACACGCATGCAAACCGTCACCTGGTCCAGTAGCGAAATATCTCTGCGTGACTACGTTAACATCATCAAGCGTCGCCGATTGGTGATCATCCTGGCGGCATTGGTGATTTTCGCGGTCGGAGCCGTCTCCACGTACCTGACGCAGCCTGTCTACCGGTCGACTACACGGATGCTGGTGGATGCTGGGAACCGGCAGTACAGCCCGTATGCTGGAGACCCGCTCCTGAGCCAGTTCTTCATGCAGAGCAATGTCGGGGACATCAACACGCAGATCGAGATCATCAAGAGCGAGGGCGTGATGGCGGCGGCTTACCGGGAATCCGGCGTACCTCCGGGAAGCGTCTCTATCATGGTGGGCCAGGCCGGGCAGACTTCGGTGCTGGACATCGCCGCCGAATCAACCAATCCGGATAGCGCTCGGCGTCTTCTCGACGCCCTCCCGCGCGTGTATGTAAAGAACATCACGTGGAACCGCAAAGAGGAGATCAACAACGCCATCGAGTTCATGCGGCTGCGCGTGAAAGAGGAGACCGAGCAACTGCAGGCGGTTCAGGCCGAGCTCCAGAAGTTGAGGCAACTGTCCAAGGTCTATAGCGTTTCCGAAGGCACCAAAGAGATGGTGCGGCTCCAGTCTGAGACCACGATGAACATCCGCAAGGGTGAAACGGCGGTTCAGGTCAGCGATGCAACGCTGCGCGCGCTGGAAAGCCAGCGCCGTGCGACTCCGGAATGGGTCGAAACTCGTGAGACAATCACCAACCCTGAGATCGCCAAGACGGAGGAAACTATCGCAGCGCTGCAGACGCAACGTTCGGGAATGCTCGTGCTGTTCAAGCCCGCGGCTCCCGAGGTCCAGGAACTCGACGCACGCATCGCGGCGCTGCGGCAACGTGTCTCTCTCATGCCCGCAACCATCACCCTGACCCGTAAGGGACGGAACCCCGCGCTTGACGCACTGGATACGGAGATAGCGCGCGCAAGACGCCAGCTTCTCGGCGATCGTTTGCAGCTGCAAGCTCTGCGGACCCATGCGGCGAAAATCAACCAGACGTTAGCGGGTATCAGCGCTCAGGACATCCGACAGGCGCGCCTCGAAGCCGAGGCGGAGCGTCACAAGTCGGCGGCCGCGCAGTTCAGCAGGAATATCGACGACCTGAGCGTGCGGGGCAAGGCGGCGCCGGATCCTGTTCGTGTCATCTCTGCACCCCGCGTCGCCGTCAAGGTAGCGCCCCGGACGGCCAGCAACCTGCTCTACGCCGCCGTGGTCGGGCTGCTGGTGGGTATCTGCTTGGCGTTGCTGCAGGAGTACCTGGACGATCGCGTTAACGCCCCCGAAGACGCACGCAGGCTGATGGGCGTGCCGGTACTCGGCTTTGTCCCGCTGGTCGAGGAGTCGAAGGCGCGGCTGATCCGCGAGGCGCACGGAGGATCACTGCTTGAAAGCTACCGGGTTCTGCGAACCAACGTGCGGTTCGCCACCGTAGGCACCGAGAGCACAGCCATGTTGGTCACGAGCACGGTGCCCGGCGAAGGTAAGTCCCTGACCGTCGCGAACCTCGCCGTTGCCATGGCCCTTGACGGGCGATCCGTGATAGCAGTGGACACAGACCTTCGGCGACCGACGCTGCATCAGAAGTTTGACGTAGATCAACGTCCCGGGTTGACCAATGTGCTCGTCGGCAACACGGCGCTGGATGATGCGCTGCAGGAGACGGCCATTCCGGGCCTGAGAGTGCTCGCGACTGGCCCGTTGCCCCCCAATCCTGCTGAGCTCCTCAACTCGCCCGCCATGCGCAACCTGCATGCTATGCTGCGCGAGCGCGCCGACGTCGTGATCTACGATAGCCCACCGTTCCTTGCATCGGCCGACGCTCAGGTTCTGTCGGCAGATGTGGACGGCGTGCTCTACGTGGTGCAGTTCGGGGAGGCGCGTAAGTCGGCCATTCGTCATGCCAACGACCTGCTTGCGCAGGCCCACGCCAACCTTCTGGGCATCGTGTTCAACAAGATCACGTTGTCCGGCATCCGCGATGACTACTACTACTACGGTTACTACCGGTACTACCGGTATTACGACTACGCGCCCAAGGTGGAAGGCGAAAAGGGCCGGCGTCGCAGCAGGCACTCAGAGTATGAGGCCATGCTCGCCGCCGCAGAAGGCAGAACCACGGAGGATGGTGCCGAAGAGACCACCGCCATTGCGAAGGACGAGGAGTCGAACGCATGAGAACTCTAGCCACTGTCGCAGCGATACTCCTTGTTCTGGCAACGGCAGTACACGCTCAGGAACCGCCTGCCGTCGACCCCGAGTATGTGCTCGGCCCCGACGATGTCATTGAGATCGCCGTCCCCACCCATTCGGGTCTGGAGCGGACCGTCAACATCATGCCCGACGGCCGCATCACGTTTCCGCGCGTCGGCGAGATCATGGCCGCCGGCAAGACCGCCAGCCAACTGGCCATGGAGATAAAGAACGCCCTCGAGGTTACCCTCAACAATGTCTCGGTGCTGGTGCTAGTGCGCGAGATGCGCGCCAATCGCGTCAGCGTGATCGGCGCCGTGCGGCAGGGCGGCACCTTCTTCATGCGCGGCCCGTGGAGGCTCATGGACCTGATTGCTGCGGCAGGCGGTCTGGCGACCAAGCCATCGCGCGTGACTGGCAGACTGATCCGTGGACGCACTGAGGTCCTGAGTCTGGATCTCGCAGCGGCTCTGGAGGATCCCAAGAGCACGGCGAATATCGCGCTGCAGCGCAATGACCTCATCCTCATCGAAGAGATCGAGCGTTCGAAGCTGCTTGTCAACGTGCTTGGACAGGTTCGCAATCCGGGCACCCTCGAGATCTACGAGGACATGAACCTGCTTGCGCTCCTCACGATGGCAGGGAACCCGACCGAGCGCGCCGGACTGTCTAAGGCGTACGTACTCCGCGAGGGCAAGGAGATACCCACCAACCTTCGCCCGCTTCTGGTGGAGGGCAAGCACGATCCCTACATCGAGGAGTTCAAGATACAGCCAGGCGACGTTCTGTTCATCCCCGAAATCGAGGAACGCTTTGCCGTCATGGGCATGGTGGCACGCCCCGGCTACTACACCATCCCAGAAAAGAAGAAGGTGTCCGTGTTGGAAGCGCTGGGGCAGGCAGGCGGCCAGGGGCCGAATGCAAACCTCCGCGAGGCCGGCATCATCCGGTCGCGCTCAGGCAAGCCAGAGATGATCAAGCTTGACCTGAATGCGCTGCTGAAGAAGAGCAACATGGCCTTCAACCTGACCATGGAGCCCGAGGACATCCTCTTCATTCCAGAGCGTGGCAAGCGCGGCATCACGGTAGGCGAAGCGTTCAGCAGTATCTACATGTGGCGGTACATCGGATTGCCGTTCCTCTGGTAGACATGGATCGCATCGGGAGGGCGTTCTGCCGTCACCGTGTGGCGTCGTCCGCCGCGGAGGCCTAGGATGTCCTCCCCGTCTGTTGCACTGGTCCATGACTTTCTCGTCCAGATGGGGGGCGCCGAGAAGGTGCTCGAAGCGCTGCACGAGCTCTACCCCCAAGCGCCCATCTACACGTCGGTCTACGATCCAGCCGTCATGCCCGCGGAGTATCGCTCGTGGGATATTCGCACATCCTCCCTGCAGCACTGGCCGGCACGCGGCAAACTGCACCGAACGATGCTCCCCTTCTATCCGATGGCATTCGAAGGGTTCGACCTCAGCGCCTACGATCTGGTCATCAGCTCATCCTCGGCCTTCGCCAAAGGCGTGATCACGCTTCCTCACACGCGCCATGTGTGCTATATGCACGCTCCCATGCGCTATGTGTGGATGACCGACACCTACCTGAAGGGCGAGCGCGTCGGTCGCTTTCGGCGGCTACTGACCCCGATGTTGCATTACCTGCGACTCTGGGACCAGGTATCGGCATCGCGCGTGGACACCTACGTTGCCAACTCAACCGCGGTTCAACAACGCATCGCCAAGTTCTACCGACGCGAGGCAATCGTCGTTCCGCCGCCCGTCGACACCAGCCGGTTTGCCGTCTCGGAGGTCCGGGGAGACTACTACATCGCGGTGTCTCGATTTGTCCCCTACAAGCGCATGGATATGGCCGTGGATGCCATGACCCGTCTGGGAAGGCCGCTCAAGATTGTCGGCACGGGGCGACAGGCGGCAGAGCTGAAGCGGCGCGCGGGACCGACCGTGGAGTTCCTGGGATGGGTGGACAATGCCCGACTTCCTGAGTTGGTGGCCAACGCACGTGCATTCCTCATGCCGGGTGAAGAGGATTTCGGGATAGCCCCGGTCGAGGCCAACGCGGCGGGACGACCGGTGATTGCCTACGCTGCAGGAGGAGCCCTTGATACTCAGGTTGACGGAGTGACAGGCGTGCTCTTTGCTCCTCAGACCGTCGAGGCGCTCTGCGCGGCGGTTGAGCGCTTCGAGGGCCTGACGTTTGACCATGCCGCGATCGGGCGCCATGCGAGGCAGTTCGACACGGAGCAGTTCAAGTCCAGAATCCGCGCGGTGATCGAGAGCTGAGGGCCATTCCTTTTCGGCTGAACGTCGTAGAGGTTCCCATCCGGGCAGCCCAGCGGATCGTCCGCGCGTGTCTTGCTCGGTCGTTTCGAGTCTGGACCCTCGCGGGCCTCCTCACGATAGCCATGCTGTTTGCTCGCCCCTACCAGAGACCGGAACCGAGCCAGTGGCCGTTTGTTGCCTCCCCCAATGTGGACGACCGGCCCTCCGGTGCGCGCATCACCTGCGTCGTCATGCACGCCACCGAGATCGAAACCCTGGTCGCGACCATCGGGTGCTTTCGCACCCGGGCCACGAAGGTATCTGCCCACTTCATCGTGGACCGCGACGGAACGGTGGTCCAGATGGTGCCGGTAACGCGCCGCGCATGGCATGCAGGCCGCTCCGCGCTGGAGGGCATCGCCCATGTCAACGACTTCAGCGTGGGTATCGAGATGGTTAACCGCGGCGATGGACGCGACCCCTACCCCGAGGCGCAGATCGAAGCTGCGGCGAGCATCGTGAGGCTTCTGAGACGCCGCTACGCGATCCCCGACCGCCGTATCGTCAGCCATGCACACGTGGCACGGCCTGCGGGTCGGAAGGAAGACCCTCTTGGCTTCGACATGCGCGCGTTCAGGGCGCGCTGCCGCGTGTCGCCCGCTCGCTGAGTGGCCCCGACTCCACCACGTTCCGGCCGGTTTTGAGCTGCATGACCTGACCCGACGGCATCACAGCCTTCGCCCTCACCCCTCTGGGCACCGTCGCCTCTAGAATGAACCGTCCCTGTTCGACGCGCCATGATGATCGGATCATGCCGCGAGGCGTCCTGAGCGAGACGTCGGCCGATGTCAGGTCGCCCGGGTTGGGCCCGATCACCACCTCGCGCCATCCGACGCTTCCACCGACCTGCCGTATGCCCCCGACATATCCGTACAGCCACTCCATCACGTGCCCGAGCATGCAGTGGTTGAGCGACTGGTAGCCGTCCATCATGGCATCCCAGGTTTCGGGCATACTGGTGAGTCCCTTGGCAATGATCCCGCCGTAGCTTCCCAGACCCGTTCGCGAGTAGACCTTGTGCAGCACGTCCGAGCGGCCGGCCTCCGCGAGCGCCCGGATGAAGTAGACATGGCCCACGTCGCCGGGGGTCTGTTGCCAGCCCCTCTTCTCGAGGTCGGCGATCATGTCGGCGATGAGCAACGCATGGTCATCTTCCGGCACCACTTGGGCGCAGATCGCCATGGCGTTCGCGCACTGCGGGCTTCCCAGATGCCGCAGCAAGCGCGTTGCCGGATCGCGAAACGCCCGCTGAAAGGCAGCCGCGATCTCACGGTGCAGATCGCGGTAGCGACGGGCCGTACCCTCATCCCCCAGCGCCGCGGCCGCACGGGATACCGTCAGAGCGCATAGCGCCCAGGACGCCGTTGACGACAGATCCGTCGGCGTGAACCGGGACGGTCCTGGACCGTGCCCGTGGCCGTAGTCATACCAATCGCCGAGGCCCTGAGGGGCGATATTGCCTTTGGCCAGCGTCCCGACGTAGTCGGTGAACCGACGCATGGAATCGAGGCTCTCGCGCAGAACCTGCAGGTCGCCATACCACTCATAGTGAAGCCATGGCGTCAGCACGGCGGCGGCTCCCCATTCAACTGTCCAATCGAACGCGCCAGGGAAGCGGCCCTTCGGATAGGACGGAGCCACGGTCCTCACCATCCCGTTGGCCTCCTGTGCGTCCCGGATATCTTGCGCGATCTTGGCAAACCATTCGCGCCCCTCGTAGCGGTACATGAAGGAAGGGGCGAGGAGATAGGCGCACTCCAGCCAGCCGAGCTTCTCGCGGTGCGGACAGTCGGTCATCACCCAGCTCATGTTGGACCGCATGGCCCAATCAACGAGCGCATGCGTGCGGTTCAGCAGGTCGCTGGACGTGCGGAACGAGCCGACCTCCGGTAGTCCACACCGAACGTGAATGAGTTCGAGGCCGCGGAGCACGGGCAGACTGCCGGGGTTCGGCGATCCCGGCAGCACCGCGCCACGCACCTCGGCAAACTGCATGCCCAGATAGAAGTGCGACCAGCGCCGATCCACTGGCCGTCCGTCCGTGACGATGGCGGTCTCCACCACGTAGGCGCCCACAGGCCTCCCGTCTGTGTCGCGATGCTCGCACAGCCTGAACGTCACCCTGTCGCCGGGCTTGCCGCCGTCTAGCTTCACGCGCAACTGCGCCGACATGTTCTGCGGAAAGCCCGCCAGAATCGCACCGTCCGACGCGGCTCGCAGGTCGCTCGGACTGTCGGCTTGATACGAGGCGAAGCCCGGCCAATCGCGCTTGCGCAATCGGCCCAGATCGGCAAGCGCTCCCTCACGCGAGCCGGCCGGTCCCAGGCTCCGTGCCGCCTGCCACTCCGAGTCGTCGAAGCCTGCCCTATCCCATCCGTCCGCGGCAAGCCTCGCGTCGTAGTCCTCTCCTGCATACATATGCGAGAAGACCACCGGACCGCGCTGCGTACGCCACGTGCCGTCGGTGGCGCACACGATCCCTATGCCTGGCGCTTCGATCTCAGCCATCAGCAGAAACGGCTCCGATGCGGCCCGCTGAGGACCGTCCTTGTTATAGCGACCGGCCGGAGGGTTCGGGTTGTGCCAGAACGACGCGCCGAGCTGAACGCCGACGCAGTTGGCGCCTGATCGGAGCAGCTTCGTCACATCGAACTCCGACCAGTAGACCGTCTTCTCGTACTGCGACCACGGCTGATTGATGCCCGTTGGCGCGACACGCCTGCCGTTGATCGTTACGTCGTAGTCACCCAGACCCACTATTCGCAGGACGCCCTTGCGCGGCTTCGCGTCGAGGCGGAACTCCTTGCGGAACAGAGGGGTCCCGTGCGGCGGGATCTGCCCGACTTGCGGTGCGATCCACACGGCGGTTCGGAACGGTTCGGTCGGAGGAGCGGGCGGGGTCGGAAACTGCATCACGCGTCGAGGTCTCCTGTCGCAGATGTTGTGCTGCCTGTTCATGCGCACACGCAACGGATGCCGAAACGTGCGCAGGAACAGGGCCCACACGCATTATGGCACGGAGCGAGCGAACGCGTCGGCTTGGCGCATGAGTGCCGGAGAGCGACATGACCTGCTACCGCTCCCAAGCCAACCGCCCCGGCGAGCCTGAACCGAGATTTCGGACAGGCACACGACAATCCGGACGAGACCGTTGGTTCGCGCCTGGTCTCGCCTCGCGAAACGACTGCCTGACTGAACGAGACGAGACCACTCTCCCTCTTGAACGTGGCGAAACGTCGTGCTCATACTATATTCGGACAAGAGCGCGCCTCCGCGGGCACTGGGCTCGCGGAGGCTATCAGGATCATTCAAGCAATAAGGAGGAGGATGTATGCGAGTGCGCTTATGCGCGGCGGTCGCGGCAATCGCGTGCGTATTCGCAGGCGGCGCGACGTTGCCGGCTCATGCGGACCGCACGGTCTGGAGCTGGGGTGACAACCATGTGGGGCAGTTAGGTATCGGTGGCCGCCAGGACATCAGAATACCCACGGAGGTCGCCAACCTCAGGGACGTCGTCAGAGTATCGGCTGGCGGCACCCATGCGCTGGCGCTCCGAGCCGACGGCACCGTCTGGTCCTGGGGCTACAACGGGGCCGGACAGCTAGGTAACGGCACGAACTCCGACTCGGATGTGCCCGTGCAGGTCCTGAGCCTTAGCGATGTCGTTGACATAGCGGCTGGAGGCAGCCACAGCATGGCCCTTCGGTCGGACGGGACGGTGTGGACGTGGGGTCTCAACGACAACGGGCAGTTGGGTGACTCCACCTACAACTCATCCAACGTGCCTATCCCGGTCGCGGGCCTTCCTGCCATCCGCTCCATCTCGGCGGGGTTCCATCACTCGCTCGCCGTGAGCGCCGACGGCCGGGTCTACTCCTGGGGTGGTAACGAATCGGGACAGCTCGGCGATGGTTCTACGACCAGCCGGCTCGAGCCGGTCTCGATACCCGATTTCGCCCATGTGGTCATGGCGGGCGCGGGCTTTCGCCACAGTGTGGCGCTCCTCGCCGACGGCTCAGTCTGGGCATGGGGCGACAACACGTATGGTCAGCTCGGAAACGGGTCGCGGATCAGCTCCGTGGTGCCTGTACGCGCAACGGGCATTAGCGATGCGCGCACGGTGACCGCCGGCAGCTGGCATTCCCTCGTCGTTCGCGCCGACGGCACCGGATGGACATGGGGGTACAACGGAAACGGCCAGCTAGGAGACGGCACGACCACCGACCGTGACACCCCAGGACCGATCTCGGGACTGCCTTCGCTGCGTGAGCTTCGCGGCGGCGGCAACCATAGCCTGGCCGTAGACACTGCAGGCGGCGTGTGGATCTGGGGCGGCGGCTGGGGCTCGGGCATGTACGGCGAGAACCCCGCGAGCGTCGCCGATCTGTACGATGTCACCACGGTCGCCGCAGGCCATTTCTACTCCATCGCTGTGCGCTGGGAGAGCACCAGCATGGCGTGGGGCGCCAACGCTTCCGGCCAGATCGGCGACGGAACGAACACCCAGCGTCTCGCGCCGTCCCAAACCCTCGAGATCTTCGCGCCCGCTCAGCTCGAGGCTGGCGGCTTCCACTCGATTGCAATGAGCGCGTCGGGCGCGGTCTGGACATGGGGGGACAACGCCTATGGCCAGCTAGGAACCGGCGACACCTCTGGGCGCAGCATTCCGACGCCTATCACGGAGCAGGGATCCGTCCGACAGGTCGCCGCCGGACGGTTCCATAGCCTGGGAGTCGACGGCCTGGGACGGATCCACGCCTGCGGTCTGAACACCTACGGTCAGCTCGGCGACGGAACGACCGATAACCGCAATATGCCGGTGCAGCTAACGTCGCCTTCCAGCGTTATCGCCGTAGCCGCAGGCGACTACCATACGCTAGCCCTCAGGGCAGACGGCACCGTGTGGGCATGGGGCCGCAACGATTCCGGCCAGCTTGGCGACGGAACGACAACCGACAGCTCGGTCCCGGTGCAGGTAACCGGTCTGGGATGGGTCGTCGCCATCGCAGCGGGCGGAAGCCACAGCGTGGCGGTCCGTGCGGATGGCACCGTCGTTGCCTGGGGTAACAACTTCTACGGGCAGCTTGGCGATGGCACGACCACCAGCAGAACCACGCCGGTCAGCGTGGCTGGCATGGGCGATGTCGTCCAGGTCGCCGCCGGCGGCACGTTCACCGTGTTCCGCAGAGCGGACGGTACAGTATGGGCGGTGGGCAGCAATGCCGCCGGACAACTCGGGAACGGCACCCTTGATGACGCGCTGATTCCCACTCAGGTCTCGAACCTCACCAGCGCCATTCACGTGACCGCCGGCGATCAGCACGCCGGCGCCATCCAGGCAGACGGGTCGGCATGGATGTGGGGATCCAATGACTACGGACAGATCGGCGATGGGAGCGCCAGCGGCAGGAACGTTCCGGTACCGGTCGCCTGGCCGCAGACGCCCATGTTGGCCAGCGACCTCGCGGCTGGCGGACGCCACACCGCAGCTATCGTCGCGTACCCGCTCACATCGCTGCGCGTGGCGCCGCTCACTGCCCGAGTGGGCGACAGCGTGGAACTCACAGCAACCCTGAGCCACTTGAGCGCTCCGCTGGTTGGCTCGACCGTCCATTTCCGGTTCGACGGAACCTACCTCGGGTCGGCGGTTACGGACGGCTTCGGCGTGGCGCGGTTCCCGCTCACCATCCCGGACACCGATCCAACCGGCTACGCTTCGCGCATCCTCGCCTACTACGAGAGCGGCGCGTTCCTCCCCCACTCCACGATGGGATCTGCGCCCCTCAACTACCTGCAGACGGCGACCTCGCTGTTCACGCTCGATAGAACGGGCACCGTTGGGGACACAGTGACCCTGCGCGCCTACCTCAGACGCGTGCACGACGGAGCGTGGATCGCGAATCGCCAGATCTACTTCTACGTAGACGGAACGTGGGCAGGCTATGGCACGACCGGCGGCACCGGCCGCGCCGACCTCAACTACACCATCTACCCCGGACCAACCACAAGGGTCATACACGCCGAGTTTGGCGGCGACGCTTTCTACTATCCCTCATCGGGGCAGGCGACGTTGACCGCCCTGGTCTGGAGCACCAAGATGGCAACCTTCGATCGGACAGCACGGATCACGGGCGTAACGGAGCTGAAGTGCCGCCTGCTTCGCAGCGACAACACTCCCCTCTACGACAGGCAGGTGAACTTCTACGTGGACGGCACGTTCATCATCGCGCGGCCCACGAACGTGCAGGGCTACGCCAGCTATCCCTACTACCACGTGCCCGATGCCACAGGCTCAGGGGTTCGCACCATCCTGTCGGAGTGGCCCGGCAGTGACGGATACCTACCTGTCAGCGGAACCGCCAACCTCAATGTCATGAAGGCGCTGCCGTACCTGTGGGTGATGCCGAGGTCGGTGCCGCAGGGCGGCATGTACCGCCTGTACTGCTATTTCCGGCGTCTGTACGACTACCAGCCGCAACAGGGCAAGACCCTGGCATTCTCCATTGACGGCACGTGGATCGCCGACGTGGTCACGGGCACGACCGCCTCGGGCAGTCCGGGCATTGCCCGCTACTACTACGACACGTCCGGACTGAGCGCAGGCAGCCATACCGTGCGCTGCGAGTTCGCGGGCGACGCGTGGGTTGACGCAGGATACGGGGAGGCGACGCTGACGATCTATTGAGCTGAGAGCTGAGGGCTGAGAGCTGAGAGCTGAGAGCGGAGAGCGGAGAGCTGAGGGCTGAGAGCGGAGAGCTAAGAGCGGAGAGCGGAGAGCTAAGAGCTGAGAGCCAAGAGCTGAGAGCCTCGAGGTCGGAGCTCATGGCCTGATGCGATGGGCGAGGCGCGGGTACAGCGACCAGGCCGACCGCGCCTTGCCCGCCTGTGGCCGCCCTCAGGCCTGCGCGGGCCAGATGCAATGCGTCCGACGGCAGCTAATGATGCGGTAATACGCCGCACAGGGCCAGGACGCTCGTGCCCCCTACTCCTCCAGCACCGCTGCCAATCCCTGGCCATCCGCCTCCGCTGCCGAGACAACGGAGGCGAGCTCCTCCAGCAGGTCGTCCTGTGTGGTGACAGGCTTGAGCCTGCGCGCCCAGCCGAGAACGCCGCGGCTCTCTTCGGGTGACGGAGACTCGCGCATGCACGCGGCCAGATGCGAGGCAAGATGCTCGACCTCCTCGGGCTTCAGCAGGCCCATGAGCCCTTCGTCGGCCTTGAACCAGGCCTCGATGTTGTGACCCGACAAAGCGAGGTCGGTCAGAACGTCGGCGACTTCCTCGCCAGCCGATCGCTTCCGGACAGCACGCACCAGCTCAGGCAGAGAGACTCCGCAGGTTACAAACGGCTGGCGCGTGCAAAGCTCCCCGAGGATCCTGTTGCACGCCTGCGTCATGAGCAACTCCTCGTCGAGCGAATAAGCCAGCTCCGACACCTGCGGATCGTTGCTTGAGCGCAGTTCCTGCACACTCGCGGCGCGCCGCAGGACGGGCGCGAGGGAGTGAAACCGCACCCAGTCGAAGCCAGAGAACCACCAGGTTGCCATACTCCGAGTCTCCGCCTATCCTCTACCGCGCCGACTTCGGGCGCCCGAGCGCCTCACTCGTCATCAAACAGTCCGCCCACAAAACCGCCCGTCTGCCAGCAGTGGCGATCCATGTTCACCCGACCCGCAGGATCGAAGGTGACGCCCTCGCTTTCCAGCAACTGCCTCTGCTGCGCCGCCATTGCGGGGCTCCGCTTGGCGATGGCCAGCGTTCCGTCGCGCGCAACCACCCGCTGCCAGGGCACGTCGGGCGGCGACTGCGCCATGATCTGGCCAACAATGCGGGCAGGCATGGGTCCCGTCGGCAGCATTTCGGCCACCTGACCGTACGAGAGTACCATCCCGCGCGGAATGGTGCGCACGACGGCGAATATGTCCTCCTTGACCCCCATCAGAAGTCCACGGCCTTGCCGGTCCGCGCGGCGGTGTAGCAGCCGTCCAGGAGCTGTGTCAGGTTCCACCCGTCGTCTATGCCGATCGTCATAGGCGTGCCGTCGAGGATGGCGCTGATCCACTGATCCACGGGCATGGGCAAAGCGGGCGGCAGATTGGTGGGCGAGATGGCTCCCCTGATGCCCTGAGCCTCGAGCTTGGTGCTCTCCAGCCAGATGTTGGGTCCACTCCCCATACCGACCGACAGAAACCCTTCGGTTCCGTAGATCTCCAGCGGGTTGGGCCCTGCGCGATGCACCCAGGACACGTCCAGGATACCCAGCGCTTTGTTGCGAAACTCGACGACGGCCACCATGTTGTCGTCAATCGGGTAGGCGCCGCTGACGTTGTTCATGCGCGCAACCACGCTCGCAGGCTCGCCGAGCATCCAGCGCATGATGTCCACACGATGGCAACCCAGATCGAAGAACGCGCCGCCGCCAGCCGCAGCCTCATCGCCGAACCACTGGGTACCGCTATGACCGTCCCCCGGACCGAACCAGCGGTCGAGCGCAGCCATATGGGCGACACGGGCGCGCATTTCGGTGATCTGACCGAGAAGCCCGCGATCTATCACATCCTTGGCGAAGAGTACCTCGGGTCGCGTGCGTGACGGCAGCGAGATCATGAACCGGATGCCCGCGGCATTCACTGCTGCCCGCACCCTGTCGGCATCGGCGACGGTGACGGTCAGCGCTTTCTCCGTGAAGATGTGTTTCCGTTTTTCGGCGGCGGCGATCAATACCTCCGTATGCAGTGCCGTCGGCGTGTCCACAACCACACCGTCCACCTCTTGCAGCGCCAGAACATCATCCAGCCGGGCGCAGAACGGCACGCCGCGCTTATCCGCCTCACGCGAGCCCCGTACAGGATCCTCATCCCACACGGCCACGATCTCGGCGCGCGGATTCCTGGCGACCTGATCGGCATAGCCCGGCGCATGGACATGCGCAAACGATAACATGGCAACTCCGACCTTCTGTTTCATGCAGGGCTCCTCGAATGCGCCCCGATAAGACGCGGCGCGATGTTCGACAGGGTTCGCTCCATCGTCGCCGCATTCCTTCAAGCCGGCACGCCCAGAGGTAGAATGCATCGTTATGACTGCTCCTGCACACGCTCGCGCGCTGCCCCACACGCTGGGTCGACCACTGACAGCCATGGAAGCCCATCTGACGGTCTGGCGCATTGCATGGCCGTTGGTGCTTACCTTCGCGCTGATGACCACCAACAGCATTCTCGACCGCGTCTTTGTGGGCTCGCTAGGACCCCATGCTCTGGCGGCGGTGGGCGTCGGCGGTCAGGTCATGTTCGTCGTCATGGCCATGTCTATGGCCATTACCGTCGGCACCACCGCACTGGTCGCCCGTTTCACGGGCGCCGAGGAGCCCGAGAACGCCGAGCGCGCGGCTGGCCAGTCCATAGCCCTTGCGGCCGTCATAGGCGCCGTAACGGTGGCCGGCTTGTTCCTCGGTCTCGGAGCTCTCCTCAAGGGCATGGGCGTCTACGGGCGACCGGCGCAGGAATGCAGGGACTTCCTCGCCTTTGCCTTGCCGGGGACCATTCCGGGCAACGTTGGCGCCGTTCTCAGCGCCGCCTTCCGAGGCATCGGCGACACCCGGACCCCGCTCAAGGTCATGCTCGCCGCCAATGCGGTGCACATCCTGGGCGACTGGACGCTCATGCTGGGTCACTGGGGAGCGCCCCGGCTCGAGCTGCGGGGCGGCGGCATGGCCATGTCATCATCCATGGTTGTCTCGTTGATCCTGTACCTGGTCATCCTCAGGCGGTCGCCTCTCAAGGGTTGCCTACGTATGCGGCACCTGAAGCCAACCCTCCACTGGGGGTGGCGCGTAATGAGGATCGGCATACCCGCCGCCGTTTCGGCGCTCGTGCGCACAACCTCGATGCTGGGGTTCACCAGCATCCTTGCCAGAACGCCTCAGGGCATGAACGCCGTCGCCGCGCTGCCGATCGGACTGACGGCCGAATCCATCGCCTTCATGCCCGGTCTGGGCTATAGCATGGCGGCATCGGCGCTCGTCGGTCAGGCTCTCGGCGCGAAGAACCTGAAGAATGCCGAGCGACTCGGTTGGTTCGCTGCCTATCAGGGCGTCGCCCTCGTGACGATCATGGGAGTGGTGTTCTTCCTCGCCGCCGAGCCGTTCGCCCGGATAATCTCCAAAGACCCGGCGGTGGTGGCGATCGCCGCCGACTACCTGCGCATCATGGCGATCTCGGAGCCGATGCTCGGCTTCGGCATGATTCTCACAGGCGCTCTGCAGGGCGCAGGAGACACGGTGAGACCAACGGTCGCCACAGCGATCTCATTCTGGGTCTTCCGCATTCCTCTGACGTGGGCGATGGCCCTGGGCATCGGGATGGGGTCGCGAGGCGCATGGATCGCCATGTCAGCGACCACCGTCCTCAGCGGCATCCTCGCTATTGCTCTGTTCCGCGATCGAAAGTGGCAGAAGGCTCGCGTATGATGGCCGGCGCTCGGCTGCCGAATGAGACGCACCCGCGGTGTAACGTGGCGAGCTCGGCGCACGTCCTATGGTCGGTGACCATCATCGCCTTGCTGAACATGCTGGTCGCTCCGCAAGTCTCGGCCTGGAGTCAGGTCGAACTGCGAAGCTATGTGGCGGTGATGGGCGCCGTGCATCGGGGCAAGTGGACTGTTGCTGCAACCCGTGTCCGCGAGGGACTGAAGTCCGCTCCGGATAGCGCGCTCCTTAACAATCTGGCAGGTGCAGTCTTCTTCTACCGCGGAGAGACCGGCGACGCCGAGTCGGCATGGCTTCGCGTGCTGGCGGGCGCGCCGGACGACAGTCTTGCGGCATATGGCCTGGGCCTCGCCAGTCTGGCGCGAGGGAACCTTGCCGAGGCCGAGACGTGGGCCGAGCGCGCCATGGAGAACGGCAACGTTGCTGCGTGTCTGCTTATGCGAGCCTACGCGTCCCATCTCCGCGGAGCGTTGCGCGATCCGTCGGTTCCGCTGCCCGACAGCCTGGCGCAGGCACGGCTGGGCCTCGCAGCAGCCATTGCGTTGCGGCAAGGCGATCACAGGCGCGCCCTCGATTCGGCTCGCGAAGCATTGCTGATCCGAGACACTGGCAGGTATGCCGAGTCTTCAGGTCTGCTCATGACGTTCGATCCCCGAGCTCCGCTTCACTGCAGTCAAGAGCCGATGTCCGACGCTCTCGTCCGTCCAACGGACGCTCCGAGCGCGGACCCCGAAGTTCTGTGGCGGGTGTTAGGCTTGAAGCCCAGCCGCGCAGCGCTTGCCCGCATGGGCATCAACGCCGCCGGCGCGATGGGCGATACGTCGGGCGAACGGTCGCTGCGCTGGCTGGCAGATGCCATAGAACCTCCCGACCGGCCCGACCCATCGGTCTATGGCTCGCCGGACAGAGCCGCCGTGCCGCTGTGGACTGGCAGCCCAGGACGCCGCGTTGTGGCGCTCACCTTCGACGACGGCCCTCGACGCGGCCCGACCGAGCGGATACTCCACATACTGCGTCAGTACGACGCTCGGGCAACGTTCTTCGTGGTCGGGCGACATGCCGCAGCCAACCCCGACCTTGTGGCTCAGATGGCGCATTCGGGCATGGAGATCGCGAACCACAGTTTCACCCATCCGAACCTCACGCGGCTCAATCATCGTGCCGTGCAGGCGGAGCTGATCCGAACGAGCGCATGCATCGCGCATATCACAGGCCGCGTGCCGAGGTTCTTCAGACCCCCCGGCGGACGGGTGAACGATCGGGTGCTTGCCGTTGCTGGGTCGGCAGGTCTCCGTGCATGCATGTGGACCGTGAACGCGGAGTACAGCGAGCACATCGGCCCCCAGTCTGTGGTGCAGCATGTGCTGTCTCAGGTTCGCCCGGGCGCTGTCGTACTGCTGCACAACGGGTCGAGCGCGACGCTGACTGCCCTGCCGGAGATACTCGCAGCCCTGAAGCGAAGGGGCTATGAGTTCGTAACGGTGAGCGAACTTGCGGCAACCGGAACGTGAGAAACATCTCCCGTGCTACAATGGTATGAAGGAATACGAAGGAAAAGAAGGAAGTGCCCACCACCGAGGCGAAACCGGCAATCGGTTCCGTCCCTGTGGTGTTGTTTCAGTACTGTCAGGAGGTTGGATGATGCTACGACCGATACGTACTGCGCTGAGCATGGCGCTCGCGGTCGCCTTCACGGCCGCGGTGGCGGCAGCCTATGCGGCTCCGCCTGCCGAGCGAGAGCTTCTCGGCGTCCGCATTTGGCGCGACTACGCTGCAGTACTGAAGCGGCATGGTGAGCCCACGCGGGTCGTTCCCGGCATGGCAAGTCCGCCGGAGACCATAGGCGGCTCCATCAACGTCGGCATGCAGGCCGGTCGCGCCGGCATGGCTGGCGGCATGAGCATGCCCGGAGCCCCCATGATGGGCGGCATTCCCATGCCCGGTGCGCCGATGATGGGCGGCATGAGCATGCCCGGAGCCCCCATGATGGGCGGCATGATGAGCGCAGGCGGCGCGATGGGGCCTCCCGGGATGCGCGGCGGCGCCATGGGAATGGGCGGCGGGCGCAGCATGCCCGGCACCTCCATGGGTATGGGCATGCCCATGGGCCGGGGCGGCATCGGCGGCAAAGATGAAGATGAGGATGACATCGGGCGCGGCGGTCCTATCGCAGGCGCAGGCGGCGCACCGATGGGCGCCATGGGCGGACCCCCGATGGGCGCAGCCGGCGGCGGCAGAGGCATCATGGGCGGCATGGGCCTTAGCGCTCCTCAGTACGGCGGCATGAGCGCTCCTCCGGGCGTCGGCGGTATGGCGGGCGGCATAACGCTCCCCGGCGGCGGTCTCATGGGCATGACCGGTCCGATGATGGGAGGCGCCAGCGGACAGGTGACCGCTCGGTCTGAAGCGCCGGTCTCGATCCCGAGCGAGGACGTCAAGGAGACATGGGTGTACGTCCGGGGACAGCACACGTTCTACTTCATGTTCAACCGCGACGGGCGCGTCATCCGTATTCAGTCCTTCGGGACCAAAGGAACGGCCGCGACATCGCGCTCGGTAACCCTCGGCGACCCGCTCTCCAAGGTCTACAAGGCCTACGGCTGGGCCGGGGCTACCATCAAGCAGGGCGACTCGTTGACCCTTGACTACTCCCAGAAGGCCCATGTTGTGTTCGACCTGCTCGACCGGCGCGATGGCAAGGGCCCTCGCGTGGTCGGCATCACCGTTGCCCCGACCGAAGGACGCAACTAGGCACGGCAGACCGTGTTGAGGAGAACCGCTATGCGACGAGCATTGAACGGAGCGCTCATGGCCCTGGCCGTGACGCTCACGATGACAGCCACCGCAGCGCCACAGCCTGATAAGTCGCTGCTCGGCATACGAATACTGAGCGACTGGAAGACTGTCCTGGCCAAGTTCGGTCAGCCCACGCGCGTCGAGGCAGGTCCGCTGGCAACGGCGAGCGTGTCGCCCATGACGAGCATGGGCGGGCAGGCGATGTCGCAGCCTCCCATGATGGGGGGTATGGCGGGCATTCCTGGCCTCTCCGGTCCCATGACGGGCGGCCTTGCCGGTCCGCCCAGGGGTCCCATGATGGGCGGAATGGCGTCGGCTGGCGGAGGCGCTCCGCGCGCTCCGATGATGGGTGGCATGTCCAGCGCGGGCGGCGGGCGGGGTCTACCCGGTCTCGGCGGCATGGGCGGCGGCATCACGGCGCCGGGCGGCTCGTCCATGATGATGGCGCCCCCGATGATGGGCGGCGGCATGACGGCTCCCGGGCGCCCCGGCATGGGCGGCATGTCGAGCGCCGGCGGATCCTCGATGATGATGCGTCCGCCCA
>JAAYVH010000210.1 GCA_012517255.1 Chthonomonadales bacterium
ACGCTGACCGCGGCAGGCAATCCCATCGGCGGCAACACATCGGCTGGCGGGTTCAGTGTGCCTCTCGACACGACCACGCTTGTCGGGACAGTCCCGCTGGTCCTCACGGCAAGGGATCGCATCCTGCACACAACGACCGACACGAAGACCGTGATAGCCGACAACACCGGACCATTGGTGAAGATCACTTCACCGATACCCGGTACTACCCTTCCGCCGTCGGTGGCCATGGGCTCTATCCTGACACTGATCTTCCGCGTCGACCATCGAGCCATTGAGCCTTCGGGAGCCAGGGCGCCGCTGACCAAGCTGCAGAGCGGCGGTAACGATCTCAACGCGCCCGCGGTGGCCGTCACGATACAGGGCCCGAGCGGCAACTTCGCTGTCTCGCTGGCCGATGCTCTGACCCGGCCCAACCTCGTTGACCAGCTGTACGGTTCAGCGACGGTCTCGGGCAGCGCGGACGACGGCTACATGGTGATCTGGCAGTTGCCGATTCTGCGAACCGGGTACTCCTACGGCAAGGAGTACACGATCCAGATCACCGGAGCCAGCGACGTTCTCGGCAACGCGGGATCCGCAGACCAGATCAAGTTCCGGGTATCGCTCACCCGGTGAGATAGATAGGGCGGCGGCCAACGTCGCCGCCCTTTCCTCAAACGGCTACCATAAAAGGAGATACCGTTCATGTTCAGACGGTCTTTCGGGCGGAACCGCGGCGTATGGGTCTGCGTCGCAGCCGTGCTCGCGGTGAGCGCTCCCACAGTTGCTCGGTCCCAGACGACCGAGGAGTTCGGCACCGTCGGTCCGGATCTGCTTCAGACCCTCGGCGTCGGCTCGCGCTCTGTCGCCATGGGCAATGCATACTCGGCCATTGCTGACGATCCGAGCGCGACATTCTGGAACCCGGGGCGTCTCGGCGTGCTCGCGCGGCGCCAGATGATGCTCCATTTCCGACCGGGCCTCGAGACTACAAGCAATGTTAGCTGGTACCGGCCGACGCTCGGCGATCCGGAGACGTTCTCTCAGACGCTCAAGCGGAAAGCCGGCGGCCTTCAGCCCACGTTCGCGAGTTTCGTCTACCCGCTCACTGATCAGCGGTCGGGCGGCGCAGGCACGCTGGGAGTGAGCTACACCCTTGGCGGGTACTTCAATCTGGATGCGACCAGGATTCGCACGGTGGGGGCGATCACCGATCCCACGACTTTTGCGCAGACGTTTGACCATGACTGGCAACTGATGCGTAACTCGTACCTGACGGTCGCCTATGGCCACCAGTGGTCGCCTCTGCGCAACCGCGTGGGCACGCTCGGCGCCGGTATCGCGTACTATCGCGTCACAGCCGACTTCCAGAGCGAGCACCAAACGAAGACCACCGCGTGGGACGATACGCTGAACCAGCAAGTTACTTCCATCACGGATACACAGCGCATTGACCGAGGCAACGGTGACGGCGTCGTGGCCGGTGTCTACTACCAGACCGGCATCCCATCGCAGCCCGGCCTCGAGGATGCGCCGCCCGGTCCGGATGGCAAGCCTCTATCGGTCAGCTCGACTACCTGGTCGTTCGCTGCCTGCTACCGTTCTGGGGCAACGCTCGGCGGGATGGGCTTCGGCGCCAGCACGGTATCCGAGATACCGGACAGGCTTTCCCTCGGCGTAGCCTACACAAGTTACCTGCCAACCTCCGAGGCGACGAGCGCCTCTCGAGATAGGGTCGTGGTAGCGACGGAGGTTCAGCGATTCTCGAAGGCCAACAGCCCCGAGCAGACCGACTTCCGCAAGGAGGTCACGAACTTCCACCTTGGCGTCGAGTGGATTCCGGCCAAGCCGCTCATTGCCGTGCCGAAGGAACGCCGCTATGAGACGCCCATTCGGCTGGGATTCCGGACCAACCAGTCGGCGGTGCGGTACGCCTACAGCGAGAATGTCCTATCGGGTGGCTTTGCGTTTGTACGCAAGGGCGAGAACGATGCCAAAGTGCTGACGATCGAGCCAACGGTGGAGTACTTCACCAAGTCCAAAGTGTGGTTCGTGAACCTCACGTTCCAGATGGCGCTCGACGCCGTAGTTCGCACTGCCGGTGGTGAGGATCGGCCCGCAACAGAAGGCAGATAGCCACACGAGCCCATCTTCAGAACGTATGGGAAGATAGAGGCCACATGACCATGCCATCGCCGGCCGCGTGCCGGCGATGGCTCTTCGGGGGCGCTGCAAGCAGTGAGCCATAGCCTGGAATCAAGAAGTTGGAGGGGTGCCGTGCTGCATCGTGAGATCCGTGCGGTTCTCACGGCCCTGACCGCCACCATGTTGATCGCCATGGCCGTGCCTTCGCTGGCGCAGAATGGCGAGCAGTCTGCTCGTCCCACTCCCAGTCAGGTGCGCGATGCATGGCAGGCGTTGCGCCAAGCCATGGTTGCCACTCGCAACAGCGACAATCGGTCCCAGATCGCCGTCGAAGAGGCGGAGCGTCGTTTCGCCGCGCACGCCGAGGCGGCGCGATTGCTGATCCAGAGCTATGATGAACCGGCTAGCGGGAAGGTGTTGCCGCCGGGCGGAACCATCACCGGCGACGCGCTTATCGGCGGGTACTTCCCGAACCTTGCCAGAGCTTACTGCGCGTGGATGGCAGCACAGCGCACGCAGGACCCGGCGCGCAAACTGAGCTACTACTCCACTGTCTACGAGTCTCTGTGGCATGGCGCCGACGACGGCTCGCAGTCCGGCAGCAGCAAGAAGAAGTCGCGCCAGCTGAACGCCATCTACGATTCGCCGTACGTCCGGCGTATGGCCATCGCCGCCGCCCTGGCTCGACGCTGTCTGGCGCTCCAGATCGCCCGCGCGGCGGGAGAGACCGATGCGGTCGGCATCAGCGTCGCCGCCGAAATGTCCGATTTGCAGCGCCTACGCGCCCTGCCGGCTTCGGCCTTCTCGCGCGTAGACCAGCAAGCCGACGTCGAGGACATCATCGGTAAGGCGGGCTACCTCGAGATACTAGGTAAGAGCGTCCAGACAGTGCTCGACGCCGAGCTAGCCCGCGCCAAGCCTACGTTCCGGTTGGTGTCTGAGCGCGCCGACTGGCAGTCCGGAGGCCGAACCAAGGTCATTGCAGGTTCCATCGACACGCTCGCGCCTGTCGTCGTGCGTGTTGTTGACGCCGCATCGGGCAAGGAGCTGCCGAACGCGACCCAGAAGAACGTGACGGGGCCGTTCGACATTCGGGTAGATCTGGAGGAACGCCCCGCACCGACCACGGTCAAGCTCGTCATGGAAGACCCGTTGTCGAAAGAGACGATTGCGTTCGATCGCCCCATAGTGCTCTGGAACATCCCTCTGCCTACGATCGCTGTTGCATCCCGTCTTCGCTCCATCACCGATACCCAGGTTGCCGATCTTCGCTTCACCGTCCAGCGAGCCCAGCCCGGCGACCTGGCGATGATAGAGGCGATCGAGGGCAACGCTACCCGCAAGATCCATGAGTTGCCCATCACGGATGCGGGCGACCGGGAGGTCGTCGTTCCCAACTTCGTGGTACGCCCCAATGCCGAGACGATCGTCCGGCTCAGCGTCCGGCGTGGAGCCAGCGTGCTGGTGCCGGAGGACATTCGTGTCGTCTCGCACACAACGCCGCTTGTGTCAGCGCGCGTGTTGCGCGTGAACGACGCGGTATCGCTCATCGAGGTGGATATCCGCGACTATGCCGAGCGTGTGACTCGCCTTGTGATCAACGACATCGTGTATCCTGACGACGTTGGTCCGGTAACCACAGAGCTGGGCGGACAGGAAGCTCGCACGCGGTTCGTGTACCTTGTGCCCTGGACTCGCTCAGGCGAAACGTTGACCATTGCTGCGTCTACGGTTCGCGACTCCGAACCGATCCGACTGGCATGGCCTTCTCAGATGGAGGCCGCCGATCCCAATGACCCGCGGATCGCGAGTATGGCGAGGTATCAGCAAGAACTTGCCAAAGGCGATCTCGACGGCGCCGAGCGCTCCTATCTCGCCGTCGCTGCTCAAGCCTCCCATGCCGCAGAGGCGAGGCTGGTCCTTGGCGATCTGTACGACCTCAGGATCCGTAACGCGCCAGCTGGCGCCAGCGAAGAGACTTCGAAGTACCTCGAGGGATTGCGCACGCTGGCGAAGGCCGTCGCCCGCGATGGCGACCTGGATGCGCGAATCGCCCAGATCCGCGCTCAGCTTGAGGCGGAGCGGGAGCGTCAGCGTCAGGCTCAAGCCGAGAAGGAGGCTCGGGAGGCCGCCCAGCGCGCTCGCGAGCAGCAGGAGCGCGAGGAGGCGGAGCGGAGGGCGCGAGAGGCCCAGAAAGCGCGCGAAGCCGCCGAAGAGGCCGCTCGATTGCAGAAGACGCCGGTCCAGATTGAGGTGAAGCACGCGGCATATTCTGCGGCCGACGGGATCCTTCATGCCAGGCTGGAGGTCACGGGGCTGGTGCTCGGCCGGGCCATTCGAGCGCTGCGGATCGAAGACACCGAAATCCCGACCGATCTCGAGTCCCTGGTGAAGCCTGATCCCGCGCAGTCCGCGGCGTCGGTTGAGTTCGTCGCTGTGCCGGCCACCACCTCGGGATCCGTCCGCGTATCGATCACGGTGGCGTTTCCCGATGCTGGCGATCTGCCGGTCACCAAAGCGGTTGAGCTCAGACCGGGGTCGCTCGATTCTGTCTCCGGAGCGCTCAGCAACCATGTCACATTCCTGCGAACCGGCAAGTACGGAGGCGGTGCGCCGCCAGCCTGGTTGACGGCGATGGCTCGGTTGCGCGCGAAGCGCCTCGCGGCGCTCGCGACTGATGCAGTCGGGAGAGTCACCCGAGACAAGCGCGAAAATGGAGCCGTTGCGCGCGCACTGGAGGCGATCCGCACGGCTGTCGGGTACGCAGAGGCTCTCAAGGGGGTTACGGGCGCCGACGAGGCACCTGAAGCAATCGCGGCGAGGAGCGCCCTGACGGAAGCGCTGCAGCCCAAGGTGGTGACCGAAGGCATCGGTCTCGTGAAGAAGGGTCAGACCTTTGTTGTGGCCGACAGCGCAGCCGTCCGCGTTCAGAGCTGGGCCGAGACCCTGACGGTGAAGTTCGGTGATCGGGCGCTCACCGGGACCCGCTCTGGCGGCGAGTGGCGCTTTTCCCTCGCGGGCCTTCCTGGCCAGAAGGGAACGTTCAAGGTACGTGCCGAGGCGGCCCTTGACGGCGGCGAGGTACTAGTCGGGGAGCAGGATGTGACCCTGGAGCTACCCGCCTCGGCGGTGGCCTTCAACTACGACAAGCCGGACTTTGTCTACTGCGACGATGGGACAGGGCGACGTTCGCTTGTCTATGGCGCTACGGCCTCGGGACGCAATGCCGATATCCTGATTGGGTTCGACAGTCCGGCTGCGAAACTCATGGCATGGACGGTTGTGGACTCGGCGGGGAACACTGTCGGCGGCTTGGGACGCGAAGTCCTTTGCCCGCGGGTGGCCGACTCGGCGGAGCAAACGCGCTGCGGTGCAGAGGCCCTTGTAGTTCCAGCCGTCGTTCCAGAC
>JAAYVH010000211.1 GCA_012517255.1 Chthonomonadales bacterium
CACAGCGACGGCGCGCGGTGCACGCCGACCGTCGTCGGTGGTCTCGTGTACGCCGTCGGGACGGACGGCGACCTTGTGTGCGTGGATGCTTCGACCGGACGCGAGGTGTGGCGAACCAACCTTGAGAAGAACCTTGGCGGACGCATGATGTCGGGTTGGCGCTTCAGCGAGTCGCCGCTCGTAGATGGCGACAAGGTCATCGTGACGCCCGGCTCGGCCCAATCCACCATGGTGGCTCTGAACCGACGGACCGGCAAGCTTATCTGGCGCTGCGCTGCCGGCGACATCGGGCAGAACGGCGCTGACGGAGCGGGGTACTCCTCCGCGGTGGTCGCTCAGGTGGGCGATGTCCGCATGTATGTGCAGCAATATGGTCGCGGTCTCATCGGGGTGGATGCTGCGACGGGGAAGCTCCGGTGGAGCTACAACCGCGTTGCCTGCGGTACCGCCAACATCATGACGCCGATTGTCAAGGACAGGCTCGTCTTCGTATCGAACGCCTATCAGGCTGGCGCGGCGTGCGTCCGGATGGTGCCTGAGAGCAGCGCGGTGCGCGCCGAAGAGGTGTACTTCCTTCCGCCACGCACCTTCCAGAACCATCACGGCGGCGCCGTGCTCGTGGGCGACTACGTCTATGGGGGACACGGCCAGAACGCCGGCGCTCCGACATGCATTGAACTCAAGACCGGCAAGGTGATGTGGCAAGCGTCCGCTCCGGGCCGGGGCTCAGCGGCGGTTCTCTATGCAGACGGCAAGCTCTACTTCCGATATGAGAACGGGACCATGGCGCTCATCGAGGCCTCGCCTGCGGCATACGGCTGGTTAGCACGTTCGACCAGCCGTCTCAGGCCGGGCCTGCCTGGGCGCACCCGGTGGTGCTCGACGGTCGTCTGTACCTTCGCCACAACGATGTCCTGCTGTGCTACAACATCCGCGGCGGGGGCTAGTGCCTGAGGCGGAGCCTTCCTAGCGCCACCTGCGCCACTCCTGGACGGTTCGATCTATCCAGGCGCGCGTAGCCTCTGCTCGCGTGTTGAGCTGCACGACGACGGCCAGCAGGCCGAGGCCCACCACAAGGGCGACGAGCCCGATCCATATCTCCTGTACCGACGCGGCGCCGAGCACGGCAGCGAAGGCCAGAGCATAGGCGCCGCCCGTGATGACGAACGCTCGGATGCGGTTGGCGATGCCCCAGAGCACTGCTGCCAGACACTCCGCCACGAGCAGCAGGGCATGCCACACGGGGCCACCCTCGCTGAAGTGGGTCCAGAATGCGATGAAGGTCGGCGTCATGACAACAAGCGCGCCTGTCCACCAGAGCCCCTTCGCTTCGTCCGCTCGCACGCGGCGATCTGCGAGGTGTCCGAGCACGAGCAGGTATGCCCCGACCGGTATCAGGTAGAGATCAAGGACGCCTGCGCTGATACTCACCCGATCGTAGACGATCATGGCGTTGGCCACCATGAAGCAGGCCGCCGAGGCATGAGCGTATGGAGCGCCGAGTCCAACCGTGAACAGAGATGCCAGCAGCAGTCCGGCCAGAGCAATGGCGACGATACTGACGGAGCCGAGATCGGTTGCTGTTGCAGCCTCCAGCGCCGCCAGGACGCCGATAGCGAGATGGGTCGCAGCGACGGCTCCCACGAAGGAACGAACCGGCGACCAACGTCCGGCTCGGCCCATGAAGAAGACCGTGACCGGATAGGGGATGGCGCACGCGACGAAAGCGAACGCCCAGACGGCATCCGGCAGGTCGAACCATGCCGCACCGTGAGCGGCTGTGAGTGACCAGCAGGCTGATGCCGTGACGGTCCAGTTGACGCTTGCCCTGCGCGTGGCCGCTACGGCTGCGGCGACCGTGTATGCGCCCATCGTGGGGGCAATACGAGAGTGCGGGAATCCCAACACCAGTCCGCTGGCCTCGGACGACACGGCGCTGACAATGAACGTAGCCACCGCGATCCTTCGCGCAGCGAAACGGAGCTCGTACGGCAGTGCGGCGCATTCAGAGAGCGCATAGAGACCAGCGATGCCAGGCAGCATCGCAAGGGCAGTCCAATCCTGCAGCGGTCTGCCGATCCAGCGCACGAGCCCATACCACGCAAGTGCGCCCGCGATCGCGCTGAGCCACGGCGCAGCCGCGAGTTCGCGACTGGCTCGTAGCCCGAAGGCGACAGAACACGCGGCGGACGCGACGGCGCACTGGGCCGAGATCGCGGCTGTTGGGTGGATGCCATGCAGCAGCCAGCAGTGGAGCAGCGATACCGCGGCGAGAGCAGTTGCTGTCGGCTCATGCTCTTTGCGCAACGCTCCGATCCATGCGAAGCCGATGGCGGCGGCGGCCAGAACGTAGCCGCTGTGGACCAGGTAAGGCGTCTGCGCAAGGTATCGGTCGGCCATCCCCGGATAGCGCACGCTCAGAGCGCCGGAAGCGGCAACGTAGGCAATCACGGCCATGCCGCGTAGGGGAGTGATCCACAGGGAATCTGCGCGATGTCGCATGGGGAAGGCCGCGACTGCGAACAGCCAGGCAGACGCCATGAGAGCCGCGGCTGTCCCGACGGCAAACGGCGTCGCGTTGCCCGCAAGCCCCATGAGAGCGACGCAACCGGCCAGAGAGGCTGTCAGCAGGGCTTGCGCCGTCGTCCGCTCGGTGTACCGCAGAACGCCAGCGAACGCTATGGCTGACCCTGCGGTGGCCGCGGCGATGGCAACCCACGTTCCAGCATCGACTCCCCGTGTTGACGTCCACGCGAGCGCAACGACGATGGCCAGCGCTGCGAGGAGCGCACCGGAGCTGAGCCACGGGGTGGACCAATCCGGCGCTGTCCTTTCGTGCTGGTCGGCGGTGCGGTCGACAGTCGATCGCCGAGCCACAGAGGCGCCAATCGCAAGCGGGGCCAGGGAAGCAAGCGCGAGATCGTGACCGGCATGGTGCAGCGGCTGGAACGTCGTCGTGCGCAACCACGCCGATGCGAGAACGCCGAACGTCAGTGCGGCTCCTCCTGACGCTGCGTACATGACGGTCGGCCGGCGTGTGATCCAGGCGGCGAAGGCATACGCCGCGGTGCAGATGCCCGATAGGACTGCCAGCCGATCCCAGCCGGGGCCGGATATCGAGACGGCGTTGCCGACACAGGACAGCGCGTGGAGGGATGTCAGTATCCCCGCAATACCGTAGGCTGCTGCCGAGCACCGGCCAAAGATTGCGCTGGCCGGGTTCATATCCGCAGTGCGGTTGGCGCGCAGGAGCAGGACAGGTCCGGCCCAGATGGCGCCGAGCGCTGCAGCGAGGTATCCCCACGTCAGCGCGTCTGCGCC
>JAAYVH010000212.1 GCA_012517255.1 Chthonomonadales bacterium
ACATCGCCCGCCTTGATTTCGACACGGCGCTTCGCGCCGGCTCAATCACCGGCGGGCTCCGTGCGCACCCTGTAGCGGCGTATCAGCCGGACGACCGATGGTGGGATCCCATGACCCGAGACCACAGCCGGCTGGTACGCCCTCGTTCCGATTGGTGGCGGGCGTCACGGCTATCATGGCGATCACGCGTGCCATGGGCGAACCAACCGCGCTGCCGCGTTCCTCTTCGCGATGGTTCCGTTCGGCGGTTGATTCGCCGCTGCGCAGCGCCGCGGCGCGCACCGTCGCGAAGCGACGACGGATGGTAGCCGAGCGGCGCAAGCCCCCGGACAACGGCGGCCACCTGCGCGCCTACGTCATCGCGACCGCAGTGACGCGATCCCGAGCAGTTCACGCCGATCGGCATATCGGCATCGCCAGATGAGACATCCGGAGGCACTCGGGATTGCTTCGCTTCGCTCGCAATGACGTGTGAGCGCCGCGCGAAACGTCTTCTCCGCCCGTGTTCGGACAAGCCGCTGCGTCACCGGTTGACCTGGGCGAACCAACCGCGCTACCGCATTGCCCTTCGCGATGGTTCCGTTGGGCGGTTGATTCGCCCCTACGCACCTGCGATGCCGTGCGACGTTGGCGAGCGACAGCGCGTGTGCTACGCTTTCACGGCACACTCCACCGGTTGGGGAGGGATGGTTGTTGCGAGCTGGCGGTCGCCGACAGTCGCCTGAGCGAGGCTGCGGTTGCGCGCGCGCGTTCTGATCCTGACGCTGGCGCTGCAGGCCGCGTTCGTGTGGTGGGTCTCGGACAGCGAGATCGCGCAGAGCGTCTATCTCATCTGCTACTCGCTCATGATGCCGACGACGCTCTACCTTCTCTGCGGCGGCGCCATTCAGCGCCTCTTCAGGCTCGACAGGCGCGAGTTCCTCCTCAGCTACGTCGTGCTGACGTGCACGCTGCCGATCATCGGCTTTGGCGGTCTGCGGTTCCTGATTCCCGCCATGGGCTGGCTGGCCCATTTCTCCGCGACGCAGCCGCAATGGCAGTCCTATCTGCCCGCGCTGCCCGATCTGCCCCTCCTGCATGATCCCGAGGCCATCCGGAGCCTCTACAAGGGCGGCGCTGTGCCGTGGAGAGCATGGGCGGTCCCCATTGCCTATTGGAGCGCCGTGCTGCTGCTGCTAAACGGGATATGGATCGGGCTCGCCGCACTGATCCACAGGATATGGATCCGGTATGAGCGGCTGACGTTTCCTGTCACGACGCTGCCGCTGGAGATGGTCGGCACCCCCCTGAGCCCCTTTCGCAGGCCGTCATTCCTGATCGGGGCGGCCATCCCCGCCGTACTCCAGAGCATGCTCGTGCTCCATGACTGGTATCCCTCGTTCCCTGCGTTCACCCTGAAGGCGCAGGACATGCGGCCACTGATCTTCACGACGCCGCCCTGGGATTCCGTGCCCAACCTCCACGTAGGCTTCTATCCCATGGCCATCGGTCTTGCCTACTTCATGCCGGGCTCCATCGCGTTCAGTTGCCTCGCGTTCTGGGCGCTCATACGGCTCACATATCCTGCGGCGTCGGCGATGGGCATCGAATCGGCGGGAACCGGCGCTGCGCGCTTCCCCTACCCCAACGAGCAGGCGGCAGGGGCGTGGATCGCCTTCGCGCTCCTTGCGCTGGCAGGGGTGCGCCACCACTGGCGCGGCATGATGGGGTCCGCCACGCCTTCCGATCGGCGCGCGATGATCGGGCTTGGCATCCTCGCCGCCATATGCCTCCTCATGGTCGGCGGGATGGCCTCGGGCATCGGCGTCCCGCCCGTGCTCGCGGTGGGGAGCGTGGCCGTCTATGCCGCCTATGTGCTGAGCGGAGCGCGCGTGCGGGCCGACGCCGGAGGGGTCTGGACGTTCGCGCCGGTCACCTGGACGCCAGGGAGGGTCGTGAGCGAGATGGGGGGCGGCATGCACGGCGGCCCGCGGCCCATGGTCGCCGGAGCGATGTTCGACCTGATCTACATTGACATCCGGGCGCAGTCGCTGCCGTTCCTCATGGAAGGCCTCAAGGTTGGCGACGCCATGGGCATCCCATGGCGCACGATCGTGCTCTGGGTCGGCCTGCTGTCTGTCACCGCGCTGGCGTTCGGCTGGTGGTTCGGACTCCGACAGTTCTACGCTGTGGGAGCTGCCACGGCGCGAAGCAACGCCTATGCGCTTCTCAAGGTGCAGATCGGCATGAACGAGATGCACGCCATGGCCGCCCGGAAGTCGGGCATCGACTACGCAGGACTGAGCGCGGTGCTCTTCGGCGGCGGGCTGACGGGCGCGCTCGCGCTCCTGCGCACGCGGTTTGTGGGATTCCCGCTCCACCCCGTTGGCTATGTGCTGTGCAACACGTTCAGCATGAACAGCTTCTTCGTGCCGACGCTCATCGCGTGGCTCTCCAAGTCCTTTGTGCTCCGCTACGGCGGCCAGAAGATGTACCGAAGCAGCCTGGGGTTCTTCGTGGGCCTGACCATCGGCGACATCGGCATCCAGACGGCCTGGACCATTGTCGGGCGGCTCCTCAACGTGCCGATCTACCAGTTCCTCACGTAAGGCTCGGGCGACGGACGCCGACGATGGCCTACCAGTCGCACACCGATCCGTCGTCTGGCGCGTACAGCTCGGGGCAATGCCACGGCTCTTCGGTGATCTTGTCGGCCAGCGCCTCCTCGTCGAGCTCGATGCCGAGACCCGGCTCCCCGGGCAGCTCCACGTAGCCGTCGCGCAGCACGAAGGGCCGCTTCAGGTAGCCTTCTCCCAGCGTGACATGCTCCTGCGCGACGAAGTTCGGTATGGCGGCGTCGAGCTGGATGCACGCGGCGAGCGCGATGGGGCCGAGCGGGCAGTGAGGCGCCATGCCCGCGTAATAGGTCTCGGCCATGCCGGCGATGATGCGGCATTCCATGATGCCGCCGGCGTGGCTGAGATCCGGCTGCAGGATGGACGCGGCTCGCTTTTCGAGCGCCTCCCGGAATCCCCACTTGGTGTAGAGCCTCTCGCCGGTCGCGATCGGGATATGGGTTCGGCGCGCAAGGTCGGCCAGCACGTCCACGTTCTGGCACTGAACGGGCTCCTCGATGAACATGGGCTGATAGGGTTCGAGGGCCTTGATGAGGAGCGCTGCCGTCTGAGGGCTCACGGCCCCGTGGAAGTCTATGGCGATATCAACCTCGTTGCCCACGGCCTGCCGCATGGCGGCGAATGTGGTCTCTGCCCGCTCCACAAAGCCAGGCGTCTCGACGATGCGCGACGGTCGTCCACCCGCAACGCCGGTCTTGATCGCCGTGAAGCCCCGCTCGGCGCATGCGCGAGCCGATGCCGCCGCCTCCTCCGGCGTCGAGCCGCCAGCGCCATGATACATGCGCACGCGATCGCGCGTCGGACCGCCGAGCAGAGCGTATATGGGCAGTCCCGCCGCCTTTCCGGCGATATCCCACAGGGCCTGTTCGACACCGGAGAGGGCGCTGGTGAGGATCGGTCCGCCGCGATAGAACGCGTGGCGGTACATAGCCTGCCAGTGGTGCACGATCCGGCGGGGGTCCTTGCCGATGAGGTAGGGCTCAAGTTCGCGCACAGCCTCGGCGCACGTATGAGCCCGGCCCTCGAGGATGGGCTCGCCCAGCCCCACGATCCCCTCGTCTGTGTGGAGCTTCAGGAACAGCCAACGGGGCTTAACCAGGAACGTTTCGATGCGAGTGATCTTCATGGCGGCCTCTCCTCGATGCGCCGTGATGCCGTCCCGCCGGCGGCACGCGCCGATACATCGGGCGACCGCAGGGACCGCAGGACGTGTTCGACATGACCGCGTGTCGCCCCTCCGTCATAAGGGCATGTCCCTGGCCCGGGCATTGCTGGCGGGGCGGTCTTGTCGCGTCGCTACGCGATGACGTGTGAGCGCCGCGCGAAGCGGTTTCTCCGCCCGTGTTCGGACGAACCGCTGCGTCACCGGCTGAGCTGGGCGAACCAACCGCGCGCCGCCGCGTTCCTCGTCGCAGTGGTTCCGCTCGGCGGTTGATTCCCCCCTACGGGCTCTCGGAGTCCTCCGTCGCGAAGCGACGACGGATGGTAGCCGGGCGGCGCAAGCCCCCGGACTACGGCGGCCACCTGCGCGCCTACGTCATCGCGAGCGTAGCGACGCGATCCCGAACAGTCCACGCCGATCGGCATATCGGCATCGCCAGAAGAGACATCCGAAAGCCCTCGGGATTGCTTCGCTTCGCTCGCAATGACGTGTGAGCGCCGCGCTCGGCGGTTGATTTGCCCCCTGCGGGCATTGTGCTGCGCGCGATCGTTGGCCCTGCGGGCCGAACAGAGCAATCCCGGGCCTTCAGGCCGAACGACCGCCATCGGGACGACGACCGCCCGCCGGTGATTGAGCCGGCGCGAAGCGCCGTGTCGAAATCAAGGCGGGCCGCGTGCGCGGCTGTCGTAGGGGCGTATCAGCCGGACGACCAGCGCCGCGACCAGAGGGACCGCTGCTCCAACCGGCTGGTACGCCCTCGTTCTCATTGGCAGCGGGCGTCACCGGTTTAGCTGGGCGAACCATCGCCGCTACGGCCGAAGGCCGTGGAGCCGCGGGTTCTCCCGGCGCTGCCAATGCAGATCAGACGCCAACAGCCGCTGATGCGGTTACGCCTGCACGACCTCCATCGCAACGGCGGCCCAATCGAACAGCCGCTGCGGTTCGTAGCGCACGGTGCTGATGTCCTTCAGGATGAGTTCCAGCGGGCATCCATGCCGCTTGCAGATATCCCGGGTGGCCTCGAGGTCCTCGCGCACCAGCGGCAGGTTGAAGTCGTCCCACGCCAGAAACGCCGGGTTCGGTTTGCGAGAGAAGACGAAGTCGCCCTGAATGCCCTCGGCGCCCTTCTCCTGATTGACCCACGGGCTCATGGAGACCTTCCGCACGTGGGGGATCATGCGCACCTCGCGCATCTTGCCGTCGAGCGGATCGCAGCAGCCGTAGTACACCAGCCCGAAGGGCTCGAACATCCGCGAGGCGTAGTCCACCTCATACTGCTTGAACATCCGCGGCGACACGGTCGAGAACATCTGCGCCAAGCCCATGGCCCACAGGTCCTTGCGGCGAGGTTTTTTGGGATCGTACCCCGGCGCGGGCAGCTCGTCGGTCCATGCGCCGGTGCAGTGGATGAGGCTCTGGACACCGCAGAGAAGCCCTTGCTCCTCGAGCTGGTCGAGCATGCTGATGTAGGCGTCGGTCAGACGTCCGACAAGCCGATGCATGTAGTCGGGCCTGTCCACGAGGGCCAGACATGCGCCCTCGACGCTCATCCAACCGCTGATCGGGTCCCACAGAGACAGATTCAGATCAGCGCCCTCCGGCCTGATCTCGAGGATGCCGCCGAACAGCTTCTCGGCGACGTCGAGACGACGCTCGGTCTCGTGAACATCCTCGCTGACTTCGGGCATGCGTATCTTGTTCAGGTCGTCCTCGGTCTGGAACTGGTTGATGTACATGTGCCCCACGACCGAGTTGGTGGGATCCGATACGGCGATCCTCTCCTCGACCTGAACGCCGACGCCGAGACCTCGTATGGCTCTGTAGACTCGCACGAACGGCTCCACGACCATGTCCACGGGGAAATGACGCCACTGGTAGAGCTGGCGGCGCAGCATAACCTCGTACCCTCGGCACTCCGGGTCGGAACAGCGAAGGGTCAGCTCGTCGCCGATCTCCATTTCATTCCAGCAGACCTGATCAATCATGACCATCGGCCGTTCTGGCTTCAGGCCGTTCAACTTGCGCCAGAGGCGGCGCTTCTCTTCCTGGATGGGGAGCGCCGCGATCTCAGCGGTCTGCTCGGCGAGCTCTCGAATGATGGCGATGTCCTGTGGGCTGGGCATGGTGACGAACCTCTGTGTGGCGTTGCCATCTTGTTTCGTCGTCGGGTAGATGGTCTCCTTCCGCAATCCTGCGTCATTGCCAACGAGAACACCGATCTCACGTCCATGCCGCGGTTCATCGGAGGAAGGGCGTACCAGCCGGCTGTGACCTCGAGTCGTGTGCCTGCGACACCGGGCGTTCGGCTGATACGCCCGTGGGTGGTGCGCACGCAGCCCGCGCCGACGTCGCATCATGTGATCGCAACATCGGTCGTCCGGCTGATACGCCCCTGCGTGGTGCGCACGCAGCCCGCCGGTGATTGAGCCGGCGCGAAGCGCCGTGTCGAAATCAAGGCGGGCGATGTTCGTCCCGATAGCGGTCGTTCAGCCTGAAGGGCCGGGATTGTTCTGTTCGGCCCGCAGGGCCTACGATCGCGCGCCGCGGCGCCGGTAGGGGCACGTTGCAACGTGCCCCTACCCATTGCCGTGGCCACTCCTGCACGTCATTGCGAGCGAAGCGCGGCAATCCCGAAGGTTCACAGGTCGTCGGATCGGATCGGCGTGGATTGCTCGGGATCGCGTCGCTTTGCTCGCGATGACGTGACGCCATGCAGTGCGTCATGCTGCGCGCCCTCCGGCAGCCCGTAGGGGCGAATCAACCGCCGAGCGGCACCGTCGCGCCGAGGAACGTGGCTGCGCGCGGTTGGTTCGCCCATGTCCGGCATGATCGCCTAGCAACCGTGATGTCCTCGGACGCGTCGGAGACAAGAGCGTACCAGCCAGCGCCGACGTCGCATCCTGTGATCGCAACATCGGTCGTCAGGCTAATACGCCCCTGCGTGGTGCGCACGCAGCCCGCCTTGATTTCGACACGGCGCTTCGCGCCGGCTCAATCACCGGCGGGCGGTCGTTCGTCCGGCTGATACGCCCCTACGACAATCGCGCGAGGCGGGCTGGGGCCTCAGGGGAGATATCTACCGAGCAAGAAGTGCTTCCGATCGGGGTACCAGAGGATGCCGCGACCTCGGAAGCGCGTGTAACTTGTGTAGGTGGCGACCTCGGTGCGGCTGCTCGGACCCAGAACGACGCCGTCACTGGTCATGAGCGGCACCGGGCGACTGAGTCGAACCGGCTGCTCGGCGTTGCGATCGAATCGGCCTTCGGATGTGAACGCCGGATACCGGTTGCGCGTGTAGTCCGACGGCCCTGATCCCCCGTTGGCGGTCCCGTCGTTGTTGTGAAAGATGAGGACGTAGCGGCCCGAACCGGTGGCATAGATGGGGCATGGGGCAATCGGTTGCGGCACGACAGAACCGTCTGCGAAGCGGAGAGGCGCGGGATCGGCCCACGTGCGCCCATGGTCGCGCGATTGGCTGAAGGCCGCGTAGCCGTTGAGCGTTCGGAACACGCAGAAGATCCTCTTGTCGGGAAGGAGCACGAGCGAAGGCTCCTGCGCGACGCTGACTTCGGGCCTGCCGCGCCGAGGCATTCGCAATCCGTGGGCAGTCTGCGGCCACGTGGTGACCCTCAGACGTGACGCATCGCGCTCGGTTAGGATGTTCTCGAAGCGCAGGAAGCGCACCTCGGAGTCCAGCTTGAACAGGTCGCGCTCGCCGAAGCGGCGCGCGCTTCCCCAATGGGTGAATCCGACGATCGGCACGCCGTCGCCCGTGATAATGGGCGCCTGAAAGACAATCCAGCTCTGCGGTATGCCGGGTTCGCTCGGACTGAGGGCGCACGGCTCGATGGGCAGATCGAACGGCTCCGACCATGTGCGTCCCTCGTCCTCGGTGTATCGGCCGCGCAGCACGCCGGTGGTGTCTTCGCGCGTGTCGTGGATGCCTATGTTCTTGTTGTAGAAGACATAGATGCGCCCCGTTCCGCGGGCGACGACGGGAAACGCCCAACTGGCAAGTCCTGTCCCGGGCGCGTCGTTGGGGCTCGCTCCATCGAGCTTCAGTGGCTCGGACCATGAGCGACCGTCGGAGCTTGTCGAGACGACCACATGCTGATCCGGGTGGTTCTCGCGCGTCGCACGCGTCCAGGTCGCGAGCAAGCGCCCTCTTGGCGTGATGACGACGATGAAGTGCTGGTTCTCGCCAAGGACCATCTCGCCGGCGGGCCGGTATACCACGAAGTCCGGCTTCGTGCGCATGATCTCGGCAGCGTACTGCTCAGGCGGCATGCCTTGCTGTATCATCCCAGGATCCCTCCGAAGCCTTTCGGGTCTGGCGCCGGTTGCGGCGGCGTTGCTCCGGAATCGTGCTCAACCCTCTACGAGCGGCTCGGCATCCGCCCGCTGCCACGAACAGCGCGCCATTAGCCGGCTTCGGAGCAGGAGCCTATCGGACAGCGGCCTTTACGGTCGCCTTCGATCGTGTCTCCTGAAGCTCAAGATCGGCGGCGCGCCGCTCAAGGATGCTCATCGAGAGCTCGACGACCTCCCGAGCCTCGTCGGGCGTCATGCAGCCTACGGTCACCATGTCCTGAGGCCGCAGCGTGTTCCAGACGAAGGTGAAGGCCTGGAACGGCCTGATCTGGCCTGCCGCCATGGGCTTGATGGTGATCACGGGCTTCCTGGCATTGTGGATGATGCGCTGCGTCCAGTCCACCTCAAGGGGCATGAGGAAACCCATGGCGTTGTAGATGGCGATATACGTTTCCGCGTCGAGCCCGGTCTCGTCGGTGAACACGATCGTCTGCGGGAGATGGGTGCTCAGCCCCGGAATCAGGCCGCGCTCCCGCATCTCGGCGAATACGGGCGCCAGGTGCCTGACCTCTCTCGCGCAGTTGTCCACCATGTCGTCGGTCGTGCTCGTGTGGGGCATGCAAAAGGTGGCGCCGCAGGCGACTTCGGCATCGAGCAGCTCGCGTATGGCGTCCATGTCGAAGCCGTTGGTCGCTGTCGAGCGGTCATGGGGCAGAGAGGGCGTCGAGACGATGATGCATTTGCGCCGCGTGCGCTGTTCGGCTTCCTTGACGCCAGCCTGCAAGAGGGGGTTGCGACCGAAGCCCATCACAGCGTCCACCCCCGCGTTCAGGAACACCTCCAGCATGTCGGCCAGCTTTCGGTAGTCGGTGAAGCTCTCGTGAATGAGCTTGTCCTTGGCTGGCGTACAGTGGCTGTAGCCAAGGAACCAGTTGCTGCCGATGATCATGCGCGGCATCGAGACGCCGCCGACGGTCGTTCGCGGAAACTCGGTCATGATACGCTCCGTTGTGGATATCGCCGAACGTATTCGCCGGCAGCAGCAGGCGGTCCTCCCTGTGCGATCTCGCCTGTTCTCACTGGACATGCTGCCGCGGAACCTGGCGGCTAAGCAGGCGGTGCATACCGCCCACTCAGGGGCGGATGGGAATGGTCTCGCTGATGGGACGTCGGCCCCGGAGCATGCGGATGCCCTCGCGCGTCAGACGCAGATACCAATCCGAGGGCATGCCTTCCAGCGTGTCGAAGTGCCCCTGAACAGGCGGCGTGTCGCTGACCTTGAAGATCGCAGTCCCTTCGTCCACCTCGTCAAACATGGCCACATAGACCGTGTCCTGCTTCATCTGCGCCAGGCGCGCGAACTGCTCCCAGTAGAACTCACCTTTGCGGCGCTCGATGGTTGAGGATCCTGGCGGCTGACGCGTCAGGTTGTCCCAGCCGAAGCCGGGATAGACCGTCGGTATCCATCGGACGCCGGCGCGGTCCAGCTCGGCCCGATCGCCTTCCCACATCTGCGTCGAGGGGTGCTTCACGTTCTGCTCATCCAGACTGTAGTTGCCGATGTTCCAGATGCAGTAGGCATCGAAACGGCGGATGAACGCCTGCCAGGCCTGGTCGTCATGACGTCGCCAGCTCCAATCGCCGCCGCCGATCAGGTAGGCCCTGGTGGGACCCGACGCTTTGAAGAAGTCGATGAGGCGATTCGCAAGCTCCGGAGTCATCCGATTGTGCTCGTTGTTGCGATAGAAGCCCCAGATCAGGACAACCGGCAGGCCCCGCTCGTGAAGGTACATGGAATGACGCATGACCCCTGCTTCCACCTGCCGTCGCCAATCTGCGGTGAGCACGTCGAATGTGCGGTCCGGAGGCATGGCGGCGATGTCGTAGGCTATGGCCCAGACACGTCCTGTCCCGGCAGCGGCTCGGCGTGCGTTCGCGGCGACTCTCTCGAATGACGCATGCTGAAACTCGAGCGGTCCTCCCGGCAAACCGACCACGAAGCGTTGGAGCCATGCGCCGTCTATGTCGTGGGTGCGCATCCAGTCGAAATGGAGGCGCACGGTCTGGTAGTCTTCCGAGCTGAAGAGCTCGGCCTGCTTCCCGTCGGGATGGGTGAATCCGGGAGCGGCATAGCGGCGACGGTACTCGCGCATGTCGGGCCACATCTCGAAAGTCAGCGTGTCGGCGGCGATCCGGGCCCTATCCCGGCTCCAGTGCACCCATCCCCAGTTCCAGGCGTCGCCCGGGCATCGGAACCAGCCCTGATAGCCGACCATCACCTTTCCGGCGATGCCGGCGGGGTTGACGCGGCGTTGCGCTGCGACCGCCTCCCGCTCGGGCACCGATGATGCGAGGGAGACGGTCGCTAGCAGGATGATGAGGGCGATGACGGTTCGCACGATCAATGGGTCTACTGCGGGCGTGCGGGACCCTTGTAGGGCTCCGCGACCTTCGGCAGCTTGGGCATGGGGCCCGGACGCAGGAGTTTGGGGTCCTTCGTGGTCGGGGCTTCGATGAAGCCGTAGTAGCGTCCCATCCAGTAGTCCTCGAGCCAGGCGATGGGAGGCGTCACGCCCCTGCTGCCCGAGCCCCCGTCGAGCACGATGGCCGACTGGCTGCCCCATTTCGCGGTGCTTTCCCGCGGCGATATGGCCTTGATGCCGCCCCCATAGGCCACATAGCCGGGCTCTGGACGAAGGTCGGCGCGGTGCGAGTTGCGGAACGTATGGTTGACGAGGTCCATCGGCCACTCGCGGAGGGTCTGCACTGCCTGCGGCGCCTCGCAGTCGTTGCCGGTGAGCGCGCCGTAGATAAAGTTGAAGAAGGGGAGCTTCTGCATGCGCATGACTTCCCAGTGGCGCTCGATGCTGCGCAGGTAGATCGAGCGCAGATGAGGATCGGTCGCGTAGCTGATCAACGGCACGTAGCAGCGGAAGGCCAGCTCATCGTCCCAGGGCACTACGACGTCGGGCGGGAAGGTGAGCTTCTGGCGCACGGTGTACATGTGGTAGCGCCACTTCAGCAACTGGTCGAGACCGGCCTTGTACTTCGGGTCACCCGTCAGGGCCATCGCGGTGATCATGTAGGTCTGGGCTTCCATGCCGTTCAGACCTACCGCCTCAAACCCGTAAGGCTTCAGCAGGTAGTCCGGGTCCCAGCGCCCCCAGCGTGTGGGCTTGCCGTCCATATCTCGCAGCACCCAGCCGTTTTCGATGATGTGGGTCGCTATGCGGGCGATATGGTCGCGGGCGCGGGTCTTCTCGTCGCCCTTCGCGACCAGATCGTGGAACAGCGACACCGAGTACATATGGCCGTTGACTTCGTCGCTCGAGGTGTCGCCCTTCCACTGCCAGAGGCCGTCCGGCGTTGGATACCACTTGGCAGGAAGCCCGCCGGAGCCGCGCTCGGAACGGCGACCCTTGTCGCCCTGCACCGACCAGATGGCGCGGGCGATGAACCCGGGTTTGGGTGTGATGTCGTCGAGCCAGACCATGGCGCGGAATGCCTCGAGGGCTTCCTTGCGCGCCACCTCATCCTTCGTCACGGCGTACTTGTAGGACATGGCGGCAAGGTAGTGCGACGTATGCCCGCCGTCGTTGTCGCTGATCTCGCGGATCCATCCGCCGTCCTGATCCGACCACCACAGCTTGTGCACGAAGCCCATCCGCTTGAAGCCCCATTCCTCGAGACGACGCTCGTAGAAGGCGGCCTTCTTGGCCAGCGTGTAGGGCTCGTAGCGGATGATGGCGAGCCCGCCGTCCGTGGCGATGTAGACGGTGTGGTCCGCAACGGCGATGTCATGGACCCGATCAGCGGGCAGCCAGTTCTGGGCTCCGAAATAGTGGAACTCGCGGCCTGTCTGTCGGATGGCTCCGCGCATCGTGCCGATCCACAGGTCACCGTCGAAGCCGTCAGCCAGGCACGTGGTGTCCTCGTAGGGCAGTCCGTCCTCGCCCCGGAGCGCCGTCATGGCCATGCCGCGCAGAACCGCGACGCCCCGATCGGTAGCGATGCACAGGCGGCTGCCCAGCGCGAGCATGTCGCGCATCGTGTCCGACGGCATCATGCCCCAGTCGATGGGCTCGCTGACCACCGTGATGCCGTCGAGCAGCGCGATTCGCCCACCGCCCATCATGTACAGCGTGCCGCTGTAGGAGGCGATCCGTTCGATCGGTCCGAGCCGAATGGGGTCGGCGATGACCTGCGTGTAGTCCTCCATGAGCAGCGTCGAGTTGTTCGACAGGTAGCCCGTTTCGGGCCGGATGTTGACGAAGGCGTTGCCGTCGAAGCGAAACACGTCGTCGCGGGTTGCCGCGTGCACCGCACCGAGGTGCATGCAGAAGTCCACGAACGCATGCGGCGCTGCCTGTTTCCATTCTCCCCGGTCAAGCCGGTAACACGCGTCGCCAGTCGAAGCCCACAGGCTTCCGCCGAGCGACTTCATGCCCGTGATGCCCGCAGGCGCGCCGGCTAGCGGCTCCAATGCGCCCGATTGGAGCCGCATCAACGAGCCGCCAACGACTGCGTAGACATCCTTGCCATGGGCTTCGACTTGCGTGACCGGCTGCTGCGTCAGCGTCCGCTCGCCGATCTCCTGCAGATAGATTTCGTCAGGCACGGGCCGCCAGCGCCGTTCCGCCGGCGCTATGCGGTTGTCGGCGGCGACGCAAGCACACGCCAGCGCTGCAACGAGCCCGAGGACCACGCCCAGTGTCGCCGGGCAATGGGTGGATCTCACTATCGCCATGATGTCCATGGTGGGATTCTCCTGTATTCGGATGCCGCCGACATTCGGCGCAGCGGCTGGCCTCTCCTGCCGACAGGGCGACGGGCAGTCGGGCCGGTCTTGCACCGTGCGGCCCGACGCTAGGGCTCAGGGGGCGCCGCAGAGGACCGATCCGTGGTGCAGGCGCTGCGGGTATCATGGCACCGCGATTTCACCGCGCTACCGACTGTGAGCCCATTCCTCCTTATTGGCATCGCCGTGAGCCTGGCCATGGATGCGTTCGCCGTATCCGTTGCCTGCAGTGTGGCGCTTCAGCCCGTCAGCGCCCGGCAGGTCTTCCGACTCTCGTTCCACTTCGGCCTGTTCCAAGCGCTGATGCCGCTTATCGGCTGGCTCGCAGGGCGAACGGTGGCTGACCGGATCGCCGCTTACGACCACTGGGCGGCTTTCGCCTTGCTGACCTTCATCGGCGCCAAGGCAATCCGAGCGGCCCTGCGTGAAGGCGAGGAGAGCCGCAACGATACTCGCGACCCCACGCGGGGGTTCAGTCTGGTGGGGCTATCGGTTGCCACGAGCCTCGATGCACTTGCCGTTGGCCTCAGCTTCTCGTTCCTGCAAGTGCGGATCTGGACGGCAGTCGCCGTCATTGGTCTCGTTGCCGCTGCCGCGACCCTCATCGGTATGGCGATCGGCAGCCGAATCGGCATGCGGTTCGGGCGCGTAGCCGAGATCACCGGAGGCGTGGTGCTGATCCTGATCGGACTCCGCATAGTGCTCGATCACATCGGGCTCTGGTGACAGCGGACGAAGAGGCGTGCCATACTCGACAGAAGCCGGCGAGACGTCGGCGCTACGTTCGTTCGGGGAGGAACATCGTGTCACGCTTGCTGCTCGCCGTCGCGGCGCTGCTGTGCGCAGCGACTGGGTACGCTCAGACATCGAAGGCGCCCGCCAAGACGAAGCTCACCGCTGCGCAGATCATGGATCGGGGCGCAACCGTGCTGGGCGCTCGCGCCGCCTGGGACCGCATCAAGACGACCGTGATGCAGGGCACCGTCGAGGCCAAGCAACAGAACCTGCGCGGAACCGTGGTGGTGAAAGCCAAGCGTCCGGGCAAGTTCCTCGTCGAACAGAAGATCGACGGCATCGGCGTTACGCTTCAGGGATACGACGGCAAGGTCGGCTGGTCAAAGGATCCGAATCAGGGGTTGCGCAAGCTTACCGGCGCGGAGCTGCAGGCGGCCAAGAGGGCGGCGATCGGCGCTCACTTTGAATGGCGCAAGTTCTTTGCCAGGTGGGAGCTGGAGGGCGTCAAGAAGGTCAACGGCAAGGAGGCCTATGTGGTCAAGCTCTCGCCATCCATTGGCCGCGTGACCCGCGAATACTACGACAAGCGGACATTCATGCCGGTCCGCACCGACATGGTAACCGAGGTCGCCGGCGTGCCGTTGCCGGTGGAGATCTACCCGTCGGACTTCCGCAAAGTGGACGGGGTGCTCATGCCGTTCGTCATGCGTCAGCGTGTGCTGCAGTCGTCGGGTCCGGTCGAGATCGTGGTGCGCATCCGGTCCATAAAGAACAACGTGACCGTGCCTGACAGCGCGTTTGCCATGCCAAAACAATGATGCGGCGGACGGCATACGGAGGATGGGGCGCTATGATGCGCATTGCGGTTGCGGCTTCGGCCGGTCTGCTCACGCTGGCCGTCTCAGATGCTGCGGGCATGGCACGTGAGGACACTCCTGCTCAGCGCTTCCTGACGGCGCAAGGCTTCGAATCGCCGCCGGCGCTCTACCGCGAAGCGCTCGACACCTTCCTGCAGGCTGAGGCAGCCTACCGCCGCAAGGACTACGTCGGCGCGGAGCGTGCGCTACAGAACCTGTGGTCCAGGCATCCGCCCGGAACGGACGAGTGGGCTGCAGCCTACCGTCAAGCGTGGGAGATCGGACGATCGCACGGTATCAACATCGGCTGCCCGCCAGCCTACTACGCTCTGCGCATGCTCACCGAATGCGTGCGGTGGCGACGTTCACCCGACTCCCATACGAAGCCGCTTGCAGCCGCTACGCTCACCGTAGTGCTGGTAGGGAAGTCGTCGGGCGTGCAGCCGACGACGTCCGACGATCTGACTCAGGGCCGTGGCAAGCAGGCGAGCCATGTCCTTGAGGCAGGACTGCTGGCCGAGAACCACCGGGTCCTGCGCGACTCGCTGTGGCTGTTCTGCGAGTACATGCGGGCCGCCTCCGACGGCAGACTCGATGTGCGCGTTCGTTTCCTACATCTGCCCGAGCTTGAGGTTCCCGTAGCGGTGACCATCAGCAATGGTCGCCGGTTCGCGGGTCTGTCGGGCGACGCGTGGGGCCGCATCTGGTCGGCCGTGCCATCGCGGACCCGCGCCGAGAGCGACTGGTGGTGGGTGATCTACCCCTCCTGCATTCCGGAGCAGTACCCCGACTTCGAGCGGACCGAGTTCATCACCGGCGGCATGGGCACCGGCCACGACGGCCTGTCGCCATGCTTCATCATTGACGACCGATGGATGACGCGCAAGCCGCCGCATCTGGGCCTTGGTCCGTACACCGACATCGAGCGCCACACCTACTTGCCCCAGTGGCTGCAGCACGAGTTCATGCACCATCTGTTCCGCACCTACCCGCAGTTGGGCTTGGAAGCGCGGGATCATCAGTGGTTCGACCGCAAGACCTGGCCCGGGGACTTCGAGGGCCGAATCGAGCCCGATTACTACGCCGAAGCTCTGACGAAGAGGCTTAAGGACGCCGACCCGCCGCTCCACGTCGCTCTGCGGTACGCTCCTCCGCCGGCGCGGCTCTTCAAGGGCGTCAAGCTCGAGGATCTCGTCGGCAGCTACCGCCATGAGCCCGTCGAGAACGACTGGCACATCGGCACGCTGAAGCTGGAGACGGTGGACGGCAAGCCGGGCCTGCGCTGGACCAACAAGGCCGGAGCGACCTGGACGCTGACGCCTGATCTCGCGAAGGGAATACTGCGCACCGGTCCCGATTGCCCGTATTACGATGCAACGAGGCCCGACGGCGTGCCGTTCCGCATCCTGCTGCGACGTGATCGCAATGGCAACTGGCTGCCAGAGGTGGATGGCTTCGCGTTTCACGGCGGGCGTTACGCTCCAACAGGCAAGTAGGCTCTGGTCATTGTGCGAGTGACCGGAGCCGGTAGGATTGCGGGTTCCGACCGCCGAACTCTGTCGCAACATCACCACGGAGGCTGGGCGCTGCATGAAAACGTATCGGGCGCTGATCGTCGGGGCAGGCGGCATGGGCCGCGCCTGGGGCCGCAACCTGACTGAATACGAGCGGACGGAAGTCGTGGGCTGGGTGGACATTCGGCCTGAAGCAGCCGTCGAGGCCGCGGCCGAGAGGGGGTTGCACGGCATACACACCGGCCACGATCTCGAGAAGGCGATCCGGGAGACGCAGCCCGATTTAGTCGTAGATGTGACGGTGCCCGAAGCGCACCGAGACGTCACGGTGACCGCTCTGGGCATGGGCGTGCCGGTTCTCGGCGAGAAACCCATGGCCCATTCTATGGAGGCGGCGCGCGAGATGGTGGCGGCGTCGGAGAAGGCGGGCAAGCTCTATATGGTAAGCCAGAGCCGGAGATACGACGCGCGCATCCATGCCTATCGCGCGCTCATCGAGGCCGTGGTGGGCCAACTCGGCATCCTCAACTCGGACTTCTACATCGGCGCGCACTTCGGCGGCTTCCGCGACGAGATGGACAGCCCGCTCGTGCTGGACATGGCCATCCACACGTTCGACGCCGCCCGGTACATCAGCGGCGCCGACCCCGTGGCGGTCTACTGCGAGGAGTTCAACCCGCCCTGGTCGTGGTACCGGGGCGACGCTTGCGCCACGGCGATCTTCGAGATGACCGGCGGCCTTCGGTACACCTATCGCGGGAGCTGGTGTTCGGAGGGGCGCCATACCTCGTGGGAGTCCGAGTGGCGAGCAGTGGGCCCCAACGGCACCGCCACCTGGGACGGCCACGGGGCGCCGATTGCCGATAAGGTCGTGGAGCCGGACGGCTTCCATTCCAGGGTCGAGCAGATCACAGCCGATGTCGCAGAAGGCGTGCCGTCCGGCATCTCGGGATCCGTGCGCGATTTCGTTCATGCGCTGGACACGGGCACAACCCCCATGGGCGAATGCCACGACAACATCAAGAGCCTCGCCATGGTCTTCGGCGCCATCGAGTCGTCGCGGACCGGCAGGAGGGTTACGATCGAGGTCTAGGATGCGCCCTGATATGCGGGCGCGATGAGGAGGCGCGGGCGATGTCCGAGGTAGGGTTCGGCGTGATCGGCGTCGGGACGTGGGGCAGGTTGCATGCCGAGGTCTATGCCTCGACACGCGGTGCGCGACTGCAGGCCGTCTGCGATGCAGATGAAGCGCGTGCCGTTGCCGTAGCGGAGGAGTGCGGCGGCGCGGCCTATGCGCGCTACGATGAGCTGCTCGACGATCCCATGGTGCAGGCAGTGTCCGTCGTGTTGCCCGACTTCCTGCACGCCGAGGCGTGCCTCGCGGCCATCCGCAGGGGCAAGCATGTGCTCGTAGAGAAGCCTCTTGCCACCAGCGAAGATGAGGCGCTGCAGATCGTCGAAGCGGCGCGCACGGCCGGCATCACCCTCATGGTGGATTTCCACAACCGCTGGAGCCCCATGTTCTGTGCTCTCAAGGCGGCACTGACGGTCGGCGACATCGGCTCGCCTCGCTACGCCTACTACCGCCTCAACGACACGATCTACGTTCCCACGGGCATGCTCCCGTGGGCCGGGCGCTCGACGGTCGCGTGGTTCCTTGCCAGTCACTGCCTCGACACGCTGCTCTGGCTGTTTGACGCGCGATCGGCCGCCCAGGGAGGCCAGGGAGATCTGCCCGTGCGCCTGAACTGCGTGACACGGAGCGGCGTGCTGACGCAGGAGCGGGGAGTGAGCACGCCCGATCTGTACCTGACCACCGTGGAGTGGCGCTCGGGGCTGGTGACGCTGATCGAGAACTGCTGGATACTGCCGGAAGGCGAGCCAAGCGTCTTCGATCTGAAGTGCGACGTCATCGGCTCCAGGGGCGCGTTCCACATTGACGGCTCGCACCACGGCGCGGCCCGGCTGATCGGCTCCGGTGCGGCCAACCCGGACGTGCTCGTTGCCCCGCGCATCCACGGTCGGCCCACGGGCTTTGCCGCCGAGAGCATCCGCCACTTTGCCGACTGCATCGCCCGCAAGGCTGAGCCGATGGTGGACGGCATAGACGGCCTTGCCGTCACGCGCCTGATCCTTCTCATGGAGGAGTCGGCGAAGCGAGGATGCGCGGTGGAGGTTGGGGAGCTCTACGCGACCTGAAGACGGGAAGATCGTGATCTGGAACTTGCGCAAGCCCCAAGACCGGTATATAATGCGGGATACGTGCGGAAAACTTGCACAAAGCGCGCTTTAGCTCCCCAGAATCGAGGGCGACATGCTCATCACGTTCACCGTCGAGAACTACCGCAGCTTCTGCGACCCGGTCACGCTCGACATGACGGCAACGCGGCTCACGTCGCCGTACCCGGAACTTGACACCGGTGCGGTGCATGCCATCACGCCCCGGCTCAAGCTCCTCAAGGCCGCCGCCGTCTTCGGCGCCAACGCCTCCGGTAAGAGCAACCTGATAAGGGCGCTCAGTGTCCTCAAGGGTATGGTTCAGATGTCCGCAACCGATATGATGCTCGGGACGGATCTGCCCTATGAGCCCTTCCGACTGATCGCGGGCGCCGACCGCAATCCGTCTCAGTTCGAGATCGAGCTGGCCCGTGAGGGTGTACGGTACCGCTACGGGTTCGCCTTCGACGGTGCACGCATCCATCGCGAATGGCTGTACAGAACGCTTAAGCGTGAAGCGGCGCTGTTCACTCGCGACGGGGATGCCATCCAGATCTCAGGCGCATTCGCCGAGGGGAGGACGTTGCCCAAGCGCACCAGACCGGCCGCGTTGTTCCTCTCCGTAGTCGCTCAGTTCAACGGACCCATCGCTCAGGAAGTGGTTGGCGCCATCGCCGATATCACGATCGTGTCGGGCTTGCAGGACGCCCCGTTGTTCAACAGGGTCGTTCAGACACTGGAGGACCCAGACCTGAAGCGCCGCGCGGCCTCTCTCGTGGCTGCTTTCGACACATCTGTCCGGAACCTGCGTGTCGAGGCCATGGACCCAGACAAGGCGTTCGCAGGAGCGCCCGATGCGATCAAGGCGCTGGTGAGGGGCTCGGGACTGCAACGCGTCCACTCTGTGAGGACGCAACACGCTCTTCGGGATTCCTCGGGAGCACAGGTCGGAGATGTCGAGTTCGACCTCGCGCAGCAGGAGTCGACCGGCACCGGACTCCTCGTCTCCCTTGCGCCGTTGATCGTCGAGGCTCTCGAACACGGCCGGACGCTGGCTGTTGACGAGTTCGACGGCCGTCTGCACCCGCGGCTGACCGCCCGGATCGTCAGGATGTTCAACTCCGCCGAAACGAATCCCCACGGCGCCCAGCTTATCGTTGCCACCCACGGCGTGCATCTGCTGGCGCGCGATACGCTGCGGCGCGACCAGGTGTGGTTCGTCGAGAAGGACAGTCTTGAGAGAAGCCGCCTCTACTCGCTCGCGGAGTTCAAGACGCGCAAAGAGGACGTGTTCGAGCGGCAGTACCTCTTGGGACGCTACGGCGCAGTGCCCATAGTGCCAAATGTTGAGGATGCGCTGAGTGTCTCGCCAGCGGCGTAACCAGACGGAATACGGTTTTCGGAAAGCACGATCCCGCGAAGGACAACCCGTGCACCACGGTGCACGAACTGGTTCAGGAACTGAACCGCTGGACGCGGTAGTGTGATGACGTCGAGCACTGACGGGACACCTGCGCAGCGCCGCTAACGTACAGCGTGTCATGGCCCAAAACGGTAGCACTGATCGGAGAGCTCTATGCGACCTGAAGACGGGAAGCTGGTTTGGCAGGACCTGACGGTACCCGACGCGGACCGGATCCGTTCATTCTATGAGGCCGTGGTCGGCTGGACGCACCGCCCGGAGGATATGGGCGGCTACGAGGACTATCACATGATAGCCCCGGATGGCTCGCCCGTGACGGGCATCTGTCATGCGCGGGGCGTCAATGCCGATCTGCCGCCGCAGTGGCTGCTCTACTTCCAGGTGGCGGATATGGATGCCGCGCTCGAGGCGTGCAAGTCAAGCGGCGGCGACGTGATAGCGGGTCCGCGAATGATGGGCGACGCTCGGTTCGCCGTCATCCGAGATCCTGCAGGAGCTGTCTGCGCTCTCTGGCAGCCGGAGTAGGACAGCTCTGCTATCCCCGCGCCACGAGGCCTTTGCTGCTTCCGATGAAGCCGCAGGCTTCCAGCGATCGCGTGAACGGCGATTCCGTCGGCGTCACGTCGTTGATCTGCCTGATCGTGAGGGGACTCAACCGACCTTCGCGCACCGCCGACATAAGGGTGTGGCCGACAAGAGCGACGAGCTCCGGCGTCGCTGTGAATAGCAGCAGACGTTCCTCGATGCGGCTGACCCAGCCGACGAGGCGTCCGCTGGCGATGATCACGTAGGCGCCCACGCTGCGCGAGGGTCTGCGCACGTTGGCATGCTCCGGCCACGGCAGCGCCGCACCGAACAGGTTCGCCGGGTCACAGGCCGCGAGGAGGACCGAGCCGGGCATGGCGGACGCGTCGGATCCGTCCGATCTCTCTGCCTCGCCGCTGCGGAAGGCTCGGAGCCGCTCCACGGCCTCGGGAAGCGCGAACTGCGTCGCGCCGAGGCCTTCGACGAAGTACCCTCTGCGAATGCGGCCTGCATCTTCGAGCGCCTTCAGCACGCCGTAGATGGGCGAGAAACCTCCTTCGAGACCCTCGGCTGTCACAGCCTCGCGCGTCAGCACTCCGTGACGCTCGAGTAGCTGCTCCGTCCAGAAGGCTGCCCAATCGGTAGAAGCCTGTCGTCCATCGAAGCCTGGCAGAGCCGACCATCGCCCGGCTGCCGTAGGGGGAATGGGCCTGCCGCCTATGGTCGGCCCATGGGGTAGCGGCCTGAATCGTCCTGCCCGACGCCGGGCATACTCCTCGATCCGTCGCGACGAGCCCGGATCCACGAAGTGCCGAACAGGCTGAAGCGTGTCATTGGTCACAAGCCCGGCCCAGACGAGCTCCCACAGCCCTTCGAGCACATCAGGAGGGAAGCCTCCCACGCGCTGAACCAGCGCCGGGAAGAAGCAGGCGCCTGAAGCACGGAGCTGCTGCAGAACCTGCATGGCCCGTTCGGACACCGCAGGCGCGTCCGGAGATACGTCCGGCACACCGTGCATGGGACCGCCGCCTGCTGCAGGCGCATCCGCTGCCGTGAACAGGCGTATGCGCCCATCATGGTCGCCGATGCGCCCCGTCCCGCTCCAGATGACCTCCCCCGAGGCGAGCAGCAGGTCCAGATCACGGGAATCGTAGTCCGGCAAGCGGGCGCGCAAGACGTCTCTTTCGAGCGCTGATGCAGGAATCGCGTATCCCTGGAGCTTGCGGATGACTTCGCGCAGACGCGATTCCGTCGGAATCCCATCGTTCCGCTCGAGACGACGCGAAAGGCTCGCACCGCCCGGTTGATCTGTAACGACCGGCGCGACGCCGTGCCAGTCGAGACTGAACCGGACCAGAGCATCCTGCGTGACCGGCTCGACTTCGTGCCGCAAGCGAGCCAGCGTGCGCGACCGGAGCATACGGAGCACGCCGGCGTCGCACCATTCGAGCCCGGCTCGCCCCGGCGTAAACTCGCCTTCGATGAGCTGATCCTCGGCGGCAAGACCCTCGCATGCCATCCGGGCGGCCGACGTGCCGAGTCCGTAGCGCGCCGCGAAGTCAGCCAGCCGGAACGGACCGTGACGCCGAGCGAATCGGGCGGCCAGTTGCCGCAATGCATCGTCCACTGGCGCGAGGAACGGCGCGGGAACGCCTTCGGGCGGGACCGCACCGATGGCGTCGCGGTAGAGGCCCGCATCTTCGGCAGCGATCCAGCGCCGCTGCCCGGCAATGGCGATGGCAACAGCGCGGTGCGCTTCGCTCAGACTCACCAGCCATCGGTCCGGAGCATCCGGAGGATCGACGCGCTCCCTCAGCTCTGCATCATCGAGGTCGCCCAGCCGCAGCAGCATGTCATGAAGGGCGTCGGCGCTCCGCGCGCGCCTCTCCTCGCTGAGCCATTGCAGCTCCCGTTCCACCTCGATCAGCACGTCGGCATCGAGCAGCTCCCGCAGTTCCGCTTCGCCGAGCAACTGTCGCAGCCGGACGGGATCAATGCTGAGCGCCTGCGCGCGGCGCTCGGCAAGGGGCGCATCGCCCTCATACATGAAGTTGCCGATGTAGCTGAAAAGCAGCGATGCGGCGAAAGGCGACGGTGTCACCGAGTCCGTCTCCACCACCCGCACCGTGCCGTTCGCCACCTGTTCCATGAGCTCCGTCAGGCCGGGCATGTCGAACACGTCCTGCAGACACTCGCGGTAGGTCTCCAGCACGATCGGGAAGTCGCGGTAGCGCGACACCACATGCAGCAGGTCGGCAGCCCGCTTGCGGGTCTGCCAGAGCGGCGATCGCTTGCCCGGCTTACGCTGGGGCAGCAGAAGGGCGCGCGAGGCTGCCTCGCGGAAGCGCGACGCGAACACGGCAGTTACGGGCGCTCCCTGCGTCACATGCCGGGCGGCTCCGCCGCCAAACGCGAGCTGGCGCACAACCCGTTCCTGAACCGTGTCGGCGTCTGGCAGGAGCCACTCTGTGGGCGGGGGCTCATCGGCATCGGGGTACCGCAGCACAATGCCGTTGTCGCTCCAGAGCAGATCGGGCTCGATGCCGACACGGTCGCGGATGGCGGCGCCGATAGCCATGGCCCAGGGCGCATGGATCCGTGTCCCGAACGGCGTCAGGATGCACACACGCCATTCGCCCATCTCGTCTCGGTGGCGCTCCACCACAATCGTGCGGTCATCGGGCACGGCTCCCGCTGCCCGGTACTGCCGGTCGAGGTACTCCAGAAGGTCTATGGCGGCTGCGCGGGTCAGATCATGCCGCTCCTCCAGCATGCGGATGGCGTCGGCCTCGGGCATCTCACGTACCTGGCGGGTCAGCGCTCCGATGGCCCTGCCGAGCTCCAGCGAACGGCCCACGTTCTCGCCGTGCCAGAACGGCATCCGACCGGGCACGCCGGGCGCCGGAGCGACCACAACGCGATCATGCGTGATGTCGAGGATCCGCCAACTGCTCGCGCCGAGGAGGAACACGTCGCCCACGCGACTCTCGAACACCATGATCTCCTCGAGCTCGCCGACCCGCCCCTGGCCCTTCGGTGCGTCGGCCAGAAAGACCCCGTAGAGGCCGCGATCGGGGATCGTGCCGCCGCTGCCGACAGCCACTCGGCGCGCTCCTTCACGGGGCGTGAGGACGTCGGACGCGCGATCCCATGTGATACGCGGTCGCAGGTCGGTGAAGTCGTGGGACGGGTAGCGCCCCGAGAGCATGTCCAGCACGTCCCGAAGCAGCTCGGGTGCGAGTTCTGCGTAGGGCGCCGCTCGACGCACCATTCGTTCGATGTCGGCGACGGTCCATGCGTCCATGGCCACCGCAGCCACGATCTGCTGGGCCAGTACATCGAGAGGGTTACGAGGGTATCGGATGGTCTCGACCGCGCCTTCGTGCATGCGCTCGGTGACGGCGGCGCAGGCGAGCAGGTCGCCCCGGTGTTTGGGCACAATGATGCCCTTGCTGGGTGCGCCGACCTGGTGGCCGGCGCGACCGATGCGCTGCATGGCGGATGCCACGCTCGGCGGCGACTCGATCTGGACCACGAGATCGATCGCGCCCATGTCGATGCCGAGCTCCAGAGATGATGTCGCAATCAGCGCCGGCAGGCGGCCTTCCTTGAGGGCCTCCTCGATCTGAAGTCGTTGTTCGCGGGCGATGGAGCCATGATGGGCCTGCACGATCTCGCGCCCGGCCAGCTCATTCAGAGCAGCGGCCATCCGCTCCGCAAGGCGACGGTTGTTGACGAAGATGAGCGTTGAGCGATGCGCGTGGATGAGGTCCAGGAGCATGGGATGGACCGCCGGCCACAGGCCCCGTTCCGGCGGCGCCTCGTCGTCGCCAGCCGCCGGATCCCCGTCTCGAGGCGTGCCGATCTGCGCGGCCCCGACACGCTCGACCACGGGCCTCGCCCGTGCCTGAGCCGCGCGTACATCGGCAACGGCGAGCTCGACGCGCAGGTCGAGCGCCTTCCGTGAACCTGCATCGGCGATGATCACGGGGCGCGGCACGCCGTCTTCGCCATACCCTCCGAGGAGCCGAGCGACCTCATCGAGAGGCCGTACCGTTGCCGAGAGACCGATGCGTTGCATGCCGCGACCGGATGTCAGCAGTTCCTCGAGCCGCTCCAGCGACAGGGCGAGATGACTGCCGCGCTTCGTCGGGGCCAGCGCATGGATCTCGTCCACGATCACCCATTGCACCGAGCGTAGCGTCTCTCGCGCGTTGCTGGTTAGGATCAGGTAGAGAGACTCGGGCGTCGTGATCAGGAAGTCCGCGGGCTTCCGCGCAAACTGCGCCCGCTCTTTCGACGGCGTGTCTCCCGTGCGGACGGCCAGCGCAGGCATGTGGAAGGGCAGACGCTCGCGGATGCAGATATCCGCGATGCCGGCGATGGGCACGCGCAGGTTGCGCTCGATATCCACGGCCAGCGCTTTGAGCGGCGACACATAGAGCACGCGGCAGCGGCGCTCCTGCGGCGGCGTCGGCTCGAACATGACATGATCGATGGCCGATAGGAACGCCGACAGGGTCTTGCCCGAGCCCGTAGGGGCGACGAGAAGCGTATGACCGCCCGACTGAATGGCAGGCCAGGCGAGCTCCTGTGCGCGCGTCGGGATCCCGAGCGCCTGCGTGAACCAGCGTTGAACTGGATCATGGAAAGCCGCCAGCGCAGGATGGATGGATGGCACCGTTGGTCCTCGGGGCAATGTACCCGACATCGTCCCTGCGTCCTTGCGCACCCGCCCGTGACGGCAGTCGGCGACGAAGCAGCGTCTCTCGCGCATGTCGCAGGGACGTATCAGCCGGACGACAAGGGTCGCGAACGCACGATCCGAGGTTGCAGCCAGCTGGTACGCCCTTGTCCGTCATATGACGGCGTCGCCGGTTGTCCTGGGCGAACGACCGCCATAGGGATGAACATCGCCCGCCGGTGATTGAGCCGGCGCGAAGCGCCGTGTCGAAATCAAGGCGGGCTGCCGGAGCCCGGTTGCACCCGCGGCAATGGGTCGGGGCGCGTTTGGACGTGCCCCGTCAGCGCCGCGCCCGCGCGATTGTCGTAGGGGCGTATCAGCCAGACGGTCGGTGTCGCGATCGCATGATGCGAGGCCGCAACTGGCTGGTACGCCCCTGTCCGACGTATGACGGCGGCATGCACTGCATGGGTGAACCAACCGCGCGCGGCCGCGTTGATCTTCACGGTGGTTCCGCTCGGCGGTTGATGCGCCCCTACGGGCCTTCGGATCGCGCCGCCTATGGCGGAACGACGGTCCGCCCAGTTCATCGCGAGCGCAGCGACGCGATCCCGAGGCAGGCTGCGAGGAGACTCGTGGTGACGCTGAGGCGCGGCCTGAAGGGCCGCCAGTGTTCAGCCCGGCCCGGAGGGCCGGGGTGGCACGCTCAGCACCAACCCCATGCACGCTTCGCGCCCCCTCATTCGTCTCCGCATGCGTTCCTCATTCGTCATCTCCGCATGTCGTTGGCGGGGACCCATGGGCCGTCGGCGGATTCCCGCGTTTGCGGGAATGCCGACTGCAGGCCCGCCGGGCGAAACTGCAAAACTCGCCGCATGCGTTGCAGGAGATTGTGGGCGCCCGGGCGAAACAAGGAGCACCGACTATGCGTCTCTTCTTCGCGATAACGGTTCCGAGTGAGCTGATCGAGAAGCTCACCGCCGTCCAGGATCAGCTCCGGGCCGAGATGCACGATCCCGGCATCCGCTGGACGAAGCCCGAGCAGTTTCACTACACGCTGAAGTTCCTTGGAGAACAGCCCGTTCAGCGCGCGTACACGGCCGTCGAGGTGGCCCAAACGATTGCGCGCGCGCAGCGTCCGTTCACGCTCACGCTCGGCGGCGTCGGGGCGTTCCCGAACGTCGAGCGACCCAACGTGATATGGATCGGCGCCACGCAGGGACAGGAGGAGCTGGTCGGGCTGGCGCGTGACCTCGACAGCGCCCTAGCGCGTGAGCGTTTTCGGCGCGAACCAAAGCCGCCGAAGGCTCACCTGACGCTGGCCAGGGTGAAGAGCTACGATGCCGAGGTTGCCGTTAGCGCCAGGTTGCCGCGAGTAACCGTCGGCGAGATCGGCTCCATCGAGGTGGACTACATGGTCCTGATGCAGAGTATCCTCAGGCCATCAGGGGCGGAGTACACCGAGGTCGAGCGATTCCGCTTCGAGGGCCCATGAACCTCGAAGCGCCAACACACAGCCCATTCGGAAGGACACACCATGGATAAGCAAAAGGCGCTCGACATGGCGCTGAGCAGCATCGAGAAGCAGTTCGGCAAGGGCGCGATCATGCGGCTCGGCGAGACCACCAAGATGGCCGTTGACGCCATTCCGACGGGGAGCATCGCGCTGGATCTGGCTCTGGGCGTCGGCGGAGTGCCCCGAGGCCGCATCGTCGAGATATTCGGCACCGAATCGTCGGGCAAGACCACCATCGCCCTCTCGATCGTCGCGCAAGCCCAGAAGATGGGCGGAACCTGCGCCTTTGTGGATGCCGAGCACGCGCTCGACCCCGACTACGCAGGCAACCTGGGCGTCAACATCAACGATCTCTTCGTATCGCAGCCGAGCACGGGCGAAGAGGCGCTGGAGATCATGGACTATCTCATCCGATCCAGCGCGATTGACGTGGTGGTGCTCGACTCCGTTGCCGCGCTGGTGCCCAAGGCGGAGATCGAAGGCGAGATGGGCGACTCCCACGTCGGCCTTCAGGCCCGCCTCATGTCGCAGGCGTTGCGCAAAGTCGCCGGCAACCTCAGCAGGGCCAACTGCTGCGCCATCTTCATCAACCAGATCCGTGAGAAGATCGGCGTCATGTTCGGCAACCCCGAGACGACGCCGGGCGGACGCGCGCTCAAGTTCTGGGCCAGCGTGAGGCTCGACGTGCGGCGCATCGAAACCGTCAAGATCGGCACCGATGCCGTGGGGGCCCGAACGCGCGTGAAGGTGGTCAAGAATAAGGTGGCTCCCCCCTTCCGCGTAGCCGAGTTCGATATCCTGTTCGGCAAGGGCATATCCCGGGCAGGCGGCGTGCTGGACATGGCCATCGAGATGGGCATCGTCAGCAAGAGCGGATCGCACTTCAGCTATGGTGACGTGCGGCTCGGCCAGGGCCGCGAGAACGTGCGGGCGCTGCTGGAGCAGGACGCCAAACTGCTCGACGAACTGGAACAGCGCATCCGACAGTCGGAGCGGTTCCCGGCCAACCTTGCCGAGCCTGCCGAGGAGTAGGTCCCCTCTCTGTGCCCTGCCGGTCCATCGCGTCCAGAGGCTGCCGGGATTGCGCGGCGTCCGCAGACGCCATAGGAGGTCACGATGCATGAGCTTCGCCTGACACCTTCGGAGTATGCCGACCGCGTTATGGGCGGATGGCTCGGCAAGAACGTCGGGAGCACCCTCGGAGGCCCCTACGAGGGCCGAA
>JAAYVH010000213.1 GCA_012517255.1 Chthonomonadales bacterium
ATGGGCGCTGTTGGGCGAAGCGATGTCCACGATGTCTATGTCGCCATCCTGCGCCATCTCCTCGACCGACGTGTACGTGCGCGCAAAGCCCAGCGTGTCGGCAGCCCTCTGCGCCGTCTCGGGTCGCGAGGTGCATACGCCGTGGAGCTCGCATCGAAAGTCGAGGGGACTGTAGAAGAACGGAAGGCTGCGCCAGCACCAGGCGTGCGTGCGGCCCATGAAGCCGGCGCCGACGATGCCGATCCGGTAGGTCCTCATCGCGGGTCCTCCTTCGATGTCGTAAAGAGCTCCATCAACGACAGGGCGAACATCTCGTGCCCCCGGTCATCGGGGTGGTTGAGCGAGTTGACCATGAGCGTGATGTACGGGATGCCTTCCTTCACGAGGTGGCAGTAGCGCAGCGAGGCGTCTGCCAGCGCAACCCTGTGCTTTGCGGCGAAGGCCCGCACCCCTGCGACATAGGGCCGAGGGTCTTGTTCGATTTTGCTCGTCTGCTTGCCCATCCAGGGCGGCCAGACCAGATGCGGCGTCAGGATCGCCCACTCGGCGCCGATGGCCCGGAAGCGCCCGAGCAGGTAGCTGTACTTCTGCTCCACCATCTCCGGCGTGAGACCGGCGTCGTTGACGAACTCCATGACGATCAGGTCGGGCTTCCGGGCGATGACGGCCTTCTCGAAGTTCCACTCGGACTCCGGCGGCTCGTTAAGGAAGCTGTCGCTGTTGCGGCCTCCCCAGCCCGCCGTCGTGAGCTTGATGTTCGCCTTAGGGAACCGCTGCTTGAGCATGGCCACGAAGCGGTTCTGCCAGCGCTTTTCGACGCTGCTTGCTTCGCCTCCGGCGGTGACGCTGTCGCCCCAGGCCAGAATGTGCAGGGGTTTGCCTGAGGTGAGCTTGTCCCACGTCTTCGGCAGCAGCCCGACTGCAGGGGCAATGGCGCGCTTGGGCGGAACGTAGACGGGCTCCGTGATGGGGAAGAGGTTGTCGGGGCCCAGCTTCTCGAGGCGCGCCGGTATCCAGACGTTGGCGATGGCAGTCTCGAAGGCCCCAACGCGGGGTGGCTTTGGCGTGGCAACATGGGGCTCGCCGGTCAGCACCTTCACCCGCCCATCGCGATCGACGACGATGCTGTCGATCCGATGCATGCCGAAGGCGTAGTCCACATAGACCGTCGTGCCCTCAGGCAGCCCTCCTGCCAGGCGCCCGAACGTGCCCCACTGCAGCTCGATGTCATAGTCGCGACCGCGAACCAGCGCCGGCGACTCCCCGGGTGCGGCTTTCAACACGACGCTGTCGGGCACGAGGCTGTCGGGAGATGTCGTCTCCGAGGTGATCACGCCCGACAGTCTCGCGCCGCGCGCCCATGGCGCAGCCTGCGCGTTGTAGATCGGCAGGTTCTCGTGTTTCTCATCGCTCACCTGCACGATCGTCGCCGGCTCGATGGCCAGCTCAACGGGTCCCTTAAGAGACAGCGCCCTGTCTCGCACTTTCACCGTGCCCGCCGCCACGCGCACCTTCCATGGGCCGACCACTTCGACGGCGGGCAGGCCGACCTGCTCCGGAACCGCCGCCAACGCGAGCAACCATGCACACATCACCGCCACGTACCTCCCTTGAAACGCCGCAGACTCCGATGTACCCGCCCCGACCGTGCGGGCTCGGTGGAGCCTGCATCCGTTGCAGGATACGCCCGAGGCCATCGTGAATCCTGCAGCGGAGGAACGGAAATGAGAATGCGACTGGCCTTCCTGGCGGCTCTGACCGCCGCGATGATGGTGATGTTCGGCGCATCGGGCGCACAGAGCCCGGCGCAGGATCCTCTCGCGCGAGGCTTCGCCAACCCGCCGGCGTCGGCGAAGCCGTGGGTCTACTGGTTCTGGCTCAACGGCAATATCACCCGTGAGGGGATCACGCTCGATCTTGAGGCCATGAAGCGCGTCGGCATCGGGGGCGTGCTGATCATGGAGGTGGACCAGGGGGCGCCGTTGGGTCCTGTCCCGTTTGCATCCGAGAAGTGGCGCGAGCTGTTCCGCCATGTCGTGAGCGAAGCCGCCCGACTGGGCCTCGAAGTGAACATGAACAACGACGCGGGATGGTGCGGTTCCGGCGGCCCGTGGGTGAAGCCCGAGCACGCCATGCAGAGGGTCGTCTGGGCCACTGCCGAGGTCGAAGGCCCCAGGCAGTTCTCCGAGAAGCTGCCGCAGCCCCCGGCCGTATGGGACCACTACCGCGACATTGCGGTGTTCGCCTTCCCTGCTCCTGGCCCGTTCCGCATCCCGGATATCGCGCCCCGCTCGGCCCATGTGCGCGGCGACATCATGCCCGACGCGAAGTCGCCCGAGGCGCCCGCAGACTCTGTCGTGCCCAGGGGAAAGATCGTGGATCTGACCGGTAGCATGCAGCCGGACGGCACGCTCACGTGGACCGTTCCCGAGGGCCGATGGACCATCCTTCGCATGGGTCACACCCCAACAGGCGCCATGAACGCGCCGTCGCCCGAGTCGGGCCGCGGCCCCGAGGTCGACAAGCTCAGCAAGGAAGCTCTCGACGCGTACTGGGACGGCTTCGTGGGAAAGCTGGTGGCCGACAACGGTCCGCTCGTCGGCAAGACATTCGTGGCGACTCACATCGACAGTTGGGAGACGGGCTCGCAGAACTGGACGCCCCGGTTTCGCGAGGAGTTCATGCGGCTACGGGGGTACGACCCGTTGCCCTATCTCCCCGTGTATGCCGGCTACGTCGTGGACGGCTCCGATGTCGCCGATCGGTTCCTCTATGACGTCCGCCAGACGGTTTCCGATCTGCTGCTGAGCAACTACGCGGGGCACATGCGCGAACTGGCCCATCGGAACGGCATGCGCCTCACCATCGAGGCCTACGGCGACACGACCGTGGACAATCTGGCCTACGCGGGCCGCTGTGACGAGCCCATGGGAGAGTTCTGGTCATGGTCGCCCTTCGGGGCCGGCAACACGCTCATCGAAATGGCCGGCGCCGCCCATGTCTACGGCAAGCGGATCGTCGGCGCTGAGGCGTTCACGGCCCATGACGGCGAGCGATGGCTCGCGCATCCGGGCTACATCAAAGCGATGGGAGACTGGGCATTCGCACTCGGCATTAACCGCTTCGTGTTCCATCGGTACGCTCTTCAGCCATGGCGCGACCGACGGCCGGGCATGAGCATGGGCCCTTGGGGTCTCCACTACGAACGGACCCAGACGTGGTGGGAGCAGTCGGGCCCCTGGCATCGCTATCTGGCTCGCTGCCAGTACTTGCTGCAGCAGGGCCTGCCCGTCGCCGACGTACTCTGTCTTGCGCCCGAAGGCGCTGCCCGAACCTACAACCCTCCTCCCGATCTCAACCGCAAGGGCTACAAGGCCGACGGATGCCCTGCCGAGGCGCTGCTGACGCGTGTTGACGTGCGGAACGGCAGACTGGTGCTGCCCGACGGAATGTCCTATCGCGCGCTGGTCCTGCCCGGCAACGAGGCGATGACTCCGACGGTTCTGCGCAAGGTCAAGCAACTTGCCGATGCCGGCGCCATCGTCATTGGCGCGAAGCCGAAGCGATCGCCCAGTCTCGCCGGTTACCCCGGATGCGACGCCGAGGTGGCCCGAATCGCCGATGCGCTGTGGTCGAGCGGCAAGGTCCTGTCGGGCAAAGCGACCGATGCCATACTGCGAGAGCGCGGCATCCTGCCCGACTTTGTGTCCGATCGGCCCCTGAACTGGACCCATCGGCGCATCGGCAATGCCGAGGTGTACTTCGTGGCCAACGGCATGAGCCACAGGGTGAACGCCGATTGCCGGTTCCGCGTGACCGGGCGCGTGCCGGAGCTGTGGGATGCCGTGTCGGGCGCGACGCAGAACGCTGTGGCTTTCGTGGAAGCGGGCGGCATGACGCGGCTGATGCTCCCGCTCGAAGGCGGCGAGTCGGTGTTCGTCGTGTTCCGCAAGAGCTCGAAGGGCTTCGATCCTGTGGTCAGGCTGAGTCAGGGATCGAAGGTTCTCTGGCCGGTTCCCAAAGCGGCCGTTCAGTTGAAGATCCTCAAGGCCCTGTGGGGACCCGCCGGAGATGATCGTCGCACCAAGGACGTCACCGATCAGGTGCAGCGCATGGTGGACCGGGTCGGCCCGTCGTTCACGGTTGCCGAGCTGGCGTCGGAGGGCGATCCGGCATTGATGGTGGTCAAGACGCTGCGCGTCGAATACGAATCCGGCGGGCAGAAGTTCAGCGCGTCTGCCACCGATCCCGAAGTGATCAACTTCGCCCTGCCGTCCGATGCAACCATCCCCGTGCGCATCGTTCGCAGCGTCGACGGACGATGGCAGGCCGTCGGATCGCGCCAGGGAACCTATACCGCCACGCTCCGATCCGGCAAGTCGCTTCGGTTCCGCGTCGGGGCCATACCCCGACCGGAGCCGATCACTGCGTCGTGGGAGGTGGCGTTCCCGAAGGGCTGGGGAGCGCCTGATAGGATCATGCTGGACTGCCTCGTCTCGCTTCATGAGCACCCCGACGAGGGCGTGCGCCACTTCTCCGGCACTGCGACCTACACGACCCGGTTCCCATGGACGGCTGCGCCTGCTGGAACGCGCGTCTATCTCGATCTGGGCGACGTTCAGGTGATGGCGCACGTCAAGCTCAACGGCAAGGACCTCGGCCTCCTGTGGCGAGCGCCCTATCGGGTGGATGTCACGCGTGCGGTCAAGGCCGGCAAGAACACGCTGGAGATCGCCGTTACGAACCTGTGGATCAATCGCATGATCGGCGACGAGTACCTTCCCGAGGACAGCAAGCGGCATGCCAACGGCACGCTCGTGGAGTGGCCGGACTGGCTCGACAAGCCGGGCCCGTCGCCGACCGGACGGTATACGTTCACGTCGTGGCGTCTCTGGAGCAAGCAGGGCCCGCTGCAGCCGTCGGGGCTCATCGGGCCGGTGCGGCTTGTCGGCGAGCCTGTCATGGCGATTCCGTGAAGCGAGCGACCAGACGACGCAGTTCCGGGCGGGCGGCGCGTATCAAGAGGTGCCAACAGGCCGTGTAGCCGCAGCGTATCGCTGCGCGCGGTCGCGATGCGACACGAGAGAGGTGGTGTGGAGAGAGGCATGAAGGCGCCGCACAGAGCGCTGTTGATCGGGTTCGGCTGGACAGCCGTCGGGCTGGGCGTCGCCGGTGCGGTGCTGCCGCTTATGCCCGCCACGCCGTTCTTCCTCCTGGCGGCGTGGTGCTTCGCACGAAGCTCGCCCCGCTTCCACGACTGGCTGATGGGACATCCCGTGTTCGGGCAGATCATCGCAGCCTATCGCGATCGGGAGGGCATGTCGGTCCGCCACAAGGCCATGACCCTCCTGTCGCTCTGGCTCGCCATCGGCGTGTCAGCCTACCTCGTGCCGCTGCTCTGGGTCCGGGTCCTGCTCATCGCCATAGCCCTCGGCGTCAGCGTGCACATCCTGCGCATGCGCACTCGCACGGAGCCGATGTACGAACAGCCCTGCAGCGATGGGAGTCCGGAGCCGTGATGCCGCCATTCCGGCGGCATCACCTCGAGGCGACTACTCGGCAAGACGCGCCCTGACGGCGTAATCTCTTTCAAGCGGCGGCGGAAGAAGAAGAAGCGAGCCCTCCCGCGTCTCGACAACCTCCCGGCGGATGACCTGGCCGGAGCGCGTATTCCACCATTCCACGTCCCAGCGGCCTGCTCGGCGGACGGGTACCGTGACGCGGAGGCCCTCCAGAGTCGTCGGCGTCTTGCCGTCGTAGTCCGTGCGCCACGAGCTCTCCCGGTTGTGGATCCACATCAGCAGCGTTTTCTCGCCCGACAGCGCCAGCGCCGTCACATCAGGATAGCGGCTGCTCTGGTAACCCGGAAGCGTGATGGAGGCGATCTGGAACCAGTCGCCGCCGGTGTTGCGCACCTCTATCTCATGCTTGCCGGCCGGCAGCTCGAGGGGGATGTCCTCGTCGTACTGGCTCACCCATACGTTGTACTGCTCCAGTTTGCGCGAGGACTTCCACGGTCCGGCCCCGGGCTCGCCGGCGGTCAGCTCCCGCGCCAACCTGGTTTCGCCGTTCACTGCGATAACCATGGTGGCGCGCGTGCAGACCTGACCCAGCCGCAGCGCCACGGTGGTAGGACGCTCGAGATCAACCACATAGGTGAGCTTCGTGGGCAACTCGAGCGGATTCGAGCGTCCGGGGCTGCCTATGGCCATGGCGATGGGTCCGCCCAGAACCCGGCCGTCATGCAGGATGGTGTAGCGATCGGAAGCAGGCATGCCCCACTCGATGCTTCCAGAGACCACAAGGTCCTTGAACGTCTCGGGAGCGCCGGGAGCGGTCTGGACCACGATGTTCGCGACGGGGCTCAGAGGCTCGGCCTGCCAGTCCACGGCGTCAGCGAACCTCCGAACGGGCGTGAAGACCCTGTAGAGATTGTTGGGATGCACGTAGCTGTCCCACCACCAGACCATCGCTGTGCCCGCGCCGCCTGCCAACAGGCCCGCCCATGCGCCGTTATGCATGTTGGCGCCGGTACCTCTCGGGTCCCACTTGCTGTCGGGCGCCTGCCAGTCTACGCCAAACTCGGCGAGCAGATAGGGCTTGCCGTAGCGCCGATGGTCCCGCGTATGGGCGACAATCTGGTCGGTGAAGACGGGCGTGTTGCCCGCCTGGCCGTACATGTGGGTCATCGTGAAGTCAATGTCGGGGCACTTCCAGACGTCCTCGTTGCCGTAGGTCGTGCTGACGAGATGGCCGTGCGGATCATGCTGTTTGACATAGGCGGCCATCTCGGCCACCCATCTGGCCTGCTCCGGCGTGGGCGGAACCTCGTTCCAGAACTCCCATGCGAACACGTTCGGGGAGTGCCCGTACCGCGCGATGAGGTAGCGCAAGCGCTGTTTGTACAGCTTGCGCGCGGTAGGATCGGTCCAGAACTCGGCAGGCGTAGCGCATGGGCCGCCGTTCGCCTTGTTGTAGGGGTTGCTGACCCACATGCCCTCGTTGAAGAACCCGCCCTCGGTGAACTCGCCATAGGTGCCGATGCAGAGCATGAGGTAGATGCCGTTCTTCTCGGCCATACGGACGATCTCATCCAGTCGCCATGCGTTGTCGAGGGCGTAGCGGCCCAGTCCGGCATAGGTGCCTGTGCCGGGCCGCGGCGTCGGCAATGCGCTCCACTCCATGCCCTTCTCGTTGTAGGCAAGCCACAGACGCGCCCAGTTGCCGCCTGCCTTGCCCAGCCCGGCGAACCAAGCTTCGTACATGGAGAGCGGGGAGGGACCCGAGGCCCAGCAGACGTTCTCGCCGATGGCGATGAACGGCTTGCCGCTGTCGAACGCGAAATAGGCAGGCGTCTTGCGCGACACGCCGACGAAGCCCGGCGATGAGCCCCGGGTTACCGTGAGCGTGACGGCGCGCGAACGGACGGTTCCCGTGCGGTCCGTGACCACGATCACCATGCGGTGCTCGCCGACCTCCCTGGGGGTGTAGCGCACCCTGAAGCCGGGCTTGCCGGCAACGCGCAGCCGCTCCGATGATTCGGTCCGTTCGACGCGCATGGCAACGCCGAAGAACCCGGGCGCCCGCAGCTTCCGGCCTGTCGGCGTAATGACCTCGGCATCAACGCTGATCTCGTTCGGATCGAAGGGGTTCGCATAGGTTGCCGCCAGGGCAACGCTCGCTTCAACCGTCTCACAGGCGCGCACGCGCGTTCGGTCGCAGGTCACTGCGGATATGCTCAGCTTGCGGGAATCGCCAGTGGCTATGCCGCTCACATCGTTCCTCCTTGCATCGCGCTCTCTCGCATCAAGGGCTTCGCGCGTAATGAACCGCAGGGTCATGCCGAACCGCACGGGCCGATTCGCCGTCAGGTTTCCGCCGCCGGCCGTTGCCAGCAATGCGAACTCCTGCCTGTTGAACGCCCGGTCATCCTGAAACTGAAGCGAGAGTCCCTCGGGCTCGATCACCAACGCCTCAACGCCCGGAGCCGAGAAGGCCATCCAATCGGCGGGACCGCCATAGAGGATGCGGTTCTCGGGCAGCGTCGCCGGGCATCGAGCGCTGTTGATCGCCGCCGAGGCGACCACATACCGGGTCCGACCGGCATGGGGAGCCACGGGCATGGCGCCCTGCAGCATCACCGTTTCCACCGGCACGTCGCGGTCGGGCGTGAGCATGTAGCCGATCCGGACGCTCGTGGGTGTCCGAGCCACCGTCTGGCGCAAGCGAAACGACACGCCGTCGCCTTTGAGCGTCATCGTGTAGGTGACGGCGCCCCTCTCGGCGTGCTTGCTGATGCCTTGCGGATCGGCGGCAGCCTGATCGGCCAGCGTGCCCGACCACCCCGGCTTAATCACGCGCAGGCCGAAGCCCGTGAAGTAGATCGCGCTCCCGTCGGCGATCACCCTGATGTCGCCTGCAGGCCCGAAGTCGAACCGGGGCCGAGCCTCCGCTCCCAAGCAGGCCGACCCCATCAGCGCCATTGCTGCCATGGACAGTATCACGCGCATGCGCACCTCCCGCCCCGATCGTGTGCTCATGGCCATGTATACCTGACGGGAGATGTCAGACGCGCTCGGGCGATGCGGCGGCGAGAGGCCCGTCCGCACGTTCTGGAGCGGCTCACGCAGGGAAGGTATGCGGTGCCGAGGTGTCGAATACGGGGGTGGCCCGCGCATGAATGCTCCCACCCCGATCCCGTCGTCTCACACGTGTCGCGGCATGCTGACTCCGCGCGTGATCATGCTCGCCGTCGTGCTGCTGCCCCTCAACGCATGGTGGATCACCGAGATCGAGTACGTGCGCTACTCGGACAACGCGACGACGCAGGCGATCTTCTTCAATGCAGTCACGCTGCTCCTGGCGCTCGTGGGGCTGAACACCGTTCTGCGGCGGCTCGGGCCTCGGTGGCCCTTCACGACCCAGGAGATGCTCGCCCTGTATGTGATCGTGGCTGTGGGCAGCAACCTTGCCGGACATGATCAGCTGCAGATACTGTTCACGACCATCACCTACGTATACCGCCACGCGACGCCGGAGAGCGGCTGGGAAACGCGCATACTGCCTCACATCGCTCCCCATCTCGTCGTAAGCGACAGATCGGTGGTGGATCCCCTCTTCATCGGCAGCTCGACGCTCTATACGCCGGACCACATTCTGCCGTGGCTCAAACCGCTGGGATGGTGGACGCTGTTCGTCATGGCCGTCGTGTGGACCATGATGTGCCTCGTGGCGCTGTTTCGGCGTCAATGGGACAATGAACGCCTGAACTACCCCATCGCCGAGATCCCCATCCAGGTGCTCTCGCAGCCCCGCTCGCTGTTCGGCTCGCGTCTCTTCTGGGGCGGCGCGGCCATCGGCGCGGTCGGACAGGCCATCAACCTCGTCCACAACCTGTATCCGTCGGTGCCCGGCGTGCCCATCGGCGTGCAGTACTTCTCCGCTCAGGCCTACCCCTGGAACGCCGCAGGGCCCATGCCGATCTCGTCGTTCCCGTTCGCCTATGGTCTCACGTTCCTGCTCCCCACCCAGCTCGGCTTCTCATGCTGGTTCTTCATGCTGTTCAGTCGGGTTGAGCTCATCGGCGCGGCCATGATGGGCTACACCGAGTGGGGCAAGTTCCCCTACGTACAGCAGCAGGGGGTCGGGGCGATCCTCGGCATTGCGCTCGCAATCCTTTACACGGCGCGGGGGCACCTTGCATACGCGTGGAGGAGCACGTGGCGACGATCGCCAAGCGAGACGGACGCCAACGAGCCCATGTCCTATCGTACGGCGGTGCTGGGCTTGATGGCCGGCTCGGCTGCCATGGTCTGGTTCGCCATGGCTGCCGGCATGCGCTGGCAGACCGCCGGCCTCTACCTTGGCATCCTGTTCGTGATCGTGCTCGTCGTCGCCCGTCTCAGGGCCGAGCTCGGCTTGCCGACGTACGAGCTGTATCAGGTCGGCGCCGACCAGGTGCTCCATCGCGTATCGGGCACGAGCGCATGGACCCGCAACGACCTCACCGTCATGACGCTCTTCTTCTGGCTGAGCCGGACCCACCGGCAGTTCCCTATGCAGACGCAGGTGGATGCGGTGCGGATCGGGCACCGGACGGGCACGCGCCTCTCCTCGATGACCACGGCGATCCTGCTGGCCAGTCTGTTTGGCACGATCGCGGCGTTCTGGGCCTATCTGCACACCATGTATCAGGTCGGGTTCGAGAGCGCGAAGTTCCGCGGCCCGGCCATATGGGCGTTCGGCAGCGAACCGTGGCAGAAGCTCGACGGCTGGATCCAGTCGCCGTTGAAGAGCGATGTCGGCACCATGGGGGCCTACGCGTTCGGTTGCCTGTTCACGCTGTTCCTTGCCGCCATGCGCGTCCGCTTTGTGTGGTGGCCGTTCCATCCGGCCGGGTACCTCGTGGCAGGGAGCTTCGGGCTGTTCCGGCTATGGCTACCTATCTTCGTGAGCTGGCTGATCAAGGTGCTGCTGCTGCGCTACGGCGGCCTGCGAGCCTATCGGCGCGCGCTGCCTTTCTTCATCGGGCTCATTCTGGGCGAGTTCGTCGCCGGGTTCGCGCGCACCGTTCTGGATATGGCGCTCGGACTGCACCTACCCCCCGAAAGCGGCATCGGCGGCCTGTAGCGCCGGTCACTGAGCCACGGGCCGGGCGACAATAATCCGGGCACGTTTGAACGTGCTCCCATGGGGCCGCGACCCGCACGACTGTCGTAGGGGCGTGTCAGCCGGACCACCGATGTGGGACACAAACGACACGAGGTCACAGCCGGCTGATACACCCTTGTCATGGATACGTCTGTGGGCATCCCGGTTGTCATCGGGATCGTGCGGGACATGGGCGAACCAATCCCGCGTTGCTGCGTTCCTCGTCTCGACGGCGCCGTTCGGCGGTTGATTCGCCCCCTACGGGCTCTCGCATCGCGCGCACCATGGCGAACGACGATCCGCCCACGTCATCGCGAGTTCAGACGCGGCGTGGCCGCGGTGGGTGTGTAAGAAAGCGGGGTTGAGTAAGGTATGACGGATCATAGCGCGCGCCGTTGCAGTGATACCGTTACCCCTTTGGTGCCATGTGCCCGGTCGCGAGTGTGGTTCGACGGCGTATTGA
>JAAYVH010000214.1 GCA_012517255.1 Chthonomonadales bacterium
ATGGCCCGGGAAGCCGGCGGCAACCATGCCGCGAGCTGGCCGGAATGCTGTGCATGAGAGGGCCGGGCGACGATGCCGGATGGCCAGAAACTGGGTCGGAGGTCCCGCCGGCGAGGCTTCTGTGTAATGGCGGGAATCCGTGACGGATGGAAACCGTTGAGGCCGATGCAACGGCACGACCGGAGCGCGAACCGGTCGGGCTGCTACCGCAGAGGAGACTCTATCGTGTCTGCGATCAGAAGCGCCTCCGCGATCTTCTTCAGAGGAACGCCTCTTGTCACTGCCTGCGCCTGCATGCGGCGGTCCGCTTCGCGTTCCGAGATCGCATGGCGGCGCATCAGCAGCCCACGCGCACGACGAACGACATCGTCGGTCTCTATGCGCTCGTGGAGTTCGGTTCGCTCATGTTCCATGGCAACGAGCTCACGGAAGCGCGCCTGAGCTATCTCAAGGGCCGGGCCGATCTCCTCCTTGCGCACGGGCTTCACAAGGTAGGCCAGCACGCCAGCCTGCGATGCTTCGTCGATAAAGGGAGCTTCGCTGTAGGCCGTGAGCATGACGACGGGGCATAACCGTTCCCGGCTGATGGCGGCAGCGGCTTCCAGCCCATTCATACGCGGCATCCGCACGTCGAGGAGAGCGACAGACGGTCGGAGGGAACGAGCAAGTCGGCAGGCATCGTCACCATTGTCAGCCTCACCGACCACCGTGTGACCGAGGTCCTCCAACAACCCCCTGAGGTCCATCCGTATGACAGCGTCATCGTCAGCGATGAGGACGCTGAAGCTATGCATGACTAAGTATAGACGGCCGGCATTCGCCGAGTCAACGGGGCTCTCGAGCGTCTGCCGGTTACCACCGAGCTGGCAGACCGTCTCTTACAGTGAGCCATCAGAAACCGATGGCTCATTGGCGCGTATACTAGAGCGTGCCGGCGCCAGCGAAGGCGCCAATCTACGGGAGGACACTGCTACAGAATGCAGAATCCTGCAACCATGCGCTTGCGGCGCTTGACACTGCAATGGGGATCGGCCTGGGCCATGAGCGCCCTTGCGCTGCTGCCCGCCGTCGCCCAAACAAAGCAGCCCAGGGCCGTCTCTCTCGAGGAAGCCATCCGTCTCGCGCTGGACCACCAGCCTCAGCTTGTCATTGCGAAGAGCCAGCTCACTGCGTCTCGCGCGCGCTTGACCGAATCGAACGCCTCCTACTACCCTCAGCTCAGCCCCAACATCGAGTACAGGAGCAGCAGGAGCTCATACCACATCGGCGGCCAGACCGTGACGCAGACGGATGACCGATCCGAGGCCTCCATTGCCCTTCGCCAGCTCATCTTCGACACTGGCAAGCGGGAGTTGAGCGTTCAGGCAGCTCGCAACAACCTCCGTGCGGCGGAGCTGAGTTTCCAGAACACGCGGCAGACGGTCATCCTCAACGTGACGGTCGCCTATTACGACGTCGTGCGCCGCCGGGAGCTCTTGCGCGTCCAGGAGGCCACGGTCGAGCGCGCCAAGACCACGCTTGAGGCCACGAAGGCGTTCGCCGAGGAAGGAACGGTGCGTCGCATTGACATTCTGCAGGCGGAGGCCGACTATGGTAACGCGCGCGTCCAGTTGGGCATCGCACGCAACGATCTCCGACTGGCCGAGATCGCGCTGCGCAACGCCATCGGTCTCGAGACTACCGACGATGTGACCGCCAGCGCCGACGCTCCGTCCGAACCGCCGGAGGCCCACGACAAGCGCTCTGCGCAGGACTACGCTGCCGACGCCCTTAAGAACCGACCGGATCTACTGAGGGACCTGGCGTACCTCGAGGCCGACCGGGCATCCGAACGCATTGCGCGCATTGTGGCCGGTCCGCAGGTGCAGGCCGACTTCACTGCCGGGTACCGCATCGACCCGGACCGCGGCGACAATCAGCTGCTTCTCGCCACACTCACCTACCCCCTCTTTGATGGCGGCACGACGAAGGCGCGCGTCCGCGCGGCGAGCGAGTCCGTGAAGCAGACTCAGCAACAGATCGAGTTGTCCCGACGCGACATTCACCTGGCTGTCGAGCAAGCGTACCTTACACGAGAGGAAGCTCGCGAGCGCGTTGCCGCTGCCCGATCGGCAGCCGAGGCGGCGCGCGCTAACTATGAAGCGGCATCCGAAGGCTACAAGGAAGGCGTTGGCACGGTCGTTGATGTCATCACGGCGCGCACCCAGCTAGTGACTGCCGAGACGAACATGGTGCAGACCCTGTACGATTATCTGGTTGCCGATGCCCGGCTCCAACGCGCCGTTGGGGTGAATGATGCTCCGTGGGTTGGAGGTAAGAAGCAGTGAAGCGTGTTGTCACGATCGTAGTCGCGCTCGCCGTGGTTGTAGCTGGAGGATGGTGGGCCTGGGCTAGAATGCGCGCGCCCAAAGCCAACCAGAAGACGCAGTACAAACTCGGCGCTGTCGAAATCGGGACCGTCAAGAAGACCGTCTCGGCAACCGGTACGCTCAAGCCGTGGCGCACCGTTGACATAAAGTCCAAGGCAGGCGGACGCGTGGACGCGCTGCTCGTGGACATCGGCAGCCGTGTGACCAAGGGCCAGATACTGGCCAAGATCGATCCCTCCGATACCCAGCTCACCGTAGGAACTGCCAAAGCCGACGTGGACGCCTCTGTCGCAAGAGAGCGCCAGAACAAGGAATCGTACGAGCTTCAGAAACAGGTCAGCGTTCTCGCGGTCCAGACCGCCGAGTCGCAGGTCGCGACGGCGCGCGCATCGAGGGAGGCAGCCAGATCACGGCTGTCTGTGGCTCGGAACGCGGCGACCAACCAGCCCACCCTGAGTCAGGCGAGCATCGCGCAGGCTGAAGCCAATCTCATCTCGGCAATCCAGCAGCGCGCGCAGCTGACTTCGACGCAAGCTCAAGAGCGTGCCTCTGCGCAGTCGGCCCTCGACCAAGCTGAGGCGAACCGCAAGAAGACGCTGGCCGACATCACGCGCTTGCGGTCGCTGTTGGCACGTGGTTTCGTATCCAAGCAGACCGTGGACGCCGCTGAGGCCGCCCACGCGGTTAGCGAGGCTCAGCTCTCGTCGGCTGCCGAACGCGTTCGCACGCTCGATGCCCAGCAGAAGTCCGAGCGGGAGGCCGCCGACGCGCGGGTCAATCAGGCGCAGGCGCAGCTGGAGACGGCAAAGGCCCAGGCCATCGAGGTCCAGAACAAGAAGCTGGCCCTCACAGAAGCCGAGGCAGCCTTTAGACAGGCGGAGTCCCAGCTTGCCCAGGCCGAGACCGCGCTCGCCCAGGCCAAAGCCAACCTTGCCAACATTGAGATTCGCCGCCTGGACATCGAAACGGCTCGAGCGACCAAGGCTCGATCGCAGGCGACATTGACGAACGCCATGACCACGCTGGATCAGACGATCGTACGCGCGCCGGCAGACGGCGTCATTTTGACGAAGTACGTCGAAGAGGGCACCATCATATCGTCGGCCCTGTCCTTTGTGGCGACGGGTAACAACATCCTCGAGCTAGGCGACGTGACGCGCATGTACGTGGACGTAACCGTGGATGAGACCGACATCGCCAGCGTGGATGAGGGGCAAGACGTCGAGGTAACCATTGACGCCTATCCGAGCCTGCCGTTTCAAGGCACGGTCGCTCGCATAGACCCGCAAGCGGTCGTCGAGCAGAATGTGACCACGATTCACGTCCGGGTCGAGATAGACAACACCGATGTGCAGTTCCGGCTCCTCAAGCCCGGCATGAATGCCACCTGCGAGTTCGTAAGCCAGCGGAAAGATGAGGTGCTCATGGTGCCGAACGAAGCTGTGCGCACCGACGACCAGGGCCAGTATGTGGAGGTCGCACTCGACAAGGGCAAACCCGCCCCGCCCGATCCCAAGACCGGTGAGCCGGCCGACCCATCCCTGGTGGTTGACGTGAAGCTCCGCAAAGAGCGCGTGAATGTGGCGCTCGAAGGCAACGAAACTTCTGAGATCACCGGCAATGTGAAAGCCGGCGACATGGTAGTCGTGCAGGTCATAGAGCCAGAGCCGGAGCAGGCAGGCAGCCCATTTGGTGGCGGTGGACCAGGCGGAATGCGCGGCATGGGTCGTATACGGTGAGCCGAAGTGGTTAGCCTCACCATGGCCCTGCGGGGCCTGTCCGCGAACAAGCTCCGCTCGTTCCTGACTATGCTGGGCGTGATCATCGGCGTCGGCGCCGTCATCATCGCCATCGCCATCGGCCAGGGATCGCGCGAGGCTGTCGCCGAGAGCATCCAACGGCTCGGAACCAACGTGATGACCGTGTTCCCTGGCCGCCAACAGCGGGGCGGCGTCAGCTTCGGCTGGGGATCGCAGAACACCCTGACCCTGGAAGACGCCCGCGCCATACTGCGCGAGTGCCCCTCGGTGGCGGGCGTCTCGCCTCAGGTGAACCGGCAGGCTCAGGTCAAGTACAAGAACCGCAACACGACGGTTACGATCACGGGCACAGGTGAGCGATATCCGAGCATCAGCAATCACCCTGTGGCTCAGGGGCGTTACTTCACCGAAGCCGAGCTGAAGCAGATGAAGCGAGTCGCAGTGCTCGGCAGCACGACCAGCAAGGACCTCTTCGACCAGCAGTCTCCCGTCGGCAAGAGCATCCGGGTTCAGGGCACGACGTTTCAGGTGGTGGGCCTGCTGAAGGAGAAAGGCGGCCAGGGCTTTCGAAACCCCGACGACATGGTCTACGTACCAGTGACAACCGCGATGCGTCGCCTGTTCGGCATGGAGAATGTGGGCAACATCACCGTGCAGGCCCGCTCGCTGGCGCTGATGACTCGGGCTCAGGATGAGATCGATGCCGTGCTGCGGAAGAGACACAGGATCCCGACGGGCGGCGTGGCAGACTTCATCGTCTTCAGTCAGGCCGACCTGGCCGAGACGCAGAACGAACAGCAGAACACGTTCACAGCCCTGATCACCTACCTTGCGATCGTCTCGCTGCTGGTGGGCGGCATCGGGATCATGAACATCATGCTCGTCTCGGTCACGGAACGAACGCGAGAGATCGGCATCCGGAAGGCCATCGGAGCCAAGCGGCGCAATATCCTCGGTCAGTTCCTGATCGAGGCGCTTGTGCTGTCGCTGGTCGGCGGGCTTCTCGGCATCGTGTTCGGCGTCGTCGGTTCGCGCGTCGTCGCCGAGGTCAACCAATGGAAAGTGATCGTTAGCACGCCGGCGATCATCCTGGCGTATGGATTCTCGGCGCTTGTCGGCGTGTTCTTCGGATTCTATCCGGCGCTGAAGGCCTCCAACCTCAATCCCATCGAGGCCCTGCGCTATGAGTAAAGGAGCTTAGACCCATGAGAAGGTTCGTGACGCTGTCGGTGGCCGTTGTGATCGTCATGGCCGCGAGCGCAACCTACGCGCAGAACCCGTTCAACCTGACCCCGCAGCAGCAGCAGCAGTTGCAGGCGAAACGCAAAGCCTGGGAGAAGTGGCGCGCCAACAACAAGCATGTCTCCGCAGTCGGCCAGACCGTGATGGGTCTGGGGACGCTCGAGGAGGATCCCAAGACGGCGCTAACCAAGGAACAGGCGCGCAAGATTCTGCCGGTTCTGAAGACCTGGCGCACCAAGAAGGTGATGAGCAACGACGATGCTCAGAAGGTCAATCGGGCTCTGACCGCGCCGCTGACAGATGCCCAGCTCAAGAAGATCACGACGGCGCCGCGGTTTGGCAGGGGCGGCCCCGGCTTTGGCGGTGGAGCCCGCATGGGCGGCGGCCCCGGAGCCGGACGAGGCAATGGACAGACACCCCGCTTTGACATCTCCAAGATGCCCGATCCGAAGGACTACAATCCGCTCAACCCGGACACGTTGCCGTTTGAGGGCATGCGGACCATGGCAAAGCAGCGCCTGGACAAGTTCGTCAAAGACCTCGAGGCACGAGCGAAATAGAGCGCCCTCACGACCGTATCACTACGCAGGAGATCCGAAACACCATGGCAGATGCCCTGATCGAAGTCAAAGACCTGTCCAAGACCTACCGTATGGGCAAGATGGAGGTCAGGGCATTGCGCCACGTCAGCCTAACCATCGATCGCGGCGAGTTCGTCGCGATCATGGGCCCCTCAGGTTCCGGCAAGTCAACGTTCATGAACCTCATCGGCTGCCTCGACAAGCCGTCCTCCGGTTCCTACCGCCTCGACGGGCTCGAAGTGGCCAAACTGAACGACAACCAGCTTGCCGAGATCCGCAACAAGAAGATCGGCTTCGTCTTCCAGACCTTCAACCTGTTGCCCCGCACGTCTGCGCTGCGCAATGTCGAGTTGCCGCTCCTGTACAACGGGGCACGCAACCGCGAGAAGACGGCCATGCGGGCCCTCGAAGAGGTTGGCCTCGCGGATCGTGCCCATCACAAGCCGAACGAACTCTCCGGCGGTCAGCAGCAGCGCGTTGCCATCGCCCGCGCCCTGGTTAACGACCCGCCGATCATCTTCGGGGATGAGCCGACGGGCAACCTTGACACGCGGACGGGCGAGGAGATCATGGCGATCTTCCAGAAGCTGAACAACGCCGGCAAGACCGTCGTGATCGTCACGCACGAAAACGACATCGCCATGCATGCCAAGCGGATCATTCGATTTCGCGATGGTCATCTCGTGGCAGACGAACCGGTGAGGGAGCGGCTTGACGCCATCCGCGTACTGGCTGAGCTCAAGCCCGAAGACGAAGATGACGAGGACTGACTCTGCCTCAGGGCTTGGGGTTCTGGACAGTCACGCGCAAGGCTCCGATCGAACGCTGGGTTAACCCGTCGCTCTCTACAGTGGCCAGCGCTGTCTCGCCTGTCTCGATGGTGATACGAGGCACGCCCACGGCTTGCGCAGAGCGGAGCCACACGGCAACCGTATACTGCCCCGGCGGTACGTCGCTGATGCGGAATCGCCCTTCAGCGTCTGGTCGTGCGGATCGGACGATCTCACGCAGTTCCGGCGGCCAGATGCTCGAGGGCACCGTCTGCCTGCCCCAGAGCGTTGCGAGCCTACCGGTGGACGGTACCAGCGCAGCCTGAACCTCCCACCCATGGGCTTCCACGGCGACACTGCCGGTGACTTCACCCTTGGCTGCAAGGACGAGGCGTCCGACACGCTCGATCGCTCGAGACTCCGGCAGGCCCGCAAGGCTATACCACGTTCGGGCACCTGCTGTGTCACCGTGTCGTGCCAGCAGATCACCGACCGGTAGTCGGCAGTCGTCCGTTGGGTAGGCGTAGACCGAACGGTCGCCGAACAACCGCAGATACTCGCCGGCTATCCGAGACCCCGACAGAGCGGTTAGGTCCTCAAGGAGCGTGCGCGAGAAGCCAAGATCGCCGGTCTTGCGCACCATCGTGGCGGCTACATCCAGGCGGCCACGAGCGTCCAGCTCGATGCAGGCATGCTCGTAGAGCGCCGTCGCGCCTTCACGGGCCAGCGCCGTCCGATATCTGCGGCGCTCCAGAAAGCGCGCAATCCGATCGGCCGTGTCGGGTCGCAGGTCGGTGCCGTTCGTGGCCTGCATCCGAATGGGCCGCAAGGTCCACGCACCTTTGCGATCTGCAAGGGCCAGCCACGTGTTGGTCGGCGCGCCTGCGGTCTCGCTGACTTGTGGCCACCACTCTGGAACTCGCTTCCCTGTGCTGAGGTCGTAGTCGTAGTGCTCTCGGATGTATGTCGGCACCCAGCCGCCTATCAGCGCCGCATACACGCTGCACACGAGGCCGGCAGCCAACATGTCGCGCACGGCGCCACGCGCGCCGCCAAGGATGAGCGCGATGCCGACAAGGCAGATACCTGCCAGGCCACCCGCGACGAGCCACGTGATCGCACCGGGCCTCCAGGTTCGCTCGCCCAGTCCGCCCATCTCCGCCGCGATTCGCAACAGCACCTGCGGCTCGACCGCCATCAGCGTCCCGATCACCGCGACAACGGACACGCCAAAGAGAGCGCCACGCAGACCGATCATGACCGCCTGTCGCGCCGAAGGCAACTGATAGTTGCCGCTGTCGCAGTCCCCGATCACACCGTCGCGGCTCAGGAGGAGCCACCCCACACATCCAAACACAACCCCGCCTAACCACGGATCCCAGGATCGGTGGGGCAAACCAAGCCGGAGCAGGCTCCAGATAGCGAATGCTGCCACCAGACCGGGTAAGGCAGTCACGATCACTTTGATGACCGGCGCCGTGTGCATGTAGGTGCGGAACAGCAGCCATCGGTCCCAGTCAACCCCGGTTGTCAGCCGGAACGAGGCATTCATGGCCCGCAACACCACGTAGCAGGCGGCGGACGCCAGAGCGATGTAGACGGCCAGCGCACCCGCAAGGGGCATGCTCCCAACGCCGATGAGTATGCGGTAGGTCAGGTCCGACCACTGGAGGGCCACCGGCAGAGGCTCTCCGTCGCCGGCCGGACGCTGAACGAGCAGCGGAGACTCCGGCCACAGCACGAGGGCGCAGGTGTACTGGGCCAGCGGCACGAAGGCAAGACCGATGCCGATCACACCGCCCGCGATCAGACGCAGAAGGACCGACCGAACGCGCAAGCGCACGTGGCGCGGAGCGTCTTCCCCTGGACGGACCGCCTGATCAGCCAAGCGGATTGCGATCCACGACCGTCTCGCGCACCGGATCGAAGTAGACTGTCTTGCTCTGCCGGTACGCAAGGACCGAGAGACCAATCGGCACCATCACCTTGTAGGCCAGTTCTGCGTTCATGGTCGGCTGACGACGTGATCGGATGCACTCGAGCCAGTTGCCCATGTGGTCGTAGCTGTAGCGCGGTTTCACGAGTATCTCATCAAGAACCGTCTTGTCGCCGTCCTTATGCGTCCGAAGCTCCGCGCCCTTGAAGCACTCGAGGGTGTTCGCCATCTCCAGCATCTCTGCAAGGAACGGACGCTGCGGACGAATCACGAGACCCGGGCCTCCCGGCGTCAGGACCGCCTTCTGGCCTCGTACCATGTCCGGAATGCCGTCCTCGTACTCCTGGGTTCCGACCATCAAGCACGTGCTCTGATCCGGGTAGTCCGCCTGCATCGTGAAGAGCGTCGGCACCTCTCGGTTGTCGTTCTTCAGGTTGTGCACCGGCTGCCCGCCGTTCGCAGTGACCCGATAGGGCAACGCGTGATCCAGGGCAATCGCCAGATGGGCATACACGTGGTAGAGAAGATCCGTGGCAAGGCCGCCGCTGTAGTCCCAGTACTTGCGGAATCGGCTGTAGCGTTCCGGATCGTAGGGGCGTTTGGGCGCCAGACCGAACTTATGCCCCAACCAGAGGTCCCAGTCGAGATCCACGCCGGGCTTACACGGCTGGATGCCCCAGTTCCAGTCGCCCCCAGGATCGTTGCGGAAAGCGCCGCCCTGACTCCAGACCAGCGGGCCTAGGCCGCCTGCCTTGACGATCTCGCGAGCCGTCCACCAGTTACCATCCGAACCCGATCCCGCGCCGCATTGCAGGATGCGTCCCG
>JAAYVH010000215.1 GCA_012517255.1 Chthonomonadales bacterium
CAGGACTACCGTGATGCCCTTCGACGTGCCGTGACAAGGGCGTACCAGCCGGTTGTGGCCTCGTATCATGTGATCACAACGTCGGTCGTCCGGCTGATACGCCCCTACGTGGTGTGCTCGCAGCCCGCCTTGATTTCGACAAGGCGCTTTGCGCCGGCTCAATCACCGGCGGGCGATGTTCGTCCGGATGATACGCCCCTACAGCAGGAGCGCGCTTGCCGATGCTCGATGACCGGCGGCGTTCCGGTTGTCGCTGTCACAGGGCGCGTCGGCGCTCGTCTATGCGATAGAGGTGCTGCTGGGGCAGAACCTGAAGGAGGCGACTCATGCGATGGATCACGTACGCCATGCTTGCGGCGATGCTGGCCGTTGCCGCGCTTGCTCAGGAAGGCAAGAGCCGCGGCACGGTTGCCGTGGTTCCGACCGTCAACGCCAGCGGCGAGAAGTGGGCCGCGCTCAAGGAGAAGCAGCAGGATAAGATCCGGGAGTGGATCGGCACGCACTTGCCGGCGGCAGGCTATGCGCTCACGCCGACGGAGAAGGTCACGGAGGCGCTGCAGGCGCTCAAGCTCGACATGACGGACGAAGAGAACTGGCGCAGGTCCGTGATTCGGGACATCGGCGAGAAGGCCGGGGCCGACTATGCGCTCTTCACCGTCATCGTCCACACCGAGCAGAAGGAGCAGAAGCGCGTCTGGTATGTCGACAAAGAGGGACGCACCGACGTGCGCGTCTGGCTGATCGAAGTGAAGACCGGCGAGGCCCTGCTGAGCGGCAAGACCGTCACCGGACGCTCCGGCGGCAACCGGATCACGATTGACAACAAGGGGAGCGAACGCCAGATCCAGGCAGCCGCCAACGCCGTCCGAGACGCTCTCCGCGACTTTCTGTCGCCCTACCGAGCCAAGTAGCGCCTTCGTTCATGAAAGGTCAACGATGAGACATGCCTGCGCGCCTGTGTGCGCGATCGGCGCTCTGACCCTTGCCGGGTTCCTGCATCCGGGCGTCGGCGCGCGTGCAGTCTCCCAGAGCCGACCCGCGCCGGTGACCTCCATCAAGCCGCGCGTCATCCGGCTGGCGGCGCCGATGGACGCCGAGTCGCGGGGCGGCATCATCGCTGCCGACGTGGACGGTGATGGGCGCATGGACTTCGTCGTTACGGCGCCGAACCACATCGGCGCGTATCGCCTCGACGGCAAGCTGCTCTGGAGCGTTGCGACAGACGTGCGCATCTCGGCAGGTTCCAGCGAGAACACGGGTCTTCCGGGCCATCATGCGCCGGGCGTGCAGGTCGCCGACATTGACGGCGATCGGCGGCCCGAGGTAATCCATCTTGACCAGAGCGACCGTCTGTACATCCGGGACGGAAAGACAGGCGCGGTCAAGAGAGCGATCCAGGTGCCCCATCCCGAGGGCTCCGAGCGCTGGGAGCACGTGGCCGTGGCCAACCTGCGCGGCCTTGGGGATCGGGACATCGTGCTTCAGACCACCAACGCGCGCGGCTATCGCATGGGCAGGTTCGTGAGCGCCTATGCCGCCGACAAGCTGGATGGCCCCCCGCTGTGGTCAACGCGGGACTTCGGCGCACTGGCGCACGGTCCCTTCCGGCTGGCGGATCTCGACGGCGACGGTCGCGATGAGATATGCGGCTACACCATTCTCGGTCCCGACGGCAAACGGACGGACTGGGAGTACCCGCCGATCGAGAAAAGCCGGGCGGGCGGCGCATCGTTCCATATCGATTCGATCTTCATCGCCGATGTCCGGCCGGATGTGCCGGGGCTCGAGGCCGTCCTCCTCGAAGAAGGTCGCAACTACACGGCGTGTGTCAGCAAGGCGCGGGGCGTGCTGTGGTGGACAACGAACGATCGCCAGGAGCCGCAGAACGCCGCCGTGGGCGAGTTCGATCTGACCAGGCCCGGCCTGGAGATCTGGTGCCGGTCTCGCTTTGACCAGCATCAGAAGCCCTGGGTGCTCGATGCTCAGGGCAAGGTCGTGGCGCGCTACGCCATGGACGACGTTGCACCCGACGGCTGGACGGCGTCGGGCGTGGAAGCCATCTTCACGATCGACTGGACGGGCGGCCCCGTTCAGCTTGCGCTCGCCAAGGAGCGCCACAAGGAAGGCGATGTCGCTCTCTTCGAGCCCATGACGGGCAGGTTCGTCTCGGTCTTCCGGGCACAGGCCTATCGCGTGTACGCGGCGGATGTGGCAGGCGACTGGCGCGAGGAGGTCATCGTGGTCGATCGCGACACCATCGAGGTCTACCAGAATCCCGATCGGAACCCGAACCCCCGTCACCCGCGCCTGTGGACCCAGCAGCATTACCGCCGGAACAAGATGAACTGGAACTACTACTCGCCGTAGGTCCCCGCCCATGCCTGCCGGGCGCATGCAGCTCGCGTGCCTCATGGCGACGGGGACGCGGGTAGACTCCACCAACGCGAGGTGCATCCGAGGAGGCTGACGATGCCCGTGGTGGTGGACAATCCGTGCGTGGCCCGAGCCGCTTCGGCAGGCGAACGAGGCTCGACCCCCCGCACGCGGCGGCTTGCGGCTCATGCCGTTGAGAGGCAGTACGGCAGGTTCGTGGAGTGGGCCGAGCTTTCGGCGCGATGCCCGGAGCCCCCCGAGAGCGAGACACCTGTGCTGCGTGAGGCCCGACGGTTCGCGTGGATGTATCCCCGGCAGACGCCGGTCATCCGCGACGGTGAGCTGATCGTCGGCGCGCGCGTGCGGGCTGAGGACGGCCCGCCCGGCGGTGCGTGGTATCCCGACGGTTTCGACTGGTACATAGACCATTTCGCGCGCAACGTTCCCCCCGACAGACCCGATATCAAGGGCATGGCCGAGCGCGGGTTGATCTCGCCTCAGGGCTCGTTCAACCACAAGTGCGTGGACTACGCGGGCTACATCCGGACAGGATCGGCGGCGCTTGCCGGCCGCGCCCGCAGCATGGCCGAGGATCGCAGCGGAGCCGAGCGCGAGTTCTGCCTGGCGTTCGCCATGGGGCATGAAGCGATCCTGCACCACGCCGCCACGTATGCGCAGGAGTGCACGCGCCTTGCGGTGCTGGCGGACGGTCCTCGCGCCGAGGAACTGCGTGAGATCGCCCGCATGTGCAGCAAGGTGCCGATGCATCCTGCCGAGACCTTCCATGAGGCGCTCCAGAGCCTATGGTTCGCCTACATGGTCGCCGGAGACGGGCTCGGACGTCCTGACGTCTACCTTCGCGCATTCTACGAGGCCGACCTGGCGGCAGGGCGTATTACGCCCGAGCGCGCGCAGGAGCTGATCGAGTGTTTCCTCATCAAAGTCCACGGCGACGTGGCCGAAGGCGTGGTCAACGTCAGTTCCATTCAGACGATGACGCTGGGCGGAATGCTGCCCGATGGCAAGGATGCTGCCAACGAGCTCACGCGCCTCTTTCTGAGAGCCGTGCGCGCCGTGCGCCTGCTCCGGCCCACGGTATACGTCCGCTGCCACGATGAGACGCCTGATGACGTGCTGGACCTCGCCATGGAAATGCTGGCCGAGGGGCTGGCGGAGCCGAACTTCTACGGCGATCGGCCCATTGTTGAGGGACTGACGCGCATCGGGGTCCCGCTCGAACATGCCCGAGACTATGCGCTGAGCGGCTGCACCGAGGTCGTGTCGCCGGGGCGCGGCAACTGGGGCGCTCCCAACGGATGGATCAACCTCGCCCTCCTCTGCGACGACGCGATTCGGGAGGCAGCCGCCGCCGGATGTCGAACGCTAGAAGCGCTCTGGGACTGCGTGGCGGCCCATATAGAGCGCGTCGCCGACGCCTGCCGAGACTGCAACGTCTGGGTGGACGAAAACGTGGCCGACACCCGCTACACGGCAACGCTGCTCATGCCGGTGTGCCTCGATCGGTGCACGGATGTGGCCCATGGAGGCGCCGAGACCTACTTCGGCCACTGGGAGGCCATCGGACTGCCCAACGCCGCCGACATGCTGTACGCTGCCGAGCGCATCCTCGGACTGCAGGCGGCCGATCTGGCCGAGACCATCGCCCGGCTGGACGCAGGCGATCCTGAGACCTTCATGCGCCTGAGCCGCAACCCGCGGTTCGGCAACGGGCAGCCCGAGGTGGATGCCGTTGCCGCACGTCTGATCGCGATGATGGCGGATGCCCTGGAACGAAGATCCACGCCATTGCGCAGGTGTCTCGTGCTCGGGCATCTTGCGGGCGGCGAGAACATGCACATTGGCTGCGGTGCCCGCATGGGCGCCACCCTCGACGGACGGACGCCGGGGCAAACGCTCGCCGACTCGCTTGCCGGATCGCAGGGATGCACGCGCCAGGGTCCGACGGCCGTCATTGCGTCGCTGTGCTCCCTCGACCATTCGCGTCTCATCGCGGGCAACGTCTCCACGCTGCGCCTGTCGCCGTCCGACTTCCGGACGAAGGCCGCTCGCGATCGGGTCAAGGCGCTTGTCCGCACTTTCGTTAGCATGGGCGGGAGCCAGCTCCAGATCAACGTCGTGGATGCCGCGACCTTGCGAGCGGCGCAGGAACGACCGGACGAGCACCGCGGTCTGCTCGTACGCGTGGCGGGTTACAGCGCCGACTTTACGAGCATCGGGCGGACCCTGCAGGACGAGATCATCGCGCGCACCGAGGCGGCGGGTTAGGCCCGGACGCCGCGACGGATCGTTAGGCTCGCCGACCGTAGCGCCGACGAACGACGCCGCAGCGCGGGCGCTCCGCGTTCCAAAGTGGTCGCGATGGGGGCGTCAGACCGCAAGGAGGGGCCGATGAAGACATACATCGCAGCGTTGATGCTCGCGTTCGTGGCGGGTCGAGCGCAGGCGCTAGACCTGAACGTGGCGGATTTCGGCGCGGCGGGAGACGGCAAGACCGACTGCACCGCAGCATTCCAGAAGGCCCTGGACGAGGCGCATCAGGCGGGCGGCGGACGCGTGCATATGCCCTCGGGGATGTTCCTCATCACGGGTCACCTTCGACTGCCGCCGAACGTGGCGCTCGTCGGAGAATGGGAAGCGCCGCCGTGCGCCACTCGCATCCCGCCATCCGAGCGCATTCCGGCGCCGCCCGTCAACGCGAAGGCCGCCATCATCGCGGGCTCCGTGCTGCTGGCGGTCGAGGGAGCCGGCGATACGAAGGGCGAGCCGTTCATCCGCATGGAGCGGAATGCAACGCTCAAGGGCCTCGTCGTCTACTATCCCAACCAGGTCGCCCAGCCCGAGCCGATACCTTATCCCTGGACCGTGGCGGGGATCGGCGACAACATCAGCATCGTTGATTGCCTCTTCGTGAACCCCTACATGGCCGTGGACTTCGGGACCAATCCGTGCGGCCGCCATCTCATCCGCAACCTCTATGCCCATGCGATCTACCGCGGGCTGTTTGTGGACAAGTGCTACGACGTTGGCCGCATCGAAAACGTCCACTTCTGGCCCTTCTGGTCGCACCTGCAGCCCGAGGGGCTCGAGGCGCTCGGCAAGTGGATGATGAAGAACTCCACCGCGTTCATCCTGAGCCGCAGCGACTGGCAGTACATCTCCAATAGCTTCTGCATCGCCTATCACACAGGCTTCCACTTCAAGTCGTCGGCGCCCGACGGCCCGGGCAACTACCTCCTCAGCCAGTCCGGAGCCGACGGGTGCGACATTGCCGTCAACGTCGAGGAAACGCAGGGGCATTCGGGGGTCAGCTTCTCGAACTCGCAGATCTTCGGCCGCATCATTGTCGGTGAGAAGAACCACGGGCCAGTACGGTTCTCATCGTGCGGCATCTTCGGCGCGTCGGAGGTCCATGAGCCTCCGAGCCCCGAGGTGATCCGGATCGAAGGCAACGGTCGCGTATCCTTCAACGATTGCCACTTCTACGCCATCCATGGCAAGACAGCCACGCCGGTGTTCATCCGCCAGGTTGCCGGTCGTCTGAGCGTGACGGACAGCGTCTATATCGTGAACAAGTTCCTCGATCCGGTTCCGCTGGTGATCGAGGAGGGGGCCATCACCACCATCTACTGCCGGAACGAGCACTACACGGCCAAGCGACCCGATAACCGCAAGGGTGAGACCGAGCGCGTCATCGTCAAGGACAACGTGTATGCCGACACCAAGTGACGCGCAGTCGACGCGTCATTGCGTCGCTGCGCCCGCGATGACGTGGAGTGTGAAGGGCGTGCATAGTGATGGAACGAGGCGCGGCCATACCCGGCCCTGCAGGCCGGGCTGAACACTGGCGGCCCTTCAGGCCGCTCCGCGCGGCGCACACACGTCATTGCGAGCGAAGCGACGTCCATACGGATCCGTACCGGACAATCCCGAGGTCTTTCGGATATCTCATCTGGCGATACCGATATGCCGATCGGCGTGATCTGTTCGGGATCGCGTCGCTTCGCTCGCGATGGCGTGTGCATGGCGTGCATAGTGATGGAACGAGGCGCGGCCATACCCGGCCCTGCAGGCCGGGCTGAACACTGGCGGCCCTTCAGGCCG
>JAAYVH010000216.1 GCA_012517255.1 Chthonomonadales bacterium
CCATAGTCAAACCATTCTAGCAAAGCGGCCGTCAGCCGTCAAGCCGACGGGAGCCGAGCGTCAGCCGTCGCGTGTCGTTGACAATCGGGCGGGCGGACCACATAACAGGGCCGTCGCCACCTAGCCGCGGCGTACGGGTGGGGGCTCCTTTATCATGCGCTTTCGTCTCGCGATTCTGTTCGGTGGGCTGCTCTTGTTGCAGGGCCTTGTCATCGCTGTGACCAATGCTTCGCCGCTGATCTATGCCACGTGGGCGCTACTGACGCTGGGAACCGCATGGTACGGCGTCTACTATCTCGGCTGGCGCGATCTCGAGCTGCTGGCGCGGGCCATCCGGGGCGAGGACCAGGGCCAACCGACCAGTGCCGCCGACGACCGACGCCTTGCAGGGCGGCGCGATGAGGTCGGCGATCTGGCGCGGGCGCTGGATGCCAAGTCGGCGGCGCTGGCCACTCTCGAGGAGCGGCTGAGCGACGCTGAGGCCACCATCCGGCAGAACGAGGCGCGCTACCGCGACCTGTTCGATGCGAACCCTCATCCCATGATCGTGTTCGACGTCGAGACGCTGGAAATCCTGGCCGCCAATGATCGCGCCGTCACCCACTACGGCTTCACGCGCCAGCAGTTTCTTCGCATGACGGTGGGGCATCTGATCCCGGAGCCAATGACCGGCGGCGCCACCGAGGCGCTCGAGCGCATGGCCCTCGATCGCGAGCGCCCTGTCGAGACGCTCCACCGCAAGCGCGACGGCACGGTGGTCGCCGTCGAGGTCGCCTCCCATCGCATCCGTTTTGCGGGCAGGCCCGCGGCGCTGGCCATGTGCGTGGACATCACGCTGCGCAAGCAGGTCGAAGCCGAGAATCGACGCCGAACCGAGGTCCTCGAGGCTCTCTATGCGACGGCCCGCGAGCATGCCGAGAGCTTGAGCCTCCGCGAGGTGGCCCGATCGGTGGTGGACGCGGCGCGCAACCGGTTCGGATCGTCCGCCGTCTGGCTCGCCAGACCCGTCGGAGAGCATCGGCTTGAGGTCCTGGCCGCCTGCCCGTTCCTGCCGACAGCATGGGAACGCCGGGAGGTGCCGCTCGATCCGGCGTCCGAGCAAGCCATGCATGGCCGCACTGCGGTTGCCTATGATCCGGCCAACCCGGGGTGGCCGGAGGTCTGGTGGAAGAGCGAGGACGGCTCGGACCCATCGTGTGTGCCAGCGGCTGTTGCGGAGGCGGACTGGGCGCTGGCGCTGCCGCTGGTGTCGCGCGACCGGTCCTTCGGCGTCTTGCACGTTGCGGTGCGGGAGCCTGAAGCGATTCCCCTCGGACCTCTGGCCAACGGGCGCGGCCATCGCAGTCGCGAGGAGTCCGAGGCGCTCCTGACGAGCTTTGCGCTGCAGTCGGCGGCTGCTCTGGTCAATGCCGACCTCCACGAGCAGCTCCAGCGTACCGCCGAGATCCTGGAGCAGCGCGTGAAGGAGCGCACGGCTCAACTCGAGGAAGCCAACCGGGAGCTCGAGGCCTTCTCCTATTCGGTCTCGCATGACCTGCGCGCACCGCTGCGGGCCGTGGACGGCTTTGCGCGCCTTGCGCTCATGCAGTATGGCAAGGCGATCCCCGAGGAGTGCCGGACGCTGCTCGAGTCGGTTCGATGCGGCGCGGCAGAAATGGCGGCGCTCATCCACAGCCTGCTGGAGTTCTCGCGATCGTCTCGGCAGCCGCTCCATGAGCGCGAGCTGGATCCGACGGATCTGGTGGGAGCCGTGCTCGACGGTCTGAAGCACGACCTTCAGGGCCGCACGGTTGACATTGACGTCGGCGAGCTGCCGCCGTGCATGGGCGACCCGGTGCTGCTCAAGCAGGTGTATGCGAACCTTCTGTCGAACGCAGTGAAGTTCACGGCCAAGCGTGAATCAGCCCGCATCGAGATCGGCGCGATGCCGAGCGATGCGGGCACGGTGTACTATGTGCGCGATAACGGCGCCGGCTTCGACATGGCGCGCGCCCAGAGGCTGTTCGGCGTGTTCCAGCGGTTTCACAGAAGCGAGGACTACCCGGGCACGGGCATCGGGCTCGCCACGGTGCATCGGATCATCGTGCGCCACGGAGGCCGCATCTGGTGCGAGTCGGCGCCTGATCAGGGAACGACGTTCTACTTCACTCTCAGGGAGCGGTGATGATGTCGGACGGCCCGGTGGACATCGTTCTGGTGGAGGACAGCGAGCATGATCGCGAGCTCGCGTTGCATGTGCTTCGCAACGTCGTCTCCCGCGATCGAATCAAGATGCTCCACGACGGAGTGGCGGCTCTGCAGTACTTGCTGCCCGAGGATGACCCAGAAGGTCAGCGCGCGTCCGATCCCCCGCGGGTCGTGCTTCTGGATCTGAAGATGCCGCGCGTGGACGGCATAGAAGTGCTGCGCCGGCTTAGAGAAGACGCTCGGACTCGCCGCGTGCCGGTCGTCATCTTCACGTCATCGCAACAGGCTGGCGACGTTGCCGCCGCGTATGCCTGCGGCACGAACAGCTATGTGGTCAAGCCGGTCGACTTCGATGAGTACTCCGCGCGACTGCGCATCGTTGTGGAGTACTGGCTCCATCACAATGTCGATTCTGTACCTGCAGGAGCGACCGAGTGAGCTCTGACGCCGGACCCGCGCAATCGTCGGTCAGCCCGGTTCCGGAGGGTGCGCGAACGCCTCTCACCGTGGTGGTGGTCGAGGATCGTCCGACAGACGCCGAACTGATGATGGCCGAGCTCCGCAGATCGGGTTTCGACGTGCACTGGACGCGTGTGGACACGCAGGACGACTTCGTGCGGGCGCTCCAAACACGGCCCGACATCGTGCTGGCTGACTACTCTCTGCCCTCGTTCGATGCCATTCGAGCCCTCAG
>JAAYVH010000027.1 GCA_012517255.1 Chthonomonadales bacterium
ACGGCAGTTCCGCTCGGCGGTTGATTCGCCCCTACGGTCTCTCCGAGGACGCTCTCCTCGGCCTGAAACGATCCGTCCACGTCATCGCGAGCGAAGCGACGCGATCCCGAACAGTCCATGGCGATCCGCCCACGGCATCGCGAGCGAAGCGGCGCGATCCCGAACAGTCCACGCCGATCGGCACTTTGGCGCCGCGACAAGCGATGCCCACGATCCTTCGGGACTATCCGGTACGGATCCGTATGGACTTCGCCTGCGCTCGCAATCACGTGTGGGCGCGCCGGCGGCAATGGTGCGCACACGTTGCGACGTGGCCCCCCGGGGCAACGAAGCCAAGTCGTCGTCAGGGCGTCAGGGCCGGCGTGCATTCGCAACGGCAGGGACGTCCGGTACACTCTTTCTAGCATGCAGGTCGACAAGGAAGAGATACGCGCACGCAGCGACATCGTGGAGATTATCGGCGCGGTGGTCCAGCTCCAGCGCCGCGGTCGCAACTGGGTGGGGCTGTGCCCCTTCCATCAGGAGAAGACGCCCTCGTTCAATGTCGACCCTGTGACGCAGAGCTTCAAGTGCTTCGGCTGCGGTGCCTCGGGCGATGTGTTCACATTCGTGGAGCGACACGAGAACATGTCGTTCATCGAAGCCGCCGAGCATCTGGCACGCCGAGCAGGCGTGGAACTGGCCCGGCGAGGAGGCGGACCGCCGCGGCCGCAGGGGGAACGCGAGGCGCTCTTCGACGCGAATGCCGCAGCGAACACCTATTTCCGCAAGACGCTATCCCAGGCGTCTGCGGCGATCGACTATCTGGCCCGCCGCGGCATCCTGCCGGAGACCGTCGAGAAGTGGCAGATCGGCTTCGCGCCCGATGCCTGGGATGGGCTCCTCAACTACCTCGTAAGCCGTAAGTTCGATCTGCGCGTCGCTGAGCGGGCCGGCCTCATCCACAAGGCCCGCACCGGCAACTACGTGGACGCGTTCCGCAACCGGATCATCTTCCCGATCCACGACGACCAGCAGCGCATCGTTGGTTTCGGCGGACGCGCGATGGGCGACGAGCCGCCGAAGTACCTGAACACGGGCGAGACACCGATTTTCACGAAGAGCAAGCTCCTCTTCGGGCTCCATCATGCTCGCAAGAGCATGGCAGAACAGGGGCACGCCCTTCTGATGGAGGGCTACACCGACGTGATCTCGGCGCATCAGGCCGGTTTCACCGCGGCAGTCGCCACGCTGGGCACCTCGTTGACCACCGAACACGCCAAACGGCTCGCCCGCCTGTCGCCCCGCATCGTGATCGTCTATGATGCAGACTCGGCGGGCATCAAGGCCGCACTGCGCGCCGCGACTGAGCTCGAACGCGAGTCGGCGCAGGTGCGGATCGTGGCGCTTCCTGCCGGCGACGATCCCGATTCGCTCATTCGAGCCGGGCATGCCGACCGGCTGAAGCGGGCCATTGACAACGCCGTGACCAGAGTGCAGTTCGAGCTCGATCTGGCAGTCGCCGCGGCCGACCAGTCCACCGACGAGGGCCGTCATGAGCTCGTCCGCCGCGTGATCGCCATTCTGGCCACGGTTCCGACGCGCACCGAGCGTGACCTCTATATCGAGCGCGTGTGGCAACTGCATCCGCTGAGCGTGCACGGTCCGGCGCTGGCCAAGCAGCAACTCCATCAGGATGCCGAGCAGGTTGCGGGACGCAAGGTAACGGCCATAGCGCCCCGTCAGACGTTCAACCACGGGCGCACGCGCTATGAGAGTCGGCGACGGGACGAAGGCCGTTCGTCCGGTCACGGCGCTTTCCCAGGGCGCGGGCCGAACCGTCAAGCCGTGGTGCCGCCGCCTTCAACCCGAGTCCATGCGTCGGAGCTGCTTCTCGTGAGGGCGCTCACGTCCGAGGGACTCCGAGCCGATGCGCTCGACATGGTGACGCCGGACGACCTCCTGCATGAGACCGACCGACGCCTCTTTGCCCTCGTCGCCAAGCACCGTCAGGCATTGACCGATGAAGCCAGCCTCATGCGTCTCGTGCGTGCCCAGAACGATGATCAGTTTTCGCAGGACGTTGCCGATCGTTTGCAGGAATCGCACGCCGTTACAGCGAATGAACCGCTGGATGCCGAGGTACTATCCGGCGCCGCTAAAACCATCCGTGAGCGGCGGCTCGCAACGGTCGAGGCTGAGATCGGGGCAATCCTGAAATCGCGAGCTGTGCTTACTGAGGATGACCGAGAGCGTGTCAGGCAGCTTCAGGAAGTGCAGTCCAGGCTCCGAGGGTCTGCCTAGCCGCATCGGATGACGAGAGGGTGGCGACAGTGGAAGGTCTGGCAATAGAGGATCTCAAGGATTCCGCGGAGTTTCAGCGACTGCTGGGCTGCGGCAGGGACCGTGGATACCTGACGTATGACGAGATCAATGAGTCGTTACCTGCGGAAGACATTTACGCCGATGCCATAGACGATATTCTGCAGGAGTTCGCCGATGCCGGCATTCAGGTGCTCGCCCATCCGAAGACCGACGATGAACCGGCCGTCGAGCCCGATGCTCCCATTCACGCCGACGCGAAGGACGAGCGCTCCGAGGATGACCCCGCAGCCATCGAGGGTCTTCCTCTTGACGATTCGGTGCGCATGTGGCTGCGCGAGATTGGCCGTACCCCCCTGCTGACGATGGAGCGGGAGATCGAACTGGCCAGGCGCATCGAGCGGGGCGACGCAACGGCGAAGGAGGAGCTTACTCGGGCCAATCTGCGCCTCGTCGTATCTATAGCGAAGCGCTACACCGGCCGAGGCATGTCCTTCCCGGACCTGATCCAGGAGGGCAATATCGGCCTGATGCGTGCCGTCGAAAAGTTCGACTTCCGCAAGGGCTACAAGTTCAGCACCTACGCCACATGGTGGATTCGACAGGCCATCACGCGCGCCATCGCCGATCAGGGCCGCACCATCCGCATCCCGGTGCACATGGTGGAGACGATCAACCGGTTCATCCGGGCCAGCAGCCACCTGTTGCAGGAGTTACGGCGCGAGCCGACGCTCGAAGAGATCGCTCGCGAACTCGAGATGCCCATAGAGCGCGTGGCCGAAATAGTGCGCATCGCGCCCGAGCCCCTATCGCTGGAGGCGCCGGTTGGTGACGAGGAGGACACGCATCTGGCGGACTTCGTCGAGGATCATCAGACGGTGTCGCCATCGGAAGCCGCATCGCACCTCATGTTGCGCCAGAGAATCGAAGAGGCGCTGGATATGCTCACGCCTCGCGAGCGCGATGTGCTGATCATGCGCTTCGGCCTTGCCGACGGCTGTTCGCGCACGCTGGAAGAGGTTGGACGCCACTTCCGTGTAACCCGCGAGCGCATACGTCAGATCGAGGCCAAAGCCCTGCGCAAACTGCGCAGCCCCAATCGCAGCCGCAAGCTGCGCGACCTGCTGGGATAGTCTACGCCCGGCCCGGCGTGCTGGTTACCGCACAGCGAAGATCCAGGCCGGAGCTCTGAACACGCCATGCGCCGCGATCACGGCGCAGAAAGGAAACATGTACTCATGCGACGTCTGAGCATGCCGCGGACCCGCATTCGCCGGCTAACGGTGTTCGCGTTGCTAGCAGTACTCGGAGGAGCAGCGGCGTTCAGCCTGGCTCAATCGGGACGGAAGGAGAGGGCGGTGGAGACGCCCAACGACAAAGGCACGTCTGCCGCGCGACAGGCATACACGCTTTCGCCGCCTGAAGCCGGCATCATCGCAGGCGCCATCGTTCAGCGCGACGCAGCCACAGGGCGGGTGCTGCGCGTACGCGGCGAGGTGCCCATGCCCGGAGCGCGATCGCCTGAACAGGCCGCCGAGCGGTTCCTGAAGGCGAACGCGGAGACGCTGGGGATTGCGCCCAACCTCGGGAACCTCGCGCATGCCCGGACCGTTTCGAGCCTGACAGGCCACCACATTACCTACCAGCAGGTTCTGGCAGGATTGCCCGTGCTGGGCGGTCAGGTATCGGTCCACACGAACAAGAACCTGGCTGTGGTGCTCGTGAACAACGGCTCGATCAAGATCAAGGGCGCTCTCCCCGCCGTTGCGCCAGGCAATCCCAATGCTGCGATCGGCGTCGCCCTGAACGCCCTCACGCTGGAGGTTCCGCCTACCATTCCCCCTGCCGCGTCCCTCGCCGTATTTGTCCAGAACGACCAGCCTCTGTTGGTCTGGAAGGTAAACGTCGAGACGCGGAAGCCCGCCGGCTCCTGGGAGATCCTCGTGTCGGTTCCGGACGGCAAGGTCCTCCAGAAGGTCAATCGCGCCCGCTTTGTCGACGGCGTCGGCATGGTGTTCCTCCCGAACCCGGTCAACACGTCCGGCAACGCCAACCTTGCCGATGACAACGACCAGGACTCGGCCGCCCTCACCAACGAGCGCGTCGCCGTGACGCTCAAAGACCTCGATGGATCCGGGTTTCTGCAGGGCCCGTACTGCACGACTGCTCCCACCGACATGCAGCCGCGCGCCAATGAGCCGGGCCTGAGCTATGACTACACCCGCTCGGACGACCGCTTCGAAGAGGTCATGTGTTACTACCACATTGACGCGGCCCAGCGGCATATCCAGAGCCTTGGCTTCACGAACGTCAACAACCGCCAGCAAGGCATGAATGTCAACGGGAGCGAGGAGGACAACGCCTGGTACTCGCCCTGGACCGGCGATATCACCATGGGCACGGGCGGCGTGGACGATGCCGAGGACGCCCATGTGATATGGCACGAGTACGGCCACGCGATTCAGGACAACCAGGTGCCGGGGTTCGGCGCAAGCCATGAGGCTGGCTCGATGGGCGAAGGCTTCGGCGACTACTGGGCTTTAACCACGTTCGCAGGGCTCGGCCCCAATGCGCCAGCCTGGGATGTCTATGTGGCCACGTGGGACGCGACCTCTTACGCTCCCGGCAATCCCGCGTATCTGCGCCGCGTTGACGGCACCAAGCACTATCCCGAGGGCATGATCGGCGAAGTGCACGCCGACGGCGAGATCTGGAGCGCGTGCCTCTGGCAGGTGCGCGAGATCGTCGGCGCCGTTCGATCGGACACCATCATTCTCGAGTCCCATTTCAGACTGGCGCCGGACGCCTCCTTCCAGGATGGCGCTCTGGCCATCCTGGCGGCCAACCGTGATCTGTATGGCGGCGCCGACGGCGATGCAATCATGCAGGTGTTCGTGGATCGCGGCATTCTGCTGGATCCGCGTCTGACTGCGCTGTCTGTCGGGTCGCTGCCAACGCGCGCGGGCTCCGACGTCGTCCTCAGCGCGACGCTCATTCGGCGCCTGGATGACAGTCCGATCGCAGGCAAGGAGGTCAGCTTCACGGTTGACGGTACAGGCGTCGGCTCTGCTCTGACCAGTGCCGGCGGCGTGGCTGAGCTGCCTTTCACCGTTCCGGCAGACGCTCAGCCCGGCGACTACATCGTGACAGCCGACTTTGCCGGCGACGAGGAGGCCTTCGCCGCCTCCGGAGACGGAAAGCTGTATGTCCTGGAGATGTCGCATATCGCCGGATCGGTGACCGATTCCGGCGTGGGAATGGAGGGCGTGCCTGTCACTCTAACTGCCGCAGATCCGAAGGCGAGCGATGCTCCCAACGCTCCCATACCCGACGGTGACCCAGGCGGCGTGGAAGTCGCGCTCGAGCTGCGCAACACCGGGACGGTGGGCGACGTAAGCGTGAGCGTCGACATCGCCCACACGTGGATCGGCGATCTCGAGGTTGCTCTCATTCACCCGGACGGCACCACGGTGCTCCTGCACAATATGACGGGCGGCAGCGACGACAACATCGTCACGACCTATCCGACCCTGACGCCTCCGGCGGAGAGCCTCAGCGTGCTGCAAGGCAAACCTATCGCAGGAACCTGGAAGCTGCGCGTGCGTGACTACTACCAGCAGGACAGCGGAACCATTCGGTCGTGGGGCCTGAGCATCGGCAGAGAGACGCCTCTCATCGTTGATACGGTCACCGGACCCGACGGAACGTACCTGGCAACAGACCTCGAGCCTGGGACATGGCGCGTCGCTCCCAACAATGGACACTCGGCATTCAAGCCGGAGTTCCGGGACATCACGGTCGGCCCCAGCCGGGACGGGGTGGACTTCGCTCTGAACAGCTTCACCATCGCCGGCAAGGCCACGGTCAACAACCAGCCTGCCGAGGATGTGCTGGTGACGCTTACCAGCCCACAGGACCAGGCTATCAGTTACTGGGACTGGCCGGGCGTCGAAATCCCTGACAACAACACGAAGGGCATCGAGTCGCCCATCACGATCACCGATCCGGGAACCATCACGGATATCCGCGTGGGTGTCAGTATCACCCATCCGTACATCGCGGATCTCGAGGTATCGCTGATCCATCCGGACGGCACGCGCGTGCGCCTGCACAATCGAACGGGCGGCAATGCTCGGGACATCGTCACGAGCTATCCCGACCAGACGCGCCCAGCCGAGAGCCTATCGGCGCTGGTGGGCAAGCCTGTTGCCGGCACATGGAAGCTGCGCGTTCGCGACCTCAACTACTACGACGTCGGAACGCTCAACGGGTGGGGACTGGATCTCGCCATCTCAGGCTTCGCCGATCGCGTGACGACGACGGGGCCCGACGGCGCCTATTCCTTCGAGGACTGCATCGGAGGCACGCATAGTCTGGTCGCCAGGAAAGGCTGGCTCTCGTTCGATCCGAACCCTGCTGTGGTCGTCGTTGGTCCTCACCAGATGAACGTTGACTTTGCTGCCGTTGGTACGAGGACCGCTCTGACCGTACCGCCGACAGCCGGCGATCGCGGCGAGACCGTGGACCTGACGGCCGTCCTCACAACGGACGGCGGCGACCCGATCAGCGATCAGCAGATCGCCTTCGCCGTTGACGGCACAGCGGTAGGCGAAGCAGTGACAGACGCGTCGGGAGTTGCCTCGCTGCCGTTCGCCATCCCCGGCGACGCTGTGATTGGTGACCTCGCTGTGCAGGCCGACTTCATGGGTGCAGACCCGTACTTGCCCGCCACGGCAGTCGGTACCCTTACCGTCAAGGGGGCCCAGGTGCTTATCTACGGCCTCGATAGAACCGGCGTGATCGGGTATTCCGTGGATCTGCGGGCGTTCCTGTACACGGCGGTTGGCCGCAATCCCATCCCCGGAAAGACGATCGGGTTCGCGGTGAACGGAACGCCGGTCGGCGATGCAGAGACAAGCGACACCGGGCGCGCCTCGCTCCCGTATGTTGTGGCTGGTCCGGCTGGCACCTACCCGCTGACGTTCACGTTTGCGGGCGACATGGACTTCGGTCCCGGAACCGCATCTGCGACGCTGACCGCCCAGAAGCTGGCAACCAGCATCATCATCTCCGATCGGACCGGCAAGATCGCGAGCGCCACGTCGCTCCGCGCGTTCCTCTACTCCCAGCCCGGATCCAAACCGCTGCAGGGCAAGTCGGTGGACTTCAGCGTCGACGGCACGGCGGCCGGCTCTGCCGTGACCACGCCCACAGGCCGCGCCCTCCTCTACTATCCGGTGCCGGATGAGAACGGTGCCGGAACCCGCACCATCCAGGCTTCGTTCGCCGGCGAGCCGGGATATGAACCGGTGGCCGGCACGGCAACCCTGACAGTGGATCGGGCGCCGGTCTACATCTGGGCCACTGCAAAGACGATCATCGCCGGCCAGACGGCGACCTTGCGGGCGTACGTCCGGCGTCTGCCGGACTACCAGTGGCTGCCCGGACGCCCGATCACGTTCGCCGTGGACGGCACGGATGTCGGGGTCGCCGATACCGACGGCAGCGGCGTGGCTCGCTTCAGTTACGCAGGCTCTGCCGCGCTGGTACCCGGGACCTACGGGTTCACGGCATCCTTCGCCGGTGATGCCTGGGTTGCGCCGGGCAGCGGCACAGGCCAGTTCAAGATCCTGCCGTAGCTCACTGGCGGCAGTTGCTCCGCACCTTAGCCTGCAGGGGGAACGTTCCCCTGCAGGCTTTTTCTGGTCGTCTCGTAGAGACTCTCCAGGCGGTCCAGCATTGCATCGAGCGAAAAGTGCGCATGCACCCGCTCACGCCCTGCTTCGCCAAGTCTCGTGCGCAATACCGGGTCCTGTGCCAGCCGGATGAGCGCGTCCGCCAGCGCCACCGGGTCCTCGGGCGGCACGAGCAGACCCGTCAGACCGTCTTCGATGACTTCGGGAAGCCCTCCGACGCCCGATGCCACCACCGCCACGCCAAGCGCCATCGATTCCAGCGCAACCAGGCCCTGCCCCTCCATTCGCGACGGCACGGCGACAGCATCGGCGACAGCCAGCCACGCAGCCAGCTCCGGAACGTGACCAACAAGGCGCACATGATCGGTCAGGCCGGTCGCCGCCGCCTGTGCCAGCAGACGATCGCGCTCCGGCCCTGCGCCGCACAGCACGAGGTCTGCTGCAATGGACGTGTGGCGCAGACGACCGAAGGCCTCAATGAGCACGTCGAAGCCCTTTTCGGGGGCCAGGCGGCCGGCTCCCATCACGACAAACCGGTCTGGGCTCAGGCCCAGGTCTCCACGCTGTTGTGCTGGTCGGCTGGCCGGAACGCGGACGCCGTTCGGCACCACGGTCACCTTCTGGGCCGGCACGCCTAGATGAACAAGCCTGTCGGCAACCGCGCCCGACACCGCCACGACTGCCCTTGCAGCGAGGACGGAACGCTTGAGCGCCCATCGCCGTGATGCGGTCAGTCGGCCTGGCACGTTGTGTGCCGTCATCACCATCGGCGTTCGCGAGAGGCAGGCCGCCCATCCCCCGATCCACGCAGCTCGCAGTCCGTGCGCGTGGATGACGCCATGCGATCGTGCCGCCCTGGCGACCCGCGCGATGGCGATCAGGTCACCTGCTGGATGAAATGAGCCGCGGATCGGTGCATCCACCGCCACGGAGATCCTATCCGCCCAGGTGGGCAGATGGACGGTGGGGCCGGCTACCGTGCACGCAATGCCGCGCGCTCTCATCCCGTCGCACACGTCGGCGACATGACGCAGCATGCCGCCCGCCGCAGGCCGCAGCACCTGCAGAACGCTGAACCGGATGGCCCCATCATCCGTCATACGTGGGCTCCTTTCGTACTCCGAGGCTCCGTTTCCTGCGACCTCCGGCCGCTGGGGAAGGACGGCCGCCATGGCGCGGCGTATGATAGCGATGGGAGGCTCCGATGAGATCATGTCCGGTGTGCAGGCTATTCCTGGCGGAACGCGAGTGGCAGGGCAGTCCGAGGCTCGTATGCGCCAGCTGCGGCGGCGTCTGGCTGGATGGTCCAGCGTTCGACAGTCTGGCTTCTGTGGCCAACTCGCCGCTGCCGGAACCGGACACGCTGTCGCCCGGCACGTCACAGCCGAGCGCGTTCGAAGGTCTGCTCCGCCTGTGTCCCGACTGCAAGACGACGGCGCTTGAGCTGACGGACGTCGAGAGCCTCGGACGGGAGATCCATCGTTGCCCGAAGTGCCGCGGTGTATGGTGGCAGCCCCGACCGCCAGCCTCTCCGGCTCCGTCTGAACCGCCGCGACCACTTGCGGTGTCCGAGAGCGCTGCCACGCCGTCACCGGCTGCCGCTGCGCCAACGGCCCTCGATGAGGAGTATGGCCTCGCCGCTAACATGCCTGATCGTGATACGGGGCCGATCCTGCCGCTGTCGCTTTCGCCGGCTGCTCCGGAACTTGCAGAGATACAAGAGCTACCCGTCCATGGCCCCGACGATGCCTGGAAACGGCTCGTGGACGGTAACGCTCGATTTGCGGCAGGCCTGGCCCGGCATCCGCGCAACTCACCGGATCGTGCGTCCGAGGTCGTAACTGGCCAGCATCCCTTTGCCGTCGTCGTATGCTGCTCGGATTCCCGCGTTCCGCCGGAGATCGTCTTTGATCAGGGCCTTGGCGATCTCTTCGTCGTCCGGTCCGCTGGCCACGTTCTGGCTTCCACCACCATGGCCAGCATCCTCTATGCCGTGGACCATCTGCACGTTCCGCTCGTGGTGGTCCTCGGCCATTCGGACTGCGGCGCCGTGACGGCCGCGGTCCGGTCGTCGGGCAGCCATCCGACCTATCTGGAGCCCCTCTTGCGCGTGCTCCGGCCTGCTGCCGAGCTAGCCGCGCCGCTTCGTGGCGATGCCGTGTGGGAGACGGTGCGCATTCACGCGGCGAGAAGCGCCGAACGGGTCAGCGAGGCCATAGGTTCGAATCTGCCGGATCTGCCGTCCTGCCGCGTGCAGGTGGTCAGCGCCGTCTATGATCTCCGCACCCGCCTCGTCGAGCGGCTCCCGGACACTCCGAAGGAGCCGAAGCCTGCCGAGGCCCATCATCCGCAGGCTGAGCCTGCCTCCGATCATAGCTTGAGCGCGTCACGCCCCGATGCCCCGCCCAGCCATGCTGACGCGGCTGCGGAGCTGACCCCGCCGGGCGACGCCGTCGCATCGCGATATCCGCGGTGGTGCCCGCGATGTCGCGGAGGCTTCGGGGCGCAGACTGCGCTCTGTCCCCGGTGCGGGGTGGTGCTGGTCCAGCCATGGTACAGGGTACCGTGCCTGAAGTGCAAGAAAGACAACCTCATCGGTCTGGACCGGTGCTGGAACTGCAGGGCCGATCTACATCCTGACTGGCTCGTCTCGGGAGGCCGGGCGCCATCGCCGCCCAAGGTGTCTCTCAGACCGGTCATCACGACACAGCGTGACGGCTCGCAGGGCTGCAGCACCAGCATCGTCCTATGGGCTGGAGTTGTCGCGCTGGGCTACGCGCTGCTGACCCGGCTGCTCTAGCAGACACGCTAGAGGCTTAGAACCGCGTCGCCTCGAGGTCCAGCATGAACCTGTGGTGCAGCGTGGAGTACGAGAGAACGAGATCGCGGCCAGCCAGGTTGCGCGCCAGCGATACGATATAGTCCGAGTAACTGCCAGCCGAGTAGCGATGGGCGCTCGCCGACAGTGACATGCGCCATCGGGGCGCGAGAAGATAATAGAGGTCGCCTACAAAGCTCATGGCGCCGGCATCGAGTACCATCGTGTTGTAGAGGTAAAGACCCCAGCGCTGCTCGCCGGAACTCAGGCTGAAGCTGAGCCGGTGATCACCCTCGGAGTAGTTCACGGGCTGCTTCAAGTAGTCGTAGCCCACCTGCAGCGAGCTGCTGCCGCCGAGGGATCGCATGGCGCTCACTGTCGCATTGACCGTGGCGCCTGTTGCGCCCCGCTTGCTCCATGTATGCCCCACCGACAGCGCATTGCTCAGCGTTGTTGAGCGATCCAGGCGTATCGAGGGCGTGAACATACGTGCCTGTAGCCCCTGCGTCAGACCGTAGCTTCTGAACTCCCCTGAGCGCGTCCGGGAGGTGGATATGCTGGCCCCCAGGGAGTACATGGCCCGTGTCGAAGCCAGCTTTGCGGGGATGGTCTCGACATAGGCATCGGCATGCGTGCCGGAGGAGCTCGGTCCCGTCAGGGTCGAGTTCGCCGAGGCGTTCAGACCGAGATACAGTCCGCCCATGCGGTGGCCAACGTTGCCGGACCCGAACACGCTGCGGTGCTGAGGGAAGTCGAGATGCAGGCCTGTGCGTGTGTCGGCTCCCAGCTCCTGGCTGTGGGTCCATCGGAATCCCCAGTCGCTCCGGGTAACGCCGGTGAATCCGAACTCGCCCGCATATCGGCCGCGCTGGGTCGAGTTATAGGCCTGGATCAGGTCCAGCGCGAGGCCTGGCCTCCGAGCATAGGCGCTGCCATATCGCTCGCCGTACTTGACGCGCACGAGCCCTCGCGACGCCGGCGTCAGATCGTAGTAGAGGGGCAGGTCCACCCCTACGCCCTGCGTTCCGAGGCTCAGAAACTGATCGCTGAACAGCTGGTTTGAGTAGAGTGACAGCGAGTAGAACGCGAGGGTGAAGAGATGCTGGCCGTCCTCATAGAAGCGCGGCCTCTTGAACTGCAGTTTCTCCCCGGGAAAGAGCGTGATCTGCCTCGCGACGATAACCAGCTTGGCATCGGCCGGGTCCGTCATCTCGAAGAACTTCGGCGCGATGCCGATGGCCACAGGCTCAGTCTTGAGATCCATGCCCTCGATCTGCACGGGAACCAGCGAACGGCCCTGCTCCGCCACCGCGTAGCCCTTGCCGGTCATCACGTTGTAGAACAGCTTGGCCGCCCGCAACTCCGCCTTGCCGCGCTTGAGCGCCACCATCCCCGACGCCCGGACGGTATTGGCCGAGCAGTCCACCTGCAGCCGCTCTGCCCGAAGCTCGAGGTTCCTGAAGCGCAGCTCTGCTCCGGCGAGCGCTGGCAGGCCGTTGGAGGGCGGACGCGACGCAGCATCTATCACCCGTTCGGCCGCCAGATAGGACAGAGCGCCGGACGCCGTCACAGAGACCCAGGTGTTGCCCTGAAACGTCTCTTCCGGGTCGTCCGTGAACAGCACATCCATCCGCTGGAATCCACCGCCAGCCACCGTGGCGCTCACGGTCGCCGTGCCCTTGCTTTGACTGGTCATCGTGACGCGTGCCGAGCCGGACCGCGTACGCACGGTTGCGCTGGGCCCCTCACGCGCGAAGATTCCGAGATTGGTCGTGAACACAACGGCCGTCCCATCAGGAACAAACCGCCCGGACCCGTCGCGCACCTCGGCGATGATCTCAACCGAGTCGCGCCCATCGCTGAGCGCAGCGAAGCGCGACGATGTCATGGTGATCGTGGGAGGTCCGGCTGCCCGACATACGCCGGCTATGCCCAGAAGCACGAGCGTTGAGCGCGCGAATCGCAGGAGTGAAATGGCTCGAACAGAAAAACGGGGATGCCGCGTGTCAGGCATGAGCCGAACTCGACATCCCCCCATAGTTGCTCGCTCGATCATGTCCTGATCGAGCGCATATGGATTCCTATCGAGGCGGAGGGGGCGGACTCTCGATACCCGAGCCGCCGCTGCCGCCACCGCCCGAAAGACCGATTCCCAGGCCAAGACCGATCGCGAGGAGTCCCCAGACCCAGTCGTTGTTGCGCTTCTTCTTCTCGGTGGTGGTCTTCACCGGCTGCTCCACCACGACAGCCCCGCCCACGGGCGCCAGTTGCGCCATCAGCTTCTCGCTGGCCTGCCGGACCGCATCAAGGTTCAGCTCTTCTTCCTTGCTGCGCTCGTTGCCCTTGGCGCTGCTCGCGGACAGGCTGACATTCTTCAGCACCTGCCCGGTCTCTACTACCAGAATGCGCCCGCTGACGGTGACGGTCACCTGCCGGTCGCTTTCGTTGTACTGATAGTCGTCGAGCGAGCCGACACACACAGTGTCATAGCCAACCGCCTTGGCGACCTTCACCGACTTCCGGTTGTCCTCGGCGAACGGCGGGATGATGTCCGCCTCGGGTAGCTGCTGGTCATTGTGCAACCGTGCGACCGGCGGCCACGCCCGATAGAACGTCGTCACCGTGTACTGGTTGGACGCGATGAGCCTCGAAGCGGCTGCATCGGTCAGCAACGCCGACAGCTCCTCTGCATTGGTCGCAGTCGAGCTGGGCACATCGAACGGGAAGAGCAGCAGGGTCTTCTTGAGCACATGGCCCAGATTCCCCTTCTCAGCCCGCTTGCCGGTCTGTGCGCCGACCGAGGTTGTGAGCACGAGCGCCGCACACAGCATTCCACACAGCATCCATGCGCCATGCGGTCGTTTCGTCTTCATCAAGCTACGTTACCTCCCCACATCGCGGGGACCGACCGTGGTCGGTCCCGTTGACGTGAACGTATCGTTAGCGCACCAGCGTGACCGGCAGTATCGCCGTCGCGGCGCGGCCCTCACCATCGGTGGCTGTCAGTTTCACAAGATAGGTTCCGCTCGGCACCGAGATGCCCTTCTGGTCGCGGCCATCCCACAGCAGGACGTTGGCGCCTTCCGTGGCCGATCTACCCTGCGAGAGCGTCCGAACCACATTGCCGGCGGAGCCGACGATCTGGGCGCGAACCGTCGCCGGTCCGGACAGCGTGTAGGCAAAGGCGAGGGAGCCTGCCGACCGGCCCGTGGTCTTGAGATCGCTGATGACCAGTCTGCTGTTGGCGGTAACTGGCCGAACGAGCAACGCGAACCTGCGAGCGCCCGCGTTTTCGCCGGAGTTGAACACGTAGGTGCCCGATGTTGCGAGAGCACGGGTTGTGTTCGTCGCCAGATCCACCAGCGTGATCTCAGCCTTGCGTCCGAGTACCGCCACGTTCGGGAACGCCAGCGTCACGTCAGCGTTCGCCTTGTTGGTGACAGCCTCGAAGGCAACAACCGTCTGGCCGGCTCTTGTCGGCACCTGTCCCGCCACCTCGGTCGCCGGTATCTGCTGGATCGAAGCGTATTCGCCGACAAACGGCGGCTTCTCGACGAACGCTCGGGTGGCCGGGCTCAGGCTCAGATAGTTGTCTGCGTCGAGCCGATTGTCAAGCCGTGCCGTCACCTGGATGGCGTTGGCGGTCACGTCGGCATCTCTGCTGCCAGCGGCTGCCTTCGTTCCCGGGGTTGGCAGGATGATCTCGCAGGGCTGCAGCACGCGCACCCAGTAGCCGCGTCCGGGCTTCAGGACGCCGCCCGATTGGATGAGCGTGTAGCCGCCGGTTGTCGGGTTGTAGCCCCAGGCGTAGGGTCGGAGCACGTCGCCAGCGTTTGCCAACGGCAGGACGTTGCCCTGGAAGCGCACCTGCACGGCGCCCCAGTTGATGTCCTGGTTGAACACGGAGCCGATCATGTTCCAGCCGGGAGCCACACCGATCGTGTATGGCAACGTCTGATCCCAGATCTTGCCGCGCGGGTTCAGCGTTACGGCCTCGGTCGGCAGCGTCCAGTATGCACGTCCGCCTCCAGCGCCCGGGAAGGTCGCGTCGCGGTTGAGCGACACATACTTGCCGTTCGGCGGCACCGTCGGCGACCAGACAACGAGATCGAGGACAGACACAGGAGCGGTCGACCCATTGCTGCGGACCGGGTTGAAGGTCAGCGACGGATCCGGCGTGACGGGCACGATCGGCAAGCTGATCATGTCGAGAACGCCGGCGGCAAGCGGCACGGCAGTTCCTGTAACCTTGAACGACGCTTCCGCTGCGGCGGCGTCATACGTTCCCGGTACGCCTATCCAGTCGAGCTTGACTTTCCAATCGCCCGTCTGGTCCAGCGTGGTGCTGGACGTGTACGTGAACGCGCCATCGGCTGCAGTGGTGAGGCTCGCCGTCGCTCCGCTGCCGTCGGGCTTCACCAGTTGCACGGCTACCTGCTGAGCGCCGATCGGCGAGTTGGTATCGAGCCGTCCTTGAACCGTTACCGTGCCACCGACAACGATGGGACCGCCGGGACCAGCCGGAGGCTGCGAGACGCCGGTGATGACGAAGTAGGCGGTGTTCAGAGTCGGACCTGCGAGGTCACCCGCCGCAGGATACCGAACGACCGCATCACTCACGGTGTCCTTGGCCTCGAACCTGTAGGAGTGGTTTCTCTGCCGCTCATCCCGCGGGAAGCGGAACTTGAACTCATAGAGGACGCCTACGCGGTAGTCGGTGCTTGTAGTCGCCCTGGTCATGTCATGGGCAACGCCGTCAATCAGAACGCGCACATACTGCGGCGCATTGTTGTCAGCGTTCGTGTAGATCACCTGGTAGGTGAAGTCCGTCGACGGCGGTCCGAGCTGCGGTTTGAGCGTGCCGTCCGTCGGCGCGCTCAACGCCAACAGCGCATTCGACACTGTCGGACCGTTGAGATTGTTCAGGCTGGCAGGCGTCAATCCATCGGTCGCCCGGAAGCTGTAGGTATGAGCGCCCACAGCCAGCTCCATAGACGTGGTGTCGTAGCCGTAAATGACGCCGGTGCGGTAGTCGAATGGACCGGAGCCCTGCGGCGTCAGATTCACGGTCTTCTCTGAAGCCTGGCCTTCGTCAATCACCAGCTGGATGGACTGCGGCGCCGTGTTGTCCAGATGGGTGTACTTCACCCGGTAGCGGTAGATCGTTGATCGTATGCCAGCTATCGGGTCCAGCGTCCCGTCATTCGTGTTCGGGTCGGATGGCCCGGGCGCCGCCAGGACCGGAATGTTCCGGACGGACATGTTGGTGATGTTGGAGCCGCCAGCAGGAAGCTGCACGGTGTCGCCCATCGCTCCCGGTCCGTCGAACGCAACAAACCGGAACTGAATGTCGCCGGGGTCGATGTTCGACAGCTCGAGCTCATAGACAACACCGTTGGCATAGTCGTTGGAGGTTGCAACCATCGGCCTCGGCGTGCCCTCGTTCAGGATCAGGTGCACATAGTGATCCGCCTCGGGCACGTTCGGGTTGTTCTGGTCTATGTCTCGGTACGTTATCCGGAACAGGTACCGATCGTTCAGCGTGCCGACAAGCTGCGGCGTCAACTGGTTGTTCGGCCCGACGGTACTGACCACGCCAGAACCGACCTTGGTCACCTCCACCGTCGAAAGCTCAGGCGGGAAGTTGACCTTGGGGCCGCTGAGCTCACCCGTGGGCGGCAACAGCACGGTCTGGAAGCGGTCCTGCGCCTCAAACCGGAACGCATGCGTACCCGGCGGCAAGCGCTGCGGATCGCTCTCGTAGATCACGCCGTTCACGTAGTCCAGCGGATCACCCGTCTTCGGCTTCAGGTCGTAGATCAACGGCACGCCGCTCGGATTGACGATCACCTGGATCCGGTATGGCGCGATGTTGTCGCTGTGCGTGTACTTGACGCTGTAGACGTAGGTGTTGGCCTGGTTGCCGCGGTCGGGAGTGACGCTGCCATCAGACAGGGTCATGATCCCAGCGGAGTCGATCTGGAACGCTGCCGGTACCGCGGGAACCGGGTCGGCAGGCTCCGTGTCATCCGAGGCCAGGAACTGGTAGATGTGGCTGCCTACCCCTATGGTAGAGCCTGGAATGGTCCACGTGTATACGACGCCAGCCTTGTAGTCGGCAACCGTCGGGTTTGCAGGCGTGCTGACCGGCTGGACGGCCACCGGCTGGCGGTTGATCTGCAGTTCCATCCTCGACGGGGCATCGCCCAGCATCGCATCGGTGTACTTGACGCTGAACACGACGTCCTGAGCGGCTGTCGCGGGGTTGGGCGCAACGCTCCAGTCGCTCAGCACCGGCTTGTCATTGACCAGGAGCTGCTGGTACGGAACGTAGCTCTGGGTCCGATCGCCCTGGAAGCCCACCGTGATCGTGTGCTGCCCAGGCTCGAGCGGAGCGCTCGGCGCGGTCAACTGGGCCCGGAAGCGCACTCCGTTCTGATAGGCGCCCGGAACGATCGGGTCAATGGCTGTCATCACGGTGTAGGTGTAGTTTGCCCCCGTCGTATCCGAGACCCACAGCTCGATGGGCCCGCGCCCGCTGTCTTCCGGCGCGCGATCGTCCTGGCTGCGGTACGTTACGGTGAACTGGTAGAGCTGGTTGCTGCGGCCCTTCGGGAACGGCTCGATGGTCAGGTCGGTGAGACTGGCCGTGCTGGTGACCACGACCGGAAGATCCGCCGGAATGGGATCGCCATTCCCGTCGACATCATCGGCGAGAAGCGGACGTCGGCTCATCCCTGCGCCATCGGTTGCCTCGAAGTGATACACGTGATGGCCGATGGGCAGCGCCGTACCGCCTATGTATCGCACCTTTGTCCGGTAGTCCACCGGCGTCGGCGTATTCGGATCACGCTGCAGCGGGAACCGCGTGTTGTTGTCAACGACGAGATAGACGCCCTCGGTCACGCCGTCGGTAAGGATCGGCGGCTGATTGTCGGCGTCGGTGTAGTCAATGGCGAACTGGAAGATGGTTGTGGTGTCGCCCGTGGTCTGCGAGATGGTCTTGTAGTTCAGCGGTTTGTCGTAAGCGTCAGGCAGATCAAGGACAGGAACGACGTTCTCGTTCACCACCGGTCCCACAGTCTGTTCGTACCGGTAGGACACCCGCACCACGTCGTTGGGGCCTGCCGTCGGGATGGTGATCCGTCCGGCAGCGCTGTCAACGGAGAAGTCCCCCGGAGCCAGCAGCGTAGAAACTCCGCCGGACGTCAGCCAGACGAACAGCGTCGGGTCATTGACCCATGCTCGCGTCCCGGCCGGGTCATCGTAGACCGTCGGAGCCACCATGCGCAACACGCGAGCGGTGTTCAGTTGCAGCGATGTCGCGCCGGTGCCAACCGTGACCAGATTCGTCTGATCCACGCCGTCGCTCGTGCCAAACCGGAACCGGTATTCCTGTCCCAGTCCGGCGGGCGCGAGCCGAATCGGCGCTGCCAGATGATACTGCACTCCGGATGCGTAGTTGGTACCGCTCTCGGACGGGATCAGCGAAGTACCAGGGTCGGTGGTCAGGCGCTGGCCCGTGGCGCTGTCGTAGAGCTCGATGAATATCTTCAGGCTGTTCGGCGCATTGTTATCAGCATCCCGATACCGTACGAAGAAGTCGTACTTCGTCGCGGAGTTGTACGCCGTGTCGCTTGCTGCAACGCTGACCTCGCGGAGCTCTGGCGCGCTGTTGGCAATGATCGTCGGACCCTCAATGACGTTGCTCGGGTTGCCGCTGTCGTCGCCTTGCGGGAAGGTCACCCATTCGCCAAACTCCCGGCGTATGGGCCGGTTCGAGGTCGCCCAGTTATCGCGGAACTGGAAGTAGAAGTTGTACTTGTTCAGCGGAACGCCCGGAAGCTGGTTCAAGACCAACCGGTACCGTCGTCCCTGAGCATAGCTATTGCCAGCATCCTCCGGAGCCTCGGTCATGCGATAGCGCCAGTGCTCCGGCTTGTTGTTGATGATCACCCATGCATCGGCCGGCGGATCGTTGTCGGCGTCGCGATACAGCACCTCATACACAAAGGACGTACCGAGAACGCCTGACGAGGGCGTCACCTTGCCGCCCGACAGCTCTGGCCGGTTGTTCACCCACGGCTCGAGCATGTAGTTCTTGCCAACGCGGTTGACCGATCCGAAGAACAGCGCGTCGTTTCGGTTGGGAAGGCTTGCGCCCTGCGGGTCATCTGCCGGGCGTCGCGGCCAGATGCAGCGGTTCACGCCATCGTCAGCTTCAAAGTAGATGGCATGTCGCCCCTCGTTGCCCGGCCCTAGCACTGTGTCGTAGTAGTAGAGCACGCCCTGAGCGTAGTCTATCGCCCCCTGGTTCGGAGCGACCTGCATCATGTAGGGTCGCATCGAACCGTCGGCCATGCTGCCGATCCACACGCGGACCGTCAGCGGCCCCGATATGCTGACCTGGGGTACGTGCACCACGCGGACCTGGAACCGAACCTTGGTCTTAGTTGTCACGCGGGAGCGGCGAGCGTTCGACGCGAGGGTCGTGGTCGGATCATTGTACGGCGGCCACGGTTCTATGTTCAGCAGGTAGTTCGGCGGCTTCTGCAGGTTGCGGTTCTCGATCAGGTCATCCGTCCAGTGGCCGTCCACCAGGATGGGCGTAACGTACGGATGAACGTAGGGGATCTCCGCGTCCACGTTGCGCGGATCCGGCTCGTCACTGTCCTGCAGGCGTCGGTACCGCGTCGGGGTCTGCCCCCAGTTCTCTCTGTAGTCCGTCCATCGGCGATTGGGAGGATCCCCCACCGAGGTAGCGAGGAAGTTGTCGGCGTTCTGATCGTTGCCGATCGCAGGATCCGGTCGAAAGTCAATGGACGATCGGATGTAGTAGCCCCACTGGCCGGCGCGTCCTCCCACGCCTGTGCTGTAGATCGGCATGGGCGGTGGCGGCGACATGAACGCCGCGTACAGGATCGTCGAATCCAGCTCGTTGAACGAGGCATACACATTGGCGAACGGACGACCCGTGAAGGTCGTTCCTATGCCGCCTCCCAGCGGAATAGTCGGGAGGCCGTCAGGCACCGTGAACTGCGGCGACATGCTCTGAAGGTCACCGCCGAAGAACGTTGCCATCCCATCCCACCAGAACTCCGTGGGTTCCATCGTGTAGGAGTAGATGACGCCGCTTGCCAGCGCCTGATTGGCCTGGGGATGAAGGAACGGTCCTTCAGTCGGATAGGTTGCGAGCGGATCAATCTCCGGCGCCTGCATGGGGCTGACCCGTACGTTGCCGGCGGGATCAACGAGATACAGAAGTACGCCGGAGCGCAGCCGGTCATAGCGGTCCTGGTTCCCGAACCACAGGTTCCAGTAGTCGAACGTGCTCGGCCGCTGGAAGAGTCCCGGCGGCAGGCCGCCCAGAGTACGAACCCTGACACGCCACGTGAACCGGTGAGCCCCGCCGCCATCATTGGGCCTCGTGTCATCCTGCGGATCAACCCGCAGTCCGTTCCCGTTCTGGCCGGGTCCGGGCGCGATATCATCGTTGCCGCTGGCATCCACCGGGATCAGCTCAACCGCCCACTGCCCTGACGACGTATCCCGCACCGATGGGTAGACGTTCACGTTCAGCGTGTCGCTGGCCGCCATCGAAGCCGTGCCCTGACTGTCCACTTCCCATGCTTCCACAGCCCAGTTCGAGGAGACGGTCCTGCCTGAGCCTGACAGCGGCACGGTATGCCCGTCGGCAAGGTCCGGAATCGTGTTGCCCCGCACAAACGCTATCCAGAACGTATCTCGCCCGAAGCTGCTGCGGGTCATGTCACGTTCCATGGTGACGCGCCGGCGCGATATGATGATGCCGTTTGTCGCATCCACAAGCTGAACGCCGAGGTGCAGGTTCGGCGTACCCACCAGGTTCGACGTGTCGGCGCTCGGCGAGACGACTGCGCGGAACACGAACCAGGTCTGCTCGGTCCCTGCCTCGGTCGAATCGTCCACCCGCACTGCGAAGCACTCCGCACTCACGTTCGGAGCGGCCATGGCAGGAAGGGCCATGAGCGCCCCAAGAACGCCCGCTGCAAAGAGCCAGCGCAGTACGCCGCGATAGGATTTCATATGTCTCTCCCTCAACCCCAACGTAGCTCGTCTATGGGTGGATCCGACCATCAGCGCGTCACCACCAGCGGAGCAACCACACGCGCGGTCTGCCCGTCACCGGATACCGCCTTGATCTCCACCGTGTAGGTGCCCGCTGGAACTGCAACGCCCTTGCTGTCGCGCATATCCCAGATGATCTGGGCCAGCTCGGTCCCGCTGGTCGCTCGGCTTGTCAGGCGTCGAACCGCCGTTCCCGTCGGTCCAAGAACTCGAACGGTGAGCGCTGCGCTCTGAGTCGCCGCCACTGCAATGGTCGCCGTTGACCTGCTCCGGGACGGCGTGACATTCCACGACGTGATCCTGAAGGCGCCGCCAGCCGATCGCGGCTCTGCCGTGATCGTCAGTGAGCGCGTTCCGGTCGGGCCGGTGTTGATCGTGATAGAACTGGCCTGCCGCATCGCGCGGCGTGGGCTGCCTGCATCATCGGCGATGTACAGCTCGTGGGTCTTAGGCAACGTGCCGATCTCGGGCCACGTGATGGTCACATCGGTGTTCGGCTCGCGTGAAGTCACGGCTAGACGCCACGTCTTCGCGCCTCCGGCAGGCGATCGCATGTCTTGCGCGTACGCTTCCGCTCGGCCGCCAGTCTCCTCGCGGACGATGGCCATCGAGACGCTTTCCGCAGGCGCCGGAGGCTTCGCGACGTCCCGAACATCCGATCCGTCGAGAGCGTCGGGGCCTATCCCGATGAAGTTGCAGGCGTCCGAGGTTACGCCATCCGAAGCCTTCAACCGGAGACGCCAACCGCCGGAAGGCGCCACTGATCGCGACCATGCGGCGATCTGTGCGGCGCGACCGGTCGGCTTCGTGATGAGCAGCTCCAGGTTCGGCTTGTTAGCCTTGACCCAGTACCCCGCGACGGGCAACAGATCCGTGGCGTAGTCCTGATCGAACTCGTAGCTGCCCGTCGCCGGATTGTAGCGGAAGATCGCCGACGAGATCCATTGGCGGGTGACGCTCGCTGCATCCTGAACGCTCAGGGGCACCAGATAGTCAGGATCCGTGGCGTCCGTGTTGATCACGCGCACATCTGCCCAGCGGACGCGGAGCAGATAGGGGTTGGCTACCTGGTTCCACCCGCGGGCCAGCTTCACGCTGAAGTCCCCGGTGGGCGTCTGCACGGGCTGCGGGTCGTTGAGCGTCAGCGTCGAGTTATTCGAAAGGCGCAGCCAGTAGCCTTCGCCCGGATTGATGTACTGAACGGCCTGGTAGTGACCTGCGGCCGCGTTCCACCGCACGAGGTCATAGAAGCCGGATCCCAGCTGGATAGCGCCGGCGGGCGTCCGGTCGTCCAGCACGTAGGGGAACGAGACCATCTGCCAGCCCGCACCGAACTCCTGCGACGGCAAGGCTGGGATGTCAATGTCCCTGGCTACGCTGATGCCCTGGCCGCCGGGATCGGCGCTGATCGCCACAGAATAGGTCAGACGTCCGGAAATCGTCCCGGTTGGCACCACGTCCCACTTGAAGGTCGCTTCGCCGTCGGCTCCAATGGTCGCCACGGTCTTTAGCGACGTCTGGCCGGCCGCCAGCTTGAGACCCTCAGGCAACGACAGCACGGCCCTAACGTTGCCGATTGCCACGGTGTTCATGTTGTGGACGAACGCCGTGATCGCCATCGGGTTGGGCTGAAGCTGCTTGTCGGCCGGTTGCGACGGATCGTACGTCAAAGAAGGCGGTCCTTCAAGGCCCGCCGCAAGCCGCTGGCCGAACTCATATGCGGCGCCTGCTGCACCGAACACCATCGTCACGTCGCGCTTCTGCCCCGGAGCGTACTGCACCGGATTGTAGTAGACAGCCGCGGAGCCGTCCAGAAGGTCCCCCACGAACTCCTCGCCGGCAGTCGGGGTGAAGTCCCAAATAGACCCGGCAACGTTCTTGGTCAGCCCGAATACGAGCCGGTCCGGCCGCGTCGGATATGGCGAGCTCCCGCTCGGCAACAGGCTTGCACCAACGGTACTGGGGCTCTGCGCAGCCGCCGCGCGCCAGTAGGCGGGGATGAAGGTGCTGATCAGCGAAGTCTCGGTCCTGATCATGCCAGTGCGCGAGGTCATGACGGGACCATCAACGCTCTGGGGCACCGCGAAGTCCTGTGCGAAGCGCAGACCGACCGTGTGGGGTCGCGTGTCCTTATTGGTGACGGTGAAGGTGTACAGAACCATGTCGTACACCAGCCGCATCTTCAGGTCAACCTGTATCTCAGGAATGGCGGGATCGGCCTCGGCGTCCGGTATCGTTCTCCACTTGGCCACGATCACCGTTGGGCTCACGACTGTCGGCACCTGCACCCACTCACCCGTGATATCCGTGTCCTCGGTGTCCTCATATCCCCACGCGATGTCCCAGCCGGGTACGCCTTCCGCCACAGTGCCATCTGCGAGGAATGGGGTGCCTCCGTCGATCCGGACCGTAACATAGCTTCCGATCTGCCCCAGATCCGTCGAGCGCGGCAACTGGAGCAGGACGCCGCCAGACTGGCCCGCTTCCACGATTCCGAATCTGCCGGCCACATTCACGCTGTTAAGATCATCCTCCTGGCCCACGGAAGCCGCCAGCTTGGAGTTCTGGATCGTGACAAGCGTCTGGCCCCATGCCGGCCGCATTGTGCCGGCCACCAGCGCCAATCCGGCCACCATCGCCGCAACCGGCATAATCCGCTTGCTGCGTGCGCTAAGCCACCCCATCAATCGTTCCTCCCCTATGGCCTCTGCCGTAGCTGCCTGGCCGACACACCTTCTTGTCGCTCGCACGTCCATCACCGAACCATCGAGAACGGCTGGATCACGCGGACGACATCACCATCTGATCCGATCGCCTTGATCTGCATCAGGTACGTGCCCGCAGGAACGCTGCGGCCTGCGGCATCGCGACCACCCCATACGAGGTTGATGTCACCTGCCTGAGCGGCCCGAGAGCCGACCGTCGCGACCGGTCTGCCGTCGGCGCCAAGCACTCGCACGTCGTAGGTCGCCGCATTCGACAACGTAAACCCGATCTGCACCGCGCCGGTTGCGCGCGTCGATCCCGTGCGCACCGCCACGTTGGTGATCCGCGTAGCGTTGCCCGTAGCCGGGACTGCGCTAACCTTGAACAGCCTCGGGGTCGGATTGGGGCCCGCATTGAACGTCACCGACGCGCGGGTCCGCATGTCAACCGTCTGACCGGTCGCCACGTCGGTCCAGAGGAGCTTGACATTCCTTGGCCACGACGCAACCGCATTCCAGCGAACCGTCACATCCGCATTGGCCACATCGGTACTGACCACCACATCCCAGACCTTTTGACCGCCAGCGGAACGCATGTCCTGCGCGAGCAGTCCGCCGCTGACATCCGAGTTCTGGATACCGACCGTGACATATGGGCTCACCATCGGAGGCTTGGCAACATCCGCGAGATCGCGGCCATCCGACGCTCCCGACGAAACACCCAGGAAGTTGTAGGTGTCGTTCTGGCCGGCTGTCGATGCGGCTAGCCGCAACTTCCAGCCCGAACGATCGGCAACACTGGCAACAGCCGTGGCCGACCGCGTTGCGCGGGCCGGGGGAACGACCAGCGCGATATCGGCCTGAGTCGTAACGCCGATCCAGTGGCCTTCCCATGCGCGCAGTGCGCCATCGGGCAGTGTTCGGAACGTGTAGCCATTGGCGCCGTCGTACGAGAAGATGTTCGGAAGCACGTACCCGCGGTCGACGGCAGCGCCGATCGTGATGCGGCCTTCAGGCGTGTCCACAAGCAGCGCGTTGAACGGCACATCAAACGGGAACGGGCATCCCACCATGTTCCAGTTGATCGGCACCCCCAGGCTGCCGCGGCCACGCAACGGGATGATGAACGGCTTGGCAGGCATGGCCTGACCTTTGGTCAGCACAGGCTTGACCGACTCCGTATCGGCCCAGAAAGCAAGGCCGACCGGGTACTTCGGCGCAGGATCGCCCTCGGGACGCGGCCTGACGTCGGGCGGGCTGAAGGACGCTCCCGGATCGGTTCCGACCATCGGCGCGTAGATTGCGTAGCGGTTTTCCAGAGGCATCCATCGCGCCAGCCGGAACGTCAGGCCGAAGTACGTCTCCGGGGTTGCGTCTTCCTGATAGTAGGGTATCGAGATCAGCGAGCGGCCTGCTGCGATCTGCCGCGGCTGGATGACAAACTTGCGCGTATCGGTGACAACGCGATCCGGCGGACCGGGCTTGACGCCTGACACTTCGACCACATTCTGGCCCGCTGGCATGTCTACGCCCTGAATCACCGCTTCGTACACTACCGGCACATCGTTGCCCTGGAGGTCCTTTACCGTCCGGGTGACATTCTCGACCGTCCACGAAGTAACGATCGCGCCGTTCAGCTTCACGGTGAGATTCGAGGGTTCTATCTGATTCACGGCGATCCGAATGAGAGGTCGCATCGTCTCGACGGGATCCGGATTCCTTGGGATACCACCCTGCGAGGCCTTCCCACCCGTGCCGTCGGGCTCTACGACCGTGACGCTAACCCCTGCCTTGAGCAGCGCGGCGTAGGCATCGATGACCCCGTAGCCGTAGGCATCGCTCGGGACCGTCGTCATCATCGAGCGGTCAGCGGTGCTCGTCAGTGCTTCCTTGATTTCCGAGGGCGCAGCGCCAGCGCTCAGCAGCAGAGCAACCACGCCTGCAGCGTTGGGAGCGGCCATAGAGGTGCCCTGCAGGAACTCATAGCCGCCGCTCGAGAGCAGGTAGGTGCTCAGCACGCCATCCGTCGGCGCGGTCTCTTGATTCCCGCCAGGCGCGGTGATGGTCGTGTACTTCCGAGCCGACGAGTAGGGAGCCTGACGCTTCAGCTTATCGCACGCGGCCACGCAGATGATGTTCGGCTCGAGCTGCGCCAGATAGGCCGGCGTGATGGGAGGGTTTCCGTCCGTGAAGCTATTGCCAGCCGCGATGGTGAAGACCACCCCTGCACGCGCCATCTGGACGATCTTGGCCTCATCCGGCGGGAGCTGCGCCGGCGGCGTATCGGAAGTCGTCGGCGCGCCGAGGCTCATATTGACGGCGTGAACGCCCTGTGTCTGCGCATACTGGAGCGCATCGACAATGGCGGTGATCGTAGTGCCGCCGTCTCCGCCCTTCAGCGGGAGAACCTTCACCCCCTCGTACGCGACCCCCGCGACGCCAATGCCGTTGTTCGTCGCAGCCACGATCGTCCCAATGACATGGGTGCCATGTCCGTCATTGTCCGTGACATCGGTGGTCGAACCGCCGCTGGCGTTGTAACCCGGCAGCAGGCGTCCCTGGAGGTCCGGATGGCTCACCGTCACGCCTGAGTCCACAACGCCAACGATGATGCCGTCCTTTCCCTTCTCGAGGTCCCACGCCTGAGGCATGTTCATCAGGGGGAGGTGCCACTGCTCGCGGTACCGAGGATCGTTGGGCACGGTATCAAGATAACGATAGATACGGTTCGTGCCGACCCAGCGGAACAGAGGGCTTGGCTTCAGCGCGTTGACGGCATCCGTGGTTTGCGCTGCGGTAGGCGCCGCGCCGCCCGCCGATTTGACACGAAGCAGGTAGACGCCCGGCATCAGGCACGCACGCACGAACTCGCAGTTCGCATCGGCGCCGGCGTTGCGCACGGCGGCCTCGGACACGCCGTCCTGCGCCCACACAACCACTTCCCCCGGCACAAATGCCGGGGCGTCAGCGGCAAGCGCCGGGCCGCCGGTCAACAGCAGTCCCAGGCCCGCCGCAAGGCACACCTGCGCACAGATTCGAAGCCACTTGTTCATGCTTGCTAAGCTCCTCTCACGCTAACCGTTGTGGCGGGCGTCGCTCCGAACGAAGTGACGCCCTGCCATGTCTCGTGCCGTCGCTCGATACCTACGGGGGTGGAGGCGGCATGTCGGCGGGCGTGAAGCTCCGCACTTCGGAATACACATAACGGAAGGTGCGGTCACCATCCGCATGGTTACGCGTGATCCAATGCACCGGCCCGGGCCGATCCTCGTCGTTCCGACCGCCGACGCGCCAGTAGATCGTCGGCTTTGCGGCGCCGGGGACGCGGTTCACGTAGTTGGCGAACACCGGATCCTTCAGCAGGACAGGATTTGTCGTCAGATCGACTGCGCTTCCCAGTACCTGGGTGACGCCTGTTGCCAGCGGCGCCGTCGAATAGACCCGCGGCAGTTGGAGGATCAGCGACTTGTTCTTGAACGTCCTGTCTGTGCTGACCTCTACTACGAACACGTCCGCGCCGGTGGTGCTCATCCACGTCGGGTTGAACCTCGTCAGGTCGACGTTGCTGTACAGGTTCTCCGGCATTACCAGCAAGGGCTGGGCAATCGGCGTCACACTCCCCGACGGAACCGGCGAGGTTCCGACGTCTTCGGTGCCGACCTGATTGTTGCCGCCGCCGCCCTGATTGCCGCCGGTATTGCTGACGGCGAGGGGCCGACGAATGACAGCCGTGAGCGCATACGTGTAGGTCCGTCCGACTGTGAAACCAGGAACCGCACCGGCCTCAGGCGTCACGACCTCAGCCTCCGTGCCGCCGTTATTGCCTGTGCCGCCTCCGGTACCGGGCAGCGGAGCTCGCAGGAAGCTGCGCGTGCCGTCCCAGTAGCTGTACGGAGCAGCGCGGTCCACATAGCGAGGCTCGTACTGCTTGGACGCGATGGGCTCGCCCTGGAAGTTGTAAGGGGCGTCGGGTACGCGCCATATCTGGTGTTCTAGCGTCGTTGCGCCCCAGAAGTTGTCGCGCCAGGTGATGCGGACCGTCGGCTCGACACCCTCGACGTCCGCTTCGGCAGTGACGCCCGTCACGCTCGTGTTCTTGCCGCCCATGACGGCCGCCGCGATTACGACGCCGGCCGCGAGCACGACCAGAACCTTACCCAGAGATGCCACGGATCCGCGTGCCGGTGCGGGCTCGGTCTTAATGCCCTTCACTCCCGGGATTGCGGCGAACACCGGCATCGCCATGATCGCCCTGACCTTATCCTCGGGCCGGATACCCAGCGTGTTCTCAACCACCTTGGCTTCGGAGTCCGTCGAGAAGACATTGGTGATCTGGATCTTGCCGACCCTTTGCCCCTCGCGGGTCACCAGCATCTGCTGGCCGGCTTGCACGCCATCGCGTGATCCGCGGTTCACGAGTATCTGCAGGCTGCTCTGCGGTCCCACGGTGCTCACGATGGTGCCGTCGGGCAGATTGGTCGAGAGGATCTGCTTCACCGCGAGCACAGCCGCGTTGTCCACAGCCTCCTGCGCCAGCGACTCATCGTCACTCTGGCCTGGCCGGCCACGGACCTCGCCCACCTGGGCGGCCCCATTCACGAGCTCCTGTGAGCCTGGCGCGCGCACCATTACCTTCAGTCCGGCGAGCACGCGCTTCGGATCCGACTTGGCGACCGTGTTTACGAAGCTGACCTCGCCCGTGACGATGGCCGTCGCGCCGAACGCGGCTGCCAGTCTGTCCTGAGCAACGCGATCGTAGGGACGCTTCAGGCCCAGCGTGGCCGCCTGCCGCTCAACCTCGTCTCTCCTGAGGACCTCAAAGCGGGCTGAGTTCGCCAGTTCGACTGCCACCGCGTCTGTTGCTCGTCGGGCCAGCGCCTCGCCGAGAAAACCGGCCTTGTTGACGAAGTCAATCACAACCGCAGTTTGCAGACCCGTTGCCACCGGCGTTTGCGCATATGCGGCGTCCGGGCCGATCATTCGGCAGGCCATCGGAGCCAGCATGGCTACCGTCAGGACCCAGCTCACAGCCCGGGCGACCCTGCTTCTTCTGATCCGTTTCACTCTGAGAGTTCCTCCCTGGATCACATTCCCCACGGTCCGCGCTCTTCGCCGGTGCCGCAGCAAACGTTGCATCTCGTTCTGGGCGAGCTTACAGCCCGCCTTACTCGCCACTTGTTGGTGGCGCTATTCCACCCGACACTTCAGGTTGCAGGGCCGCACATCCCGTGCGGCCCATCTACCTGGCTACCTCGTCAGTATGATCTGCGTCAACGCACGTGCGGTCTGCTTGCCGTCCGGCGTCTGTGCGCGTATCTCAACGCGGTAGGCGCCAGCGGGCATGGTGATACCCCGGCTGTCCCGCTGATCCCACCGCACCTGCTGCTGACCAGCCGCACGGCTCGTTCCCGCCGGCAGCGTCCGGACCACGGCACCGGAACTGCTGAGGATGCGCACGGTCACCGTTGCAGCAGTCGAGGTCACGAAGCTGATCTCGGCGCCCGAACCTCTTCCGTTTTGCGTCGCCCGGGCGTCGGTGATCCTGAGCGCGGACCGATCCAGCATCGCCATCTCGATGCGGAACTTGCGCTCACTGACCGCGCCGTCCGTCTGCCAACTATACCCACTACTGGACCGCATATCCCGCTGTACACCCGTCGCGACATCGACGAGGGTCAATGCGGCGTTTCGACCGGCTGTCGCAATGTCAGGCCAGGTGAGAGTGGCCGTGCCGCCGACACCCGCCGTGGTCACGGTAAACTCCCAAACCCGCGGCGTGTTCGACGCCGACCGGATGTCCACGCCATAGCCGCCCGACCGGTCGCCCCAATCGGCATGATCGAAGGTGACCCGCACGAACCGATCGCCGAATGCCGGCGGCTTCTCGCCCTTGTATGCGTCGAAGCCCTCCGCCGCACCGGTTGCGACGCCGAACTGGTTGCCCGCATCCCGGAGACCGCCCGCTTCAGCTATGAGGTTGACCGACCAGCCCTGCGCACCTCTCAGCACCGCGCGGCTCGTGGCGCTCTGAGCTGCACGGCCATACCGTCCGATCACCGGATCGAGCCTCAACGTGACGTTTCGGTACGCTCGCACCCAGTAACCACGCCACGGCGCGATCTTGTAGTCCAGGATGTAGCTGCCGGAGACGTAGGTGTATAGAGCCGAGCCGATGGCTCCCGTTGCTATGGCATCGTTGAACGGCTTCACTGACCCGCCGTCCACGACGAAGGACTTCGTCCAATCCAGATCGAACAGGAACGGATTCCCGATCAGGTTCCAGCCAACGTTCAGCGGAATGTCGAACGGCCTGCTCGTGTCCGCCACGGTCCCTTCCTGGCTTAGCGGTATGTTGTTCTTGTAGGCCATGAAGTAGCCGCGTCCCGACCGGAACGAGTTGACGCCAGCCTGCGGATAATAGCGGTATCGCTGGAGATCCCACGTCGCGAGCAAGAAGCTTCCGTTGGTCCGATCGGCGGGCGGGATGCTGAGGAGATCGCCGGCATCCACCGCGCTGTAGTCATAAGGCGTCGATACCAGCGTCAGCGAGCCCGAGAACGTGTGGAGCGGCTCCATCTGGAAGTTCACGTTGCGAGTCTCCGTCTGGCTGTCCACCTTCGCTTGCCGCGAGGCAGGCACCGGCGTGAAGCCCTGAGCGGAGACCATGACTGTGTAGGTCACACCCGCCGGCACGTCTTCCAGCTTGTAGTTGTAGGTGTAGCCGCCGCTGGACACGGCCGTGGTCGTCGTGCCCTCGGCAACCAGATTGCCTGCAGGATCCCGCACCTCGACACGCACGCCAGCCTGCGCCACGCCGTCACTGGTCCTCGTGACGAGGCCAGAGATGGAGCCAGGCGGGATGGTGGCCAGCTTGATCGTCGGAACCGTGGCTGTCTCGTTGCTGTTGACGGTTACCGTCTGAGGCGCGCTCGGGCTGTAGCCAGCCGCCGCCGCCACAAATCCCCACGAGCCCGGATCGAGCCCGTTGGGCGGGGTGTTGTTCTTGCTGAACGAGTAGTTGCCGTTGGCGTCGGTTATCGCAGTGACGTTCGTGGTGCCCTGTGTTGCCGTCACGGTTGCGCCAGCAATCGGCTGATCCGTCGCTTCAGCTAGGACACGCCCGGTCGCACCGCCTTGCTCAGCCTTGAGCTTGAAGTTGAAGCCGGTATAGACCTTGGCGGGCTGCAGAACCGTATCGCGCTGCCCCTGAATGGGGTCATTCGGGTTCGGCACCGGGTAGCTAACCGGGATGCTCTCGCCGTAGCCGACCGCAGTACAGGTCAGCGTGTAGGTCGTCTGCGAGGGCACGCGGCTGATCGTGTAGTCGCCGTTCGCGTCTGTCGTAGCTGTGAAGGTCGCATTCGGCGGCAACACGTCGGTCAGCGTAACCGTCGCGCCAACCACCGGTGTGGTGCCGTCCAGGCGGGTCACCTTGCCTGTGACAACGGCCGGTTCCGCCTTGGTCATCCTGAAGCTGATGTCGTCGCGCGCAGCACCGTGGACCACCACGCCCGTCCGCTTTTGGATCGTATAGCCGGGCTTCATCGCGGAGATCTCGTACGCCGCCGGCTCGACGCCGTTGATGAAGAACGAGCCATCGTCAGCGGTCATCGCGGTGTAGGCCGTTACCAACTGGCTGCCGCTCTGCCTGTTCGAGAGCCGAACCAGCGCGTTCGACAGCGGCGCGCCGGCGTTCTCGACGTCAAGAACCGTCCCCGTGATCGTCCCGGTTCTCGCCCAGCAGACGAAGTTGTGGAACAGCTCGCTGCGCCGGTTCTTGAGGGCGATTGTGTTCTGCGTGTTTGCGGGGCTCCACCAATCGGGGAACAGGCCCTCAAGGCCCATCGGGCTGTAGACGAGCCTGCTTCCGGTCGCGGGATCCAGATAATAGTGGACCGCGGTGCCTCCCCCGCCGTAGGTGAGAACAGGCACAGCGCCCGTCAGAGAGTTCACGACATCCGGATAGAAGTTGCCCGGACACGCCAGAGCCCGCGGATTGTTGCTGTCGCTGCCTGCCGCCACGTAGTTGGTCGCGGCGGATATGGGATGGAAGTTGCCCGGCGGCTCGGGCGGCCCCGGATACACATGCTGCGACGACAGGAAGGTGCCCGGGATGTTCACCCATGGATCATGCGAAATCGGGTTGTACGCTCCGGCCGGTGTCAGCGCGTATGCGCTCGAAATCCCGAAGAAGATCCCGAAACCGCCGCCGCCAACCCGGAAGTACGTGAATCCGGCATCGTCGCGAACATACTGCGCCTTAAGAGCGTTCGTCAGGAAGGTGTTGCTCGTGGCCCCATCGAGCGTCAGCGCCCAGCCGATATCCTGGCCGTTGACTAGCAGCCGCCCGCCGGCATTGAGGAAGCCGGTGAGCTGGGTCTGCGTTGCGAGATCGGTCAGCGTCCCGGGTCCAGCAAACACGTTCCCTGTGTACGGCGCGTGCCATATCACGCATCGGGGAGCGACCGTAACCGTTCTCGGCGTGGTCTCGCCTGCAATCACGTCCGGCGGCTGCTGGGCCGTGTGAGGCAGATACTGCGCGAGGACCGAGTCAGGCACAGGCCCGCGGCAGAGGATGCGCCAGATGTCGTATTGCTGCGTCGAGGGCACATCCACCCCGTCCACAACGGTGCCATCCCATAGATCGGAGTCCGCCCCACGAGCTGTGAACGGGTCGCGAGGATCGAACGCTCCGTAGGACTTCACGCCCAGGGCATTGAGGACGTTCACGAGACTGCCGATGGTGGTGTTGTTCTGATAGCTGCGCGGCAGCAGGTTGACGTCAATGTCCGTCATCCAGCTCTCCGTGCCCCAGAACGTGTGGCGCACATTGACCAGCGCCGCCTCGCCAAAGCGGGAAGCAAAGAACTTCTGGCCGGCCGCGTAGTCGCTGACGAACAGGATGCCGCGCCCCGCCTGGAACGGTTGCGTCGAGAAGCCCCAGACGTTGTCGTAGATTTTCCAGTTGATCGTGTCTCCGCTAAACGGATCCACGGCATTGTCATAGACGATGACGTCTATGTGGTAGTCGCTGGGCGTGGTGGGTGTCGTCCACGTTGCGGCGTAGGTCTGAACTCCCGTAACGGGATCGCGCGACTCAAAGCTTAGCTTCAGCCACGAAGCATCGGGCGGGTTGTTCCCTCCCGTGAAAGCCCAGAAGTCCGCCTGGCTCGCCACGTAGCGCGGGTTCGCGTAGGTATTGACCCGCGGGTCGGACGGGTCATTTCCAATGAAGATGCGCTGGGCCTCATACTCCACGGGAACGCTGAGCGCCACGTTGTTCTGGTCGAGGTTCAGGCCGGCGCCGACATACACCTTGTGCTCGACACCGTCGGCCGACTGGTACTTGCTGTTCGGGTTCTTGATCTGAACCCAGACGTCGCGGACGCCGGTCTCAAGATCGGCGACTTTCACCGATATTCTGACGGGCGTGCCGGGGATCGCAAGCCGCGGCTCGACTCGGACCACTTCGCCCGAAGTCTCATCGAAGCGCACCAGCGTAGGCGCATTCAGGTCCATCAGCGTCGAGGCGAAGATGTCCGTGGGCGTCGTCGGCGTCGGATTTGCCGGCTGCGAGACCTGGTTCACCGGATCAAACGACGTGCGATTCGATTGGAAGATGACGCGATAGCTGCCGATGAACTGCGGCCAGACCGGCTTCCGGTCGTCATAGACATGTCCAGGGTCGCCGGTGGGCAGCTTGAACGCAGCATTCGCGCCCGACTCCGGCGTCGTCACCGTCAGCCAGCCGTCGGGCCCCTGCGCGATCGTAACCTTCAGCCAGTAGATATCATGAACGTCGGAAGAGCTCACGGCGTTGGCGTTGCCGTCGTTTGCCGTGTCCAAGCGAGTCGATGCGAATGCGATGAGCTGCTGGCCGTTGACGAAGCCGCTCGTGTCGAGCTTGTTGGTGCTCCACGACGGCTCGATATTGGACGACTGAGATCCGCCGACGCCGAAGTTGGTGACGCGGGTCGCCGGCGCGGGCCTATCAGCCGGGATCACCCAGATGTCTCGCGTCGCCTTCACGGCGGATCCCTGCGGGTTGGACCGGTTCGAGTCGAACGCGATCACCGAGTTCATCTGCGAGGTGCCCACAGCCGGGCTGAGCGTCGGATTCCGGTCGTCGGAAACGCCCGTCGTGACCTGCTGAACCCTGCCGCTCTGCGTATCAACCGCGTAGATCTTGAACGGACCGCCTGCGGTGGTTCGACCGGCGAACAGCACGGCGATGTTGGCTCCGGCCCACACGCCGTACTGGGGTCCGCTCAATGCCACAAACGAGTAGCCGTCGGCGTTGTTCTTGACGAGGGATCGCGTCGTGCGCGTTCCGAGATCGAGCTCGACGATGTCCACGGAGCCGCCGGCAGTCTCAACGTAGACAATCTTGTTGCCGGCTGCATTGGCCGCCGGCTCCGTCTGGCTCGTGCTCTCGCCCACTTTGCCCTGTGACAGAGGCCCCGTGATCGCAACCACGGCAGCCCCGGCAGGTGTCATGCGATAGATGTGATACAGCGTGCCTGCGGCCGATCCTGCCAGATTGCTGCGGTTCGAGTGGAAGTAGACGCTGTTCTCGTCCTGCGTCCAGAAAGGCGCCCCGTCCGTCACGAGAGGAGTCTTCGGCGTAATGACAATCGTGGCCTTGGTCGTTTCAGCCCGGGTTTGCTTCACGGGCTTGGCGGTGACCTCACGCGGCATGGGGGCAGTGGTACTGACGAATGGCGGCCCCTTCGGAGGTTGGACACCGCCCCAGAGACCGTCTCCCTGAGCGAACGCCGGGGCTAAGCAGGCTATGGCGAGCAATGGGGAGACCAGTGTGATGGAGCAGAGGTGGGTCAGTCTCACTCTTTTCAAGACGGGTCTTACCTCCTAGCTAGAGAGCACGCTCATGAACGCGACCAGCCCCAAGGGCGTGGACGAACCGAACGTAATCCGAGCAGCGCCTTGCCCTGCCGAGCGGATTATAGCACAAGCACCTTGCGTGTGCAACAACGGTTTTTCCTCGTGCCCAAACGTGCGGATAGCGTCACTCTCTTCAGTTGCGAACGTGATAGTACCGATGCTCATCAGACGCCGCTGCGCGAGAGCTTGTTCTGCCAGATCTCCTCGACCGATCGAGCAAGGTCGCCGATGGTCCCGTCGTTGACGATCACGTGATCCGCGCGCGCCATCTTCTCTTCGATCGGCATCTGCGCGCGTATCCGCGCTAGGGCGGCCTCTTCCGCAAGACCATCTCGGTTCTGGAGGCGACGCAACTGCTCGCTCTGTGGAGCAGCAACGACTACCACCTCGTCGAACCATCCCTCGATGCCAACCTCATAGAGAAGCGGCACTTCTACTGTGACAACCTCCGGTTTCGGCGTCCGGTTGCGCAACTCCTCCACGGCGTCGCGCAGACGCTTCAGGACGACCGGATGCACGATGGCTTCCAGCCTGCCGCGTGCCTCCGGATCCCGAAAGACGAGTTCGGCAAGCGCCGCGCGGTCCAGAACGCCGTCTCGAACGTACTGGGCGCCCAGGTCGCGAGCGATGGCCTCGATCAGCGGGCTGCCCGGAGCCGTCGCCTCGCGGGCGATGGCATCGGCGCTCAGCACGATGGCGCCCCTTTGCGCAAAGAGGCGGGCGACCTCGCTCTTTCCGGTCGCCACGCCTCCTGTGATCCCGATCAGCCGCATGCGACGTCGCTTTGGGGCTGCCGCGTCAGGACTCGGAGTCCTCTTTGGCCCTCAAAGCGTCGCCTATCGTGAATCGAGGCTCATCGCGGTCCTGGCGTGCCTGATAGTCGTCCATGACCCTGCGTTCTCGGCGCACCTCTTCTTCCTGGCGCGCCTGGCGCAGCGACAGCGTCATCTTGCGCTCATCGGGCCTCAGGTCAATGATCTTGACTTCCACTTCCATCCCCTGATGGATGAGGTCGCTCGCCTTGACGCCCCTTCTAGAGCTCATCTCCGAGTTCGGAATGATGCCCTCGATGCCGCCTTCCACCTGCACGAAGGCCCCGAAGGGAACCATCCGGGTCACCTGGCCGCGAATGACGTCGCCGATGCGGTACATCTTCTCGATTTCACGCCAGGGGTCGGGCAGTATCTGCCGGCGGCCCAGGCTGACGCGTCCCTGCGAGAGGTCCATCTTCAGGATCACGACCTGAATCTCCTGGCCTTCCTTGAGGACCTCCTGCGGGTGGTTGATGCGCGTCCATGCCATCTCGGAGATGTGCAGCAGACCGTCTATCCCCCCGAGGTCAACGAATGCGCCATAGTTGGTCAGGCGGCGCACCGTGCCGGTTCGAATCTGGCCGACCTGCAGGCTCGCGACCGTGTCCTGCTTCTTGTGCTGGCGCTCCTCCTCCATGGCCAATCTGTTGGACAGAACGACCTTGCGCCGTTCCTTGTCCACTTCGATCACCTTGAGCGGTATGGACTGCCCCACGAAGCGATCCAGATTGGTCTTGAGAGAACCGTTGCCCACATGCGACGCCGGCACAAACCAGCGGATGCCTAGGTCCACCACCAGCCCGCCCTTGACCCTGTCGGTGACCATCGCCTGGATGATCTTGCCGGTCTCCTTGGCCTCGAGCACGCGCTCCCATGCTTTCTCGAAGTCCGCGCGCTTCTTGCTCAGGATCAGGCGACCATCGGCGCTTTCGGCCTCCATAACGTAAACATCTATCTGTTCGCCCACCGAAACCAGATCCTCGGCCTGGGCGGTCACATCCTTCGAGAGCTCATTAAGACGGATGATGCCTTCGGACTTGGCGCCGACGTCGACGAGCACGCCCTCACGGTCAATGTGGACGACAACCCCTTTCACGACCTCGCCTTCGGTCAGATTGGGGAAGCTCGACTCGTACTGCGCCGCAGCCTGCGAGTTCATACCCTCCGTCTCAGCCGCAGGCTCGGGAGCGCTCGGAGGAGCCGGCGTCGCAACGGGCGCGACTGTCACCTCGGGCGCTGGCGAGGGAGCAGCCTCGGCCTCGAGGACCGCCTCCACCGCCACAGGCGCTGCGGCAGCCACAACCGTTGCGGGCGGCGCTGGAGGCGCTGGCTCGGAGATCTCGGCAACCACCTCAGGCTGATCCTCGGAGGCCGTCTCGAGCGTCGGCTCCACTGCCACGGCGGCAGCCTGGGCCTCAGCGGCCTCCTCCGAAGGCGTCGAGTCGGCTGTCTCGGACGTCTGGACTGGCTGTGCCGTCTCCGCCTCTCCCTGTTCAGTAGCAGCTACCTGCTGGCTCAGATCGTCACGAATCTCCTCGGACATAGCAACATCTCTCCTCTCGTGGCGTGCATCCAACCGTATGCTTCACGCCTGCGTACAGTCATGGCGGGCCGTGTACCGCCGGCGCCGTGCTGACGACAGCACGGGGACCCGCCCGATAGCACATCGCCGGGATTATAGTTTAGACGCTTCACCGGCAGATTCCTTCTACTTCACGCAACAAAATGTCCTGCCGACTCGCGCGGCCTGTCGCCTGTCCTTTATGACGGAGCGACCCAAGCTAGCCGACAGGAGCCATTTCCGCCCAGTTCGGGCCAGCCTTGGCGTCTACCCTGAGCGGCACGGCGATGGAGTACGCCATCTCCATGCATTGCCGGATCACCGCCGCTGCGTCGCTCAGCGCAGCCGTCGGCGTCTCCACGAGAAGCTCATCGTGCACCTGCAGCAACAGCCTCCAGGGCCTGCCGCGCGACTGAATATCGTCGCTCACGGCGATCATGGCCAGCTTCATGAGATCGGCGGCAGTGCCCTGAATGGGCATGTTCACCGCCGCTCGCTCTGCTGCGAGCCGCACGTTGCGGTTGCCGCTGCGCAAGTCAGGGAGATAGCGCCGGCGTCCGAACAGCGTCTCAACGTAACCCGTGGAGCGGGCCAGCTCCAGCACCTTCTCGGTCCACGTCTTGACGCCGGGGAACTGCCGGAAATACCGCTCGATGAAGTCGCGGGCCTCGCCCACGGGGATGCCAAGAGACTGGGACAGCCCGAAGTCGCTCTGGCCATAGATGACGGCGAAGTTCACGGTCTTGGCTCGCCGGCGCATCTCGGGGGTGACATCCTGTGGCTCCGCGCCGAACAGCCGAACTGCCGTCGCCGTGTGGATGTCTTCGTCGGCTTCGAAGGCCCGTATCAGCTCGGCATCGCGCGTGAAATGCGCGAAGACGCGCAACTCGATCTGCGAGTAGTCGCACGACAGCAGTGACATGCCGTCGGGAGCGACAAAGGCCTTGCGAATGGATCGGCCTGTCTCCGAGCGCACGGGGATGTTCTGCAGATTGGGGTCGCTGGACGAAAGGCGACCGGTGGAAGTGACGGTCTGGTTCAGAGTCGTATGAATGCGTCCGGTCGTCGGATTGACGAGCTTGGGGAGGGCGTCGGCGTAGGTGCTCTTGAGCTTGGTCAGCTCTCGGTACTCGAGGATGAGCCGCGCGATCTCGTGCTCGTGGGCAAGCGTCTCGAGATGGCCGGCGGCCATGGTGTGACCGGTCTTCGTGCGCTTGCCGGCCGGCAGCTCGAGCTTCTCGAAGAGCACCCTCTGAAGCTGCTGGGTCGAACCGATCGCAAACCGTTCTCCTGCCAGCGTGTAGATCGCTTCGCTGAGCTCGTGAATGCGCGCTTCCATCTGGGCAGACAGGGCGGCGAGCCATCGCCTATCCACGAGAATGCCCGCGGCTTCCATGGCTTCCAGAATCGGTATGAGCGGCATCTCGATGTCGCTCATTACGCGCATCAGGCCATCGCCCTCAAGGCGCGCCTTGAGGGCATCGTACAGCCGCAATGTCCGCTCGGCAGCCTGGCAAGCCGCATGGGCCGTGTCGGCCGAGGGCTCGTCCGGTTCTTCGTCCATGTAGCGGCTGGCCAGTTCGTTCAGGCCCACGGCGCCTCGCCCGGGATCGAGCAGATAGCCGGCCACCATGGTATCAAACGCGAACGGTCCGATTGTCACCCCGGATGCTCTTGCCTGCTTCATCAGCGCCTTGACGTCATGGGCGACACGGAGGGCGCCCGGCGACGCGAGCGCGCTGGCGAGGGCTGTCGGGCTGACGGCAAAGCCGCGTGGCTCGTCGGATCCGATCAGAAGACCGGAGCCGCTCGCCGCCGCCTCGATCGAAACATACACAGCGCGCCGCTCCCCGAAGGCCATAGCGAGTCCCGCCCATTCGCGGCGGTCACCGAACTCGCGCGTGTCCATATGGATGGCCACGGGTCCATCGCCGATACCCGCCAGCGCAGCCTCGAGATCCTCCGACGACGCACATACGCTCCATTTCAGCTCCCGCTGACCGGGCGGAGCCGAGGTCTCATGCGGCACGGACTCCACGGCAACGTCCGGCAACCGACGCACGAGGTTGCGGAACTCCAGGTCCGCGAACACGTCGCGCACGGCCTGCCACGTCGCCGCGGTCGGCGTATACCGCCGCAAGGGTCTCTCCACCGGGGCATCGGTTCGGATCGTAGTCAGCGTCCGGGCGAGCCTGGCGGTCTCGCCAGCGGAGCGCAGCGCCTCTTTGACCTTTTTCTCGGTGGCGGTCCGGTCCGGAAGCGCATCCACGTTATTCAGCAGGTTCTCCAGCGAGCCCCACTGGCGCAGGAGCTTGGCGGCGGTTACCGCGCCGACACCCGGCACTCCGGGCACGTTGTCGGATTTGTCGCCGACGAGGGCCTTGAACTCGGCGACCTGCTCCGGTCCGATGCCGTACTTTTCGCGCACCCGGTCGGCATCGAAGTCCACGGTCTCGCTGACGCCGCGCGTCGTCATGCGGACCTTCACCCGGTCATCCACAAGCTGAAGCTGATCGGAGTCACCGGTCAAGACGATGACATCGTAGCCTTCGGCCTTGCCGACCTCCGCCAGAGTCCCGATCAGATCATCGGCTTCGAATCCCGGCACCTCGGCGCAGGCGACGCCGAACGCATCCACCATGCGACGCGCGACATCGAACTGAGCCTTGAGGTCCGGGTCGGTCTCCGGTCGCGTCGCCTTATAGGCGTCATACAGCTCGTCCCTGAAGGTCGGCCCGGGCGCGTCCCATGCGACGTAGATGGCGTCGGGTTTCTCCTGTTCGAGGATGCTCAACAGCATTCCCGTGAAGCCGTGCACGGCTCCTGTCGGCCGCCCATCGCGCGTCCGAAGCGAATCGGCCGAGCCGTAGGCCATGTGAGCTCGGAAGAGCAGGCTGTAGCCGTCTATCAGCACCAAGCGCGGGCGCGTATTCATGGCGAACCTCCAGGTCCGGTGATTCGCCGCATGGCAACCGGACTCCTTCGCTTCGTCCTATGCCGACCGCCGCCGCCTCAGGCGATCCACCAGCACGGCGCCGAGGATGACCAGCCCCAGCACGCCCTTCTGCGTGTAGGCCTCGACGTTCATCAGGTTCATGCCGTTGCGGATGACGGCGATGATGAATGCGCCGACGAGCGTACCGAATATGCGGCCTTCTCCTCCCGAGAGACTGGTGCCCCCCACCACGACGGCGGCGATGACGTAGAGCTCGTACATGAGGCCATACGTCGGCGAGCCGGCCTTCAGCTGGGATGCCGTTATCACGCCGCCGACGCCAGCCATCAGTCCCGACACCGCGTACACGAACAGGAGCGTGCGCGCGATGCTCACGCCCGACAGCCGGGCGGCTTCGGCGTTGCCGCCCACGGCGTAGATTCGCCGCCCCGTGGCGGTGCGAACCATCATCACGTGCGCGCAACTATATATGAACAGCATCAGCGCAACAGCATTGGGCAGCGACGCAATCGCCTCGCCCCTGCCAAGCGAGGTGAACGCGACCGGCACATCGTAGATGGTCTGGCCCCGCGCGAGGATGAACGCGAGGCCCGCAGCCACCTGCATCATGGCGAGCGTCGCGATGAATGGGGGAATGCGAAACGCGGTGATGACGGCTCCCGAGAACACGCCGATCAGACCGCTCAGCGCCACTGCCCCCGCGCATGCCGCCACGAGCGCGCCGATCGAGGCCGACGCGCCGCCCATGCTGCGAATGAGCCACGCCGTCGCAACCGCCGAGAGCGCCACCAGACTCCCCACCGACAGGTCGATGCCGCCGGTGATGATGACCATCGTCATGCCGACGGCGATGATGGCGATGACGGCAATCTGATCGGCGACGTTGCGCAGGTTGGTGGGCGAAAGAAAGGCCGAACGTCCCCGAGCGGACGGGCCGAGCACCTCGAGGCTCGCGAGGTCGGGCGCCGATGCACGCAGGCTGCTCCACAGCGTCCATGCGCTGGCCTCGGGAGTGGCGACTACGACGAGCGGTGTCTTCAGGTCGGCGGTCACCTGATCGACCCGCGACCGAACCTGTTGGGGAGTTCCGAGTGCGCGCAGGACCTCGGTCCGGGTGGCCAACGCCTCGCAGGCCGCCTCGACAAAGGCCCTCCCGTTAGCGTCGTCACCGCCGACAACGAGGATACGAGGCGGTAGCCTGTCGCGGCGCAGCATCTCCTGCGCGACTGCGATGCCGCCTTCTCGGCCGGATGGTGCGCCTTCGGTCCATGTCGCCCATGTGAAGAACGCGCACAGTAGGAAGAGGATGGCCGGCATGCTGACCGCCGCCGGAAACGCTTTCGGGGTACGCATGCATGGACCGCCTAACGGTGTCTCTGTTCGACCGCGCAGGCCCGAAGCGTCACTTCAGGCTCGGGTCTTGTTCTGCATCCGCCTTCTTGTAGAGGCCGGTGGGAATCAGGGTCTCAGACGGCACCTGCTCGCCCGCGAAGTACTTTGCCACAGACTCGATGCTCAGCTTGCCGATCTTGTCGGGATACTGCATCGACGTGGCATACATCTTGCCCTCCTTGATGGCCTGCTTGGCCTCAGGCTGTCCGTCGAACCCCACCACCTTGACGCGGCCCATGCGTCCGGCCTTCTCGATGGCTGCGACCGCTCCGAGCGCCGACGGATCGTTGATGGCGAAGATGCCGTCCAGATCGGGATGCTTCTCGAGGATATCCTGAGCCGTCTTGAAGGCCGAGTCCCGCATGCCGCCGCCCGGAAGCTGGGCAACCACCGAGATGTCCTTGACCTTGCCGATAACCTCGCGGAACCCGTTGGTTCTCAGGATCACGGATTCGACCTCGGGATGGTCAATGATCGCGACCTTGCCCTTGCCGCCGATGGCTTCGATCATGGCCTCTGCTGCGAGCTTGCCGCCGGCGAAGTTGTCCGTAGCGATGTGCGACACCACCCTGGCGGACTTGTCGAGGCACGCGATGTCCGCCGTGAATACGGGGATGCCGGCCTGGTTGGCCTCCTGGATGGAGGTCCCAACCGAGCGTGAGTCGGCGGGACAGAGGATGATCGCCGCCACCTTCTTGCTGATGAAATCCTTCACCTGATCCTTCTGTCGCGCGGGATCCATATCGGCCGAGGTGATGACGACCTCATAGCCCCGAGCCTTGGCCTCGGCCTGCATGGCGTCGCCCATTACCTTGAAGAATGGATTCGCCAGCGTCAGGAGCGAAACGCCGATCACGGGCGTCGCAGGTTTCTGGCTCGCGGCAACGTGCGGCTTCTCCTTGCCGCAGGACACCGCCCCGAGCGCGAGCGCCGCGATGACGCCCAGGATGCCTATTCTTCGCATATGCTTCACCTCCCGCGACCCGAACCGGTCGGGCCGAATCGCCGGGAACTTCGCCCCCTGCATCAGCTTTTCCTGCTGCCGCGCAGCCGTACCAGGACCCGTCCGCGGCGGCGGCATGTGACCCAGCTCAGCGCATCCCCTCGACGGAAAACGGGCTGTCCGCAACGGACAGCCCGCAGTTCCGATGGAGCCGGCAACGGCGCCGGCGGCATCCTTCGTGTTCTAGTTGGCCGGCGAGAGATTGCCGCGGGTCATGTTCTCCCACTTCATCCACTTGGCATGACCGTCAACAAAGGCGACGTTCTGGCCACCCGTGTGGCGGGTGGAGCTCTCCAGCTCGTTCTGGCTGTAGTTGGCCTTGAACCATGCGGCGTCGTGGCCGTCCTGCCAGATCAGGCAGCAGCCCTGGTTCGAGAACGCAGCGCGGCACGCGATCTGGACCATCTCCGCCGGGTTCGTTGTCTCCCACGAGTTGACCAGGCCGATCGAGGAGTCCATGAGCATGGCGTAGTTCGCCGGGCTCTTCACTGCAGCGAGCTTGCGTCCGCCCATCAGCGCCTCGTTGATGCCGTAGGAGATGAAGTTCGGATTGTTCGGCTTCTCCCACCAGTAGCGATCCGCCCAGCTTGCGAACGGGTCATGGGCGCCGGCATCGGGTCCCTGACCGGTCCAGTCGTTGACCGTCGGCCACTCGAGAGCGTCGCTCGGGCACTGATACAGCTTGATGGACTTGATGTACGGCAGAGCGCACACCGACCAGTACGAAGCCGAATCCATTACGAAGCGCTGACCCCAGTTCCAGCCCGTGAACTTCTCATCGTTGTCCTGGGTGTACATGAGCTGGGCGAGGGCCAACTGCTTGGTGTTGGAGAGGCACGAGATGGACCGTGCCTTCTCGCGAGCCTGTGCGAACACAGGGAACAGAATGGCTGCGAGAATCGCGATAATCGCGATGACGACGAGCAGCTCGATCAGCGTGAAACCACGTCGTGACGACATCGTTGTAGACCTCCGTGTTTCTGTGGTGATGCTTGCGATTGCGGGTCTATCGAGGACCCGATTGTTGGGGCGTTGCCCACTGGGTTGTGGCGCCTGGACGCGCGACGGGGGCCGAACCCTCCTGTCCCTTGAGCGTGAAACCCCGCTCTTTCATCATCTCGCGCATCTTGGCCTGCTGGTCCATGCTCATGGTCTTCTTGCCGGTTCCGCGCCAGATGAACGCGCCAGCAACGGCGACTACGAGCACGATGACCACAATGGCGACCCAGGGCGGTATCTCTGGGCCGGACTTTATCGCCATCTTGCCTCCTTTCTCCCGTGTAAAGCACTGCGGCGCTTCGGACTCGCCCTGTCTGCGCGGCCGGCAGTCCGCTGTTGCTTACACCGTATTATAGGTCCGACTCGCCTAAAACGCAAGCCGATCGGACGGCTCCATGTAACCGGTATGCTTTCCGATGACAGTAGTGCGTCGCCCACAATGTCGAAGATTCGCGCTCCCCGACGAATCTCCTCCCTGCCGGCGCTCGATTCTAGGTCCACCGGAATACGACGGTCAGTTGCTTGCTGTCTGGTTTCGACAACTCCCGATATATCTCCTCCGCATTTTCGGGAGATTCTTCGGAACTGATCCATGACCGCGCATCGAAGCCGCCCTGCGCCATGAGTTCCATCACCCGCGCGCGATCGCCCCGCGTGCAGTCCCGGGGAAACTTCAGGACAAGCTGCTTGAGGAACGCGTCCTGATAGGGTACCGGCAGCACGTCCGGATAGCTCCCCTGGACCACGTAGGTCGTGGGTTCGATCGGCGCATCCTCCCACGGCACGTCGCGCGCGATCCGTATCGCGTCATTCATCACCCGAGCGTTGCCGGTCACGTCCGCAATAACGTCCGGCCCCTCCGGTATATGCGGCCCGAGCGCGGCGGCAAGATCGCCGGACACCAGCTCGGCCTTCGTACCAAGCCTTCGCGCCGTTTGGACACGATCGGCGTTCACGTCGCAGGCGACCGCCCTGCAGCCCAGAAGCGCATACATCCGCGCGCACATCTGTCCCAGAACGCCGAGCCCGATGACGGCGACCGTGTCACCCGGGGCAGCGCCGGACACGATGCTGCCATGATAGGCGATGCCCGCGAGATGCGCGAAGCTCGCTTCGAGGGTGGATACGCCCCGAGGAATGTCGATGCAGGAGTCGTCCGGCGCAATCGCATGGGACGCATGGCCCCCCCACATGCGCGCAAGCCGCCCTGCATCCGCAGTGCCGTTCAGGTAGACCATGGCACCCGGCTCGAATCGTGCTCCCGGGCCTGCCTCGATCACTTCGCCCGCCATCGCATAGCCCGGGATGAACGGCCACGGAGCCGGATTGGGCTGCTTGCCGGCAAGACAGCGCAGTTCGGTGCCCGGGCTGATGCACGTATGGTGCGCTCGGACCAGCACCTCGCCCGGTCCCGGCTCTCGCACATCAAAGTCATCGAGACCCACGACGCCCGGGCCGCGAAACACGATCGCGCGGGCCTTCATGCGCCCACCTCGAAGGCGCGGCGCGGATTCTCCACGATCAGCGATTTCACCTGGCTTCGCTTCATCCCTTCCCGTTCCAGCATGGGGATCAGATCGCGGACGAGCGGCGTGAACGGCTTGATCTCCCCGCCGCCAGCCTCGCCGACGTGATACCATCCGGCATCGTGCGAAAGAAGCAGCCGCTCCGCAGGGCCCTGTGCGAGAAACGCGGTAATCAGCCGGACGTGGTCGGCCAGAGGCTTCCAGCCGATGGAGTCATACTCCACCCACGCGCCAGCGTGGGCGACGTCGAGGTGGAACTTCATGTCCCCCTCGGCGTCGGCGTGAACGAAGATGAACCGCGACAGCGGGAGCCGTTCGTCGCGAAGCAGGTCGAGGCACTCCAGCGCTGCCGGTCCGTGTCCCGTATGACAGGCAATGGTGAGGCCAGTGGCGCGACTGCACCGCGCTGCCGCTCTGACGATGGTGCGCTGCACCTCGATGAGCTTTCCAGGGTTCACAGCGATTTTGATGAAGCCGGGCCGGATGCCCGTTCCTTCGATCCCCTCCCGCCATTCGGCCGTCCATCGCGCCGCGAGTGCGTCGGCGTCCTCACGCAGAGCGTACTCTGGTAGGTAAGGCTCCTTGTACAGTCCGGTGTTCGTCAGGATGTGCAGGCCGCTTGCCTCCGCCAACCGTCGGAGCAGCCGAACGTCCCTGCCAAGGTACATCGGCGTGCATTCGACGAACCCGGTAATCCCGGCCTTGCGGGCTGCCCGAAGATGCGGAAGCATCGCGGCGAACACCTCGTCGGCGTTCCAGCGGTGGGGACCGGTCTTGTCGGCGCCGATGAAGTCCACCATGACGTGCTCATGAGGCAACGTGCGTCCGAACCTTGCAGGATCAATCGCCCCTCGAACGGTCATGATGATCCGTTTTGGTGCAGCCGCCTCCGTGGCATGCGGCGCGGCGGCTAGGCTGGCCGCGGCGCCGACGATGAGGTCGCGGCGGGTGATCGGAGCGTCCATATATTCCATATTCGGCCATGCGTCGCGCGATTCCTGCTCTCGCGGAGACACCGAAGCCGGCACGACACGCGGTTTTTTTCTCTTCGCACAGAAGGATTCCGCATGCGCGCGTCGAAAACACCGTCTGACGAGACCGCGCCGCATCATCCCAGGCGCGGCCGTGGAGGTACAGACATGCGTAAGACGATGTTGCTGGGAGTCTATGCCTGTGCCGGCATCGCTGCGTTCGGCGCGCTGCTTCTGGCGGCATCCGGAACCGGCCTCGCTCAGGCAAAGCAGCTGCAGCTTAAGCCCAAACCCATGCCGGATGCTGTGTGCGTGAACTGCCACAAGATGACCACGCCGGGCATCGTGGAAGACTACACGCTCAGCAAGCACCGACAGGTCATGGTCGGTTGCGCCACCTGCCATGGTTCCGACCACAACTCGCCGGCCAACGTGGACAAGGCGAAGATACCGACCGCCGATACCTGCGGCCAGTGTCACTCGGAGCGTGTGGCGCAGTTCAAGAAGGGCAAGCACGCTCTCGCGTGGGCTGCGATGAAGGCCATGCCGACCATGCACTTCCAGCCCATGGCGCTCACCGAGGGCATGAAGGGCTGCGGGGGATGCCACAAGATCGGGCTGAAGACCGAGCAGGAGATCAAAGAACTCAAGGATCAGGGGCAGGGCTACGGCAGAGCATCGTGCGATGGGTGCCATACCCGACATACCTTCTCGGTAGTCGAGGCTCGCCAGCCTCAGGCGTGCCAGACCTGTCACATGGGCTTCGATCACCCGCAGTGGGAGATGTACTCCGCATCGAAGCATGGCGTGCGCCATCTCCTTAAGCAGAACAAGACCCTGCATCAAGGCGCCTCGGCGCCGACGTGCCAGACGTGCCACATGCCCGGCGGAGACCACGCGAACGAGACGGCGTGGGGCTTCCTTGCGGTGCGACTGCCCATGCCCGAGGACAAGGAATGGGCCGCAGACCGCGCGACGATTCTGCAGGGGCTCGGCGTGCTGGATCCGGAAGGCAAGCCGACGGCACGACTGGATGTCGTCAAGGCCGCCAACGTGGCCAAGCTCACACAGGAGGCCTGGCAGGCCAAGCGTGACGAGATGATTGGCATCTGCAGTCAGTGCCATTCGCGCAAGTTTGCGACCGGCGAACTGCAGAAGGGCGACGACATGATTCGCCAGGCTGACAAGCTCATGGCCCAGGGCATCAGGATCGTTGCCGGACTCTATGAGGACGGCGTGATCAAGAAGCCCGAGCACTACGCTCACCCGTTCCCTGATCTTCTGGCGTTTCATGACGCGACCACCGAGGTCGAGCAGGTCCTGTTCAAGATGTTCCTCGAGCATCGGATGCGAGCGTTCCAGGGCACTTTCCATGCCAACCCGGATTACGCGCTGTGGTACGGCTGGAGCGAGATGGTGCAGGACCTGACCAAGATCAAGGAGCTGGCTGCCAACATGCGAAGGGTCGCCGGCAAACCCGCCGAATAGCGCACCTGCCTTCCGCTTCCGAGACGCCGCACACCGGCCCGCGATCGTCGGCGGGACAGGGTGCGGCGTTTCGGCTCTGCGGGTACGATGGGTCATTCCATCGGGGAGGTACGCAGTGACACGGGACGCCAGGACCGCCGGCGGCGCTCGCCGCGATCGGCTCAGGGATACCGCCATAGGACTCTACATGGGTTCGCTCGTCTGGATGGCGCTCGTCATGACCAGCATTCCCAAAGCGTTCCTGGAGTTTGACCGATGGTGGGGCATCTTCGTGTTCGCCCCTCTGTGTGCACTCATTCACGGGACGCGAGCGCGCTGGCTCGTATGGGCCACAGGCGGCATGGTGATCCTGCTTTTTGTGCTCGCCGTGGCGACCCCGTTGTTCACAAGGGCTGCGCGCTCGCTGGTCCGAACGGACGAACTGCGGAAGGCCGACGCCGTGATCGTGCTGTCTTCCGCGACGACGAAGGAGCGGCGTCTGGACGAGTACGGGTTCATTCGCACGATCGAAGGCATGAGGCTCGTCAGCGACGGATGGGCTCCGACGCTGGTGCGCACAGAAGTTGGGGGCGACTTTCCGCGCGCCGATGCCGATATTGCGGAACTTGCGCGCCTGTGTGGTCGTCCCCATATCGAGGTTATCGGCCCGGTGTACAGCACGCGGGATGAAGCCACACGCTTCGCCGATGTCGCTCGCGAGCGTGGATGGGAACGAGTCATTGTGGTGACCTCACCCTATCACAGCGCCCGAGCGGCAGCGGTTTTAGAGAAGGTGGGCATCACCGTCGTCTCGCACCCGTGTCCCGAGCGCGAGTTCGCACCCTCGAACCCGAGGAGCATGAAGGAGCGACTGGCCGTATTGCGCTGGTGGCTGTATGAGCAGGTGCGCTGGGCGCTCTACAGGGCGCGAGGCTGGGTCTAGACGTCAGAACTGTAACCGGCACGCCCTGACATTCTGTTCTTGACAACTGAGCAAGGGTGTTGTACTCTAGTATTTGACCGTTGTAGGCATTGCCTCGTGCGGTGAGTCGCTACGTCCTTAGCGACATCCGGGACGAGGCCCCGAGGCGACGTGGGCCGGGTTCGGCCGGAGCTGTCGCTGTCAAGTCGTGAAGTAGTTGCGCCAAGCCGCAAGTCTCTAAGCTTAGAGGGAGGAGCAACTGATGAACCATCGTGAGCGATCAGGCTTTACCCTGATCGAGCTGCTCGTAGTGATCGCGATCATCGCGATCTTGGCCGCCATCCTGTTCCCCGTGTTCGCTCAGGCGCGCGAGAAGGCGCGGCAGACCTCCTGTCTCGCCAACACCAAGCAGATCGCCCTGGGTACGCTGATGTATGTCCAGGATTATGATGAAGTCCTTCCGCTCGTGTACGACCTCAACACCCTCGGCTCCTGGACCGACCGCATCCAGCCGTACGTCAAGAACTGGGATCTCATGTTCTGCCCGTCCGGCGGCGGCAAGCGCTTGCCCGCCACGCTGAATGTGTCCGCCAACCGATGGTGGGGCTGGTGGCGGTACTTCACGCAGTACGGGTTCAATGCGACCTATCTGAACCGTGCCAACTACGGGTGCGGCAACATCATGGTGAATGGCAACGCGTTTGGACCGCCGGTGCCCGTCGCTGGCGCGACCAAGCCTGCTGAGACCGTGATGATCGCCGAGTCCGGCCAGATCGGCACGGACATCAACGTAGGCTCGCACATCGTCTATGCGCCGGGTGGACTGACCGCAAACGACGTGTGCACCTACGGCGACTGGGGCCAGCCCAATGGCGGCGTGTGGTTCGCCATGATCGGCCGGACCAACACCGGCTTCTTCTATGCGCGCCACAACGACGGCGGCAACGTCGCTTTCCTGGACGGACACTCGAAGCATCTCCGCCCGGGTCAGGCGGCCGCCGGCACCAACTGGACGCCCACCACTGCCTACGGAGCGGTCCAGATCATCGATCGCTCGCAGTACATCTGGGATCTCGACTAACCGGCTGAGCAGTTCTGCGGGAGCTTGATGCTCCTCCCGGCTTGCGCCAGCATGCCGGTCGGTAAGTCATGTTCGCTAGAGAGCGGGGCAGGCCGTCATGGCTGCCCCGCTTCGGACTCTGAACCGTACATCGTGACCAGCTGCGCAGCTATCGTGCGTGCCGCGTGTGGTCGTGCATGCTCGAGCGCAGCGGCCGCCATCGCATCAAGACGGACCCGGTCGCCAAGCAAAGCGTGAACTGCGCCCGCGAGGGACCGCCGGTCGCGTGCAATGATGCCGCAGCCGCACGCCACCATATGCCCGGCGTTCTGCTCCTCCTGCCCCGGAATGAGCAGCTCCCCGCAGATGACCATGGGCTTGCCGAGCGCCATACACTCGGACATGGTCAGCCCCCCGGGCTTGCCGACGACGATGTCGGCAGCGCGCAAGAGCATGGCGAAGCGCGCCTGAGGCAAGTACCCGAGGACGGCCACGCGGTCCCGCATCAAGTCGGGAAGATTCGCCGCGAACCTCGCGCACTGGCTGCTCGCCTTCACGTTCCGTCCACAGACCACGAGGATGTGGTCGGCTTCATCAACCCGACACAGCGCCTCTAGCACGCCGGTCAGCGGGCCGCCTCCAATACCCCCTGACGTCAGCGCCACCACACGTGCGGAGGCGCCCAGGTTCAGAACGCGGCGCGCCTCCTCCTTCGACATGTCGAGCGTGAACGCCTCATGGATGGGAATGCCGGTGACCTCGGTCCGCGCAGACGAACCCGGGAGCCTCTCTGCCAGCCTGTCGCGGGAGGCTTCGGTGGGAACGAAATACCGGTCGGCTCGCCCGCGAAGCCACATGCGATGGGGGTGCAGGTCCGTGATGACCACCGCGACCGGAACATCGGCCGCCGGTCCGGTTAGCCGCGCCAGACGCGGCAACGGCAGGGCCTGCGTGCATACGATGCAGTTGGGGCGCTCGGCCTCAATCAGCGAGGCCAATCCGACCAGCATTCGATCGTCGAGCAACGTCTGGAATGCGTAGGCAAGACCAGGCCGATCCGACCACCGATAGAGCGCTCCCCAGAACCACGGCCAGCGACGCACGAGAGTCTCATAGCCGCCCGTGAACCACAGGCGGAACGCACGCGGGGCGCAGTCCAGGGCATCTACCGTGCGAGCCTCGGCGCCCATTCGGACGAGCGCCGCTTCGATGGCTCGGCTGGCGCTGATATGGCCGTCGCCCGCTGCTGCAGTCAGGATCAGCGCCTTCATGTGCTCTCCCTGCCGCTGCCGCGTGATGCGCCGCGACGCAAGAGCGGCTGGAGCCTGACCCTATGCTGCCGCTGGAGCAGCGCGCATACGAGATTCAGCCACCATAGAAACACGACGAACAGGACGCCGGGGACGTACCGGTCCCTCACAAACACGATCGCGAACGGCACGTGGAGCGTCGTGCCAAACAGATGGGTGAGCTCGGCCGTGCACGTCTCAGCCTCAAACGCTGCCAGCCCCGCGCGACCTCCCACAACATTGCGGAAGCTCATCGCGCGCCCCTCGCCTGAGGTCACGCGCATCAGCCAGAGAACGAAGCGACGGAATCCCTCAACGCCGAGACGCACATAGAGCCGTTCCGTCTCGCACGGGAAGGGTCCGAAGAACCCGCCCGAGGGCCGCTGCGGGCAGGCTCCGGGCTTCGAGTCGGTAGGGTCCGAGGCGATCCCCTCAACGCTCAGACCCGACCCCAGAAGATCGTCGCAGATCGCCCGCTTATAGCGCTCGAGCATGACAGAGAGTGCATGCGGCAACAGAAGCAGCGCTGCATATGCCGTCAGAGCTCGGTGCCCCAGGCTCCACGCCATGCCGACGAGGGGAAGCTGGATAAGCACGCTGATCACGTTGACCATTTCGTGATAGCGGGCGCGCAATCGGGTGCGCTCCGCCTCATCCCGCGCGAGCGATCGGGACTGTGGCTCGGGCAGCGTCTCGCCGAATAGGGCAGCCATCCGTCGGAACAGGGGCACGAGGCCGACGGCTGCGTAGATGCGTCCCGACCGCTCGCATCTGCGCAGACGGTACCAGGTCTCGAGAATCTCCGGAAGCCCGCGGCACGGCTCAGGCGCCCTTGGTTCGCTACCCATGTGGACCGCACGCAATCAGAGATCGAGCCTCGCATACAGCGCCGATGGCGGACGTTGCTCGTCTACGCGCGCATCCACAAGATCGTCCCAGAAGACGAGCTCCAGCCTGCCGTCCCAGTGCTCCACGAGCGCCGAACAATGGGAGACCCAGTCGCCCGTGTTGGCGTAGAGCGCTCCGCATTCATGCACAGCCATCAACGGGCCATGCACATGCCCGCACACAACGCCGTCGAAGCCCTGACGCTGGGCGTCCACCGTGATGCGCTCCTGGAAGTTCGTGAAGTATTCGAAGAAGCTCTTGATGCGCTTCTTGGCCCGCGCTGCCAGATCCATGCTGCCGGCGCCCCGCCCGCCGAAGACCGCGTTGAGCCACGCGCCGGTCACCGTGAGGAACTCATAGCACCAGGCGCCGACCCACGCAAGCGGCTTGAACGCTGTCACGGTTCGATCGTAGATGTCCCCGTGCACCACGAGGAGGCGCTTGCCGTCGGCAGTCGTGTGAACGAACATGTGATCCACGAGGATGTTGCCGAGTTCAGCCCCGCAGAGCTTTCTGCATAGCCCATCGTGGTTGCCCGGCGTGTAGCGCACCTGACAGCCGCCCTTTGCTTTGCCGAGGATTGTCCGGATGACGTTCGTGTGGGCCTGCTTCCACTTCCAGGATTGCGCGCCGACCCAGACATCCACGATATCGCCCACGAGATAGAGGTACTCGCACTCCGTGTGATAGAGAAAGCGCTGGATCCGTTCGGTATGGCAAGCTGCCGAACCCAGGTGCAGGTCCGATACAAACACCGCGCGGTACGATAGTCTGTGGTCGAACACGGGTACGCTCCTCAGATGTCAGCCCCGGGCGGCCCCAAACTGCTGACGATGCCTGGCACCCGTTTGGCGCACACGGCCGGTACGTCAATGTACCTGCAGAGCGAGGTCACGCGCTACTCAGGCATCCAGCGCGACCTGGCGGCAGGGATCGGGCCATCCAGACAGAAAAAGGGGATTGGGCCGTAAGCATCGTAGGCCCACACAAGGGAGGTACACAGCCGTGATCGCATGGGACATACGCTGGCTTGGGGTGACTCTGGCGGTGAGCGCAGGCTTCGTTACGGCAATCGGCGCCATGGGTCAAGATCCGCCCGCCAAGCCGATCGGCAAGAACGCTGATCGTATCCGACCCTACGCGAAGAATGCACGCTACTGGCAGTACCGCGGTAAGCCGGTCCTGCTGCTGGGAGGCAGCAAGGACGACAATCTGTTCCAGATTCCGGACCTACGGGACCACCTGGACGCCATGGCCCGGATCGGGGCCAACTACATCCGCAACACGATGAGCGATCGCCCGGACTTCGGCTTCGAGGTCTATCCGTTCTTCAAGCGATCGGACGGGAAGTACGACCTCGAACGATGGAACCCCGAGTACTGGCGGCGCTTCTCGGAGATGCTCAGGCTGACATACGACCGTAGCATCTTCGTTCAGATCGAAGTCTGGGACCGCTTCGACTACAGTCAGTCGCGGTGGCCGATCCATCCGTACAATCCGGCGAACAACGTGAACTACACGTTCGAACAGTCGGGGTTCCGACGCGAGTACCCGAACCATCCGGGCGCCAACGATCAGCCGTTCTTCTTCACGACGCCCGATCAGCGCGACAACAAGGTGGTCTTCCGTTACCAGCAGCGGTTCGTGGACGAGATGCTGCAACGGTCGCTGCCCTATCCCCATGTGCTCTACTGCATGGACAATGAGACCTCTGGCGACGAGAAGTGGGGCGCTTTCTGGGCGCGGTACATCCGGCAGAAGGCAGCGGCGATGGGAGTCGACGTGTTCGTGACGGAGATGTGGGACGACTGGGACATCACCTCGAAGACCCACTTACGCACGCTTGACCATCCCGAGCTCTACAACTTTGTGGACGTGTCGCAGAACAATCACAATAAAGGCCAGACGCACTGGGACAGGTTTCAGCAAGTCCGGGCATACATCTCCCGGCGTCCCCGTCCGATCAACACCGTCAAGACCTACGGCGCTGCCGGCGGTCCCTTCGGCAGCGGCGCCGACGGCATCGAGCGCTGGTGGCGGCACTTCATCGGCGGCGCTGCCGGCGTGCGGTTCCACAGGCCGGACTCGGGCATCGGCCTTTCGGAGCCGGCAATCGCCTCGATCAAGGCTGGCCGCCTGCTGGAGTCCCGCGTGAAGCCGTGGCTGACCGAGCCTGCCAATCACCTCCTGAACGACAGGACACCCGATGAGGCCTATCTGACAGCCAAGCCCGGCGAGCTCTACGCCCTCTACTTCCCGCGGGCAGGCAGCGTCGGTCTGGACATGAACGGGGTCCGCGGAGACTTCACGCTCCGGTGGATTGACATCGGGAAGGGCGAATGGGGTCCGACAGCCCGGATCACGGGCGGGTCGGTTGTCCCGATAACGACCCCCGGCGCCGGGATGTGGGCCGCGACGGTAACCCGATAGACAGTTGGCCGGACGCCCTTAGCGGTCGCCGGCCACCAGTATGCAGCTGGTCTCGAATGCCGGCAAGACTACATCGCATCCGTGCCGGGTACGACGCACGGAGATCGGTCTGGCCGGCGCCAGGTCGGCGAGCACGCGCACGATTGTGGCACGTCGGTTCGCCAGACGCACGAGGACGTTGCGAGCCGGACTGTCGGCGTGATTGACGAGGTACATCGCCTCGCGCCCTGAGCCGCCCCAGCGGACGATCCGAACGCTGCTGGGCAACCCGCCCGCGGGCACCTCGCCCAGTCGAGCTGCCATGAACTCTCGGGCACGTCGGACCGCATCGCGCGACTGCGGCGTGTCCGTCTTCCAGAGGAAGAGCGGAGGGGTGTTGCCCGCGTGCGTGTCGCGCACCGGATCGCCGGCATAGATTCGGCCCAGATCGGGAGCGCGTCGGACCTGCATCTGCCTCGGCCTCTGCCGCCCACGATCGTCCCGTTCGGCGAAGCGTCCCGCGGTGATGAGCTTGCCTCCGCTTGCTCTATAGGTCTGCAAGGCGTGGAGCGCAGCGTCACTGATGTCACGGCAATCGGGCACGAGTACCCATGGGTAGCGCTTGAGATCCGCCCCCGCGTCCAGTTCTCGCAGTGTCACCACGTCCACCGTATAGTGCATCCGCTCCAACAGCTTGTACCATCCGACGAAGCTGCGCCAGTCGTTGCGGATGCCGTTCCTGTCGTCAGGCGTCGCCGGCAGCATGGGCATGATCAGCGCGCCATGTGGCTTCACCCGCATGCCGGCCATAGCCTCGACGCCCTTCATGGCGCGCCCGATCATCCTGGCGTGATCGGAGGTGGAATGGTAAGGATGGAAGCTGTAGTCGAGCACGCTCGGGATATGCCAGGCGCAGTAGATGATGCCCGCCGCGCCGTGCTGGATCGTCGCCTGCGTGATCTGATCCATGGCCTTCGGCCCGATGTGAACGCCCGATGTGAAGTCCACCAGGTCGACGGCCCAGAGCGGCTTCTTGTACTTGCGCATTAGGTCCAGGCATGCGGTGATGCGGTATGGGTCGCGGTCGGCAGAGCAGAGCTGCATCCCGAACGCGTCAATGTGCTTGCCGCGCATCCCCACGACATCCGGCGCAATGGCGCTGCGCTGCATCTCGTCCCATTCGGAGGGGGCGGCCCAGGCCATCGTCAAGTAGGTCACCGTGGGACGCGTGGGGTCGCGTCGTTTCATCATCTCCGACATGGCGTTGATGTAGTCGGCCCCGGCCTCGAACCAGTATGTGCTCCAATCGTGAAAGGCCGCCGTGGCGTTTCCGACGCCGGGCTTCTGGTCGGACGGACGACGCACCTCGATCCGCAGACACGAGCCGCCCGACCGGCCCTGCCCCCGGAGCCACTCGGCCTCCGCGTGTGCGCCGCCGGTCCAGTTCTGGAAGCGCCATGCAGCGGGCCCGCTGTCGCCTCCGTCTTCGAGATCGGCATTGGGCGCGAGCTCGGACCCCGCAGGAACCTCTTTGAAGCTCACGTCATCGTAGCGAGCGGCACCCAGACCCATGAACTTCAGCAGCAGCCAGGCCCGGCCGGCGTTCGGCGGCGCCGTGAACGCTGCCTCCATCCGATGCCATTGGCCCATGGGCCCCGCTACCGGTCGTCCCATGTCAATCGCGATGGGCGGCCCGCCGTTCGAACCGACCCACGCCACTTCGGGGAACACCCCCGGTCCCTGCAGGCTCTCGATGAACACCCACGCCGACAGCCGGTACCGCTTGCCGGGCGTAACCGCCGGGTATGTCTGAGGCCCGGGACTTGCAGCCGCGTCCATGGCCGCCGGCGTGCTCCACGAACAGTGCTGCGGTCCGTCGCCGATGTTCACTACCGTGGCAAGCCCTCGTTGCCCCTTGTAGCCGCCCATCATCTCCATGCGCGGGGCGACAACCGAATCGTAGTCTGGGAAGGAGGACTTCCAGACGCGGTTCAGGGTCGCGATAGAGCCGTACTTACGCGCCAGCCACCGGCGAAAACGCGCCACGTCGTCGGGGTGATAGCGCTCGCCCATCGGAAACCACCACTCGGCTCCGGGGTGGTAGAAGGCCACGCGTCGTGTCGTGTCGCGTTCCTTGACGTGCTGGACGAAGGCGTCGAGGAGTCGCTCCTGTTCAGCACGGAACGCCTTCGAGGAGATGGACGGGATAGACAGAACGTTGCCGTTGGCATCGCGCGCCGATTCACCGGCGGCCTTGACCTTCTCGCGCAGCCACGCGGGCGTGTAGTACGGGTTGATCTCCTGGATGATGGCAAGCTTCAGGTTGTGCTTCTCGGCGTAGGCCAGTTGCGCATCGAAAGGGCCAAAGTCCACCTTACCCTCGACCTGCCCCATGCCCCAGCCGCCGGAGCAGACCGACAGCACGGATGCCCGCGACTCGGGCAGTAGTGCCATGCCCACATCTACGAACGGATAGAAGCAGCACCAGCCGATGGGTGGGGCACTGGTCGTATCGGCCACACTGGTCGGATTCCTCCCATGGGACTGATACGACCAATGGGAGGCCAACGCGAGACCTGCCGCGAGCAGCGCCGCTCGGATCATACGCCAGCCTCTATCGCCCGAGCGATGGTCTGGAGGAACCGTGCCGCCGGCCCGCCGTCCACGAGCCGGTGGTCGAAGGTAAGGCTCAGCCACATGGCCTGACGGATGCCGATGCAATCGCCCACAACCCACGGGGTCGGCTTGATACGGCCCACGCCGAGGATGGCGCACTCGGGCGTGTTGATGATCGGCGTGAAGGCGTCGATGCCGAACATGCCGAGATTGGTGATCGTGAAGGTGCTGCCGTGGAGCTCATCCGGGGTGATCTGGGCGTTGCGCGCGCGTTCGATGATCGAGGCGGTCGCCGCCGCAATCTCAGCAAGCGACAGGGTCTCCACGCCGCGCACAACCGGAGCCAACAAGCCGCGATCGGTGTCGACCGCCAGAGCGATATTGATCTCGCGGCAGACCATCGCATGGTCGTTCTCAAACCTGACGTTCATGCGAGGATGCTCGCGCAGGGCGCGCGAGACGACGAGCACAAGCAGGTCGTTATAGCTCACGCGGAGGCCCTCGGCGACGAGCCGCCGCCGCGTCTCGACAAAGCGTGTGGCATCCACCTCGGTCGTCAGCGTGACGGGGGCTGTCTCGTGCGCGCCGCGATACATGCGCTCGGCGATCCTGCCCCGTATGCCGGTGAGGGCGAAGGTCTCGACGGGCTCGGTCTGACCGTCGGCAGACGAGACAGCCTCGCCGGCACGACTGAAGGAGATCACGTCCGCGCGGGTGATCCTGCCCAGATGGCCCGAGCCGGTCATGCGGCTGATGTCGGCGTCGCTCGATTGAGCGATGCGCCGTGCGAGCGGCGTTGCCGGCGATCGGCGAGAGGGACGCACAGCCTCAACATCGCGTCCCAGCACTGCTCCCATAGGGCCCGAACCCGCGAGCGCAGTCCAGTCGAGTTCGCGCTCTCGGGCCAGCGTCCGTGCCCAGGGAGAGGCGAACCGGCGCGCGGAATCGGGCGAGACAGCTTGATGGGATTGCGGGACAGAATGGCCTTCGACCACGGATTCGGCGGGTCGCGACGCGGGTGCGCCCCTCGACGCCTCACTCTCGGCGCCAAGCCAGGCGATCTCGCTGAGGGCGGCGACTTCGTCGCCCTCGGCTGCCAACACGCCGTGGAGTATGCCGCTCGCGGGGGCTTCCACATCGAGCACGGCCTTGTCGGTTTCGACGGCAAAGAGCGGCTCGCCGGCGGCGACCTCCTCGCCCTCGCGCTTGTACCACGTGACGAGCGTGACGGTGTCGACGTTCGTGCCGAGGGGCGGCACCACTACCGCGGTTGCCATCGGCCTACCCCACAAGCCTGCGCACGGCGTCAACCACACGCTCAACGCTCGGCACGTAGAGTTCCTCGAGATTGGGGGCGAACGGAGGCGGAGTGTCGGGAGCCGATACCCGCACAGGCGGCCCATCGAGCCACCAGAAAGCCTCTTCAGCCACCATCGCGGCGATCTCGGCGCCCCATCCGTGCGTTCGGTTGTCCTCCTCTACGACCACAAAGCGGTGAGTCTTGCGCACCGACTCGAGGATCATCTCCTTGTCCAGCGGTATGAGCGACCTTGGATCGATAACCTCGGCCTCGATGCCGTCCTCCGCGAGGCGATCGGCAGCCGCCAGAGCTCGATAGACGGTCAGGAGCTTGCCGACAATGGTCACGTCCCTGCCCTTACGCCGGATAGCGCCCTTGCCGATGGGCACGACGTAGTCTTCGTCGGGGACCTCGCCGATGGGGCTCACAGCGCCCTTCTCGGCCCTGTTCCCCTTGCTGCCGTAGAGGAGCTTATGCTCGAACATGAGCACCGGGTTGTCGTCGCGCACCGCTGCCTTGAGCAGCCCCTTGGCGTCGTAGGCCGTGCTGGGTGCGACCACTTTGAGGCCCGGGATGTGCGTGAAGAAGACCTCGAGCGTCTGTGCATGCTGGGCGCCGCGCCGCGTCGAACCCACGGGAGCGCGCATCACCAGCGGCACCTTGACGGCGCCTCCCGCCATGTAGGTCATCTTGGCCGCCTGATTGGCGAGCTGATCCATCATACAGAACAGGAAGTCGCCGTATTGCACGTCCGCGATGGGCCGCATGCCGGTCATCGCTGCGCCGATGGCGATTCCGCAGAATCCCGACTCGGAGATCGGCGTGTCCAGGATCCGCTCGGGACCGAACTCGTCCACAAGGCCGAGCGTGACGGTGAACGCCCCGCCCCAACCGCCCTTGACGCCGATGTCCTCGCCGATGCAGAACACCGTCGGATCGCGGCGCATCTCCTCGCGGATGCCTTCGCGGAGCGCCTCGGCGATGCCCATGGTGGCCATGTCAGTCGCCCTCCCAGTAGACGTGGCGTTCGAGGTCCTCCGGAGCGGGCGCCGGGCTCTCCTCGGCAAAGGCGATGGCATCGTCAATCTCGGCGGCGACGTCGGCTTCTATGCCGGATGGGTCGAATGGGACGGGCGGGACCAACGCCCGTATGCGGGCGGCAGCCACCTTAAGCGGGTCGCGCTCCTTCCAGAGCGCCTCCTCCTCATCCGGTCTATAGTCGCAGGCATCGCTGCGCGAATGGCCGCACTGCCGATAGGTCAGACACTCGAGAAGGGTCGGGCCAGCGCCGCTCCGAGCGCGTTCGACTGCCCGAAGCGCGGCATCATGCACCGCCACAACGTCGTTGCCATCCACAGTCTCGCCAGGCATGCCATAGGCGCATGCGCGATCGGACACGCGCGGAATGGCGAATGCCTTGCTGAAGTGCGTCGAGGCGCCGTAGAGGTTATTCTCGCACACGAACAGGACCGGCAGCTTCCAGATCGCCGCCATGTTGAGCGCCTCGTGCCAGTCGCCTTCGTTGGCAGCGCCTTCGCCGTGGAAAGCCACAGCCACCTGATCGGTTCCGCGCATCCTGGCCGATAGAGCGGCTCCGGCGGCGATGGGCAGTCCCGCGCCGACGATGGCGACGGCGGGGAACACTCCCTTGCGGACGTCGCCGACGTGCATAGATCCGCCCTTGCCCCTGCAGCATCCGGTCACCTTGGCCATGAGCTCCGCCATGATGACTCGCGGGCTGACCCCCTTGGCCAGCGCATGGCCATGGGGCCGATGGGTGCCCACGACCCAATCATCTGCCCGCAGAGCCGAACAGACACCCGTGGCGACCGCCTCCTGACCGATGTACAGGTGCAGCGTTGACGGGATACGCCCTTGCAGAAAGAGTGCGTTGCATCGCTCCTCGAAGCGCCGAATGAGAAGCATCGTTCGATAGAGCGCGATCAAGTCCGCCTCACCCGGGACAGACGACTGAAGGCCGTTGGCGTTTGCGGCGTTCATTGCGCCCGCCCGGAACTGCCGTAGAGGCGCATCAGCTCGCGGACCTTGGCGGTCAGCGCTTCGCGCGCCTCGCGCGTGCAATCGGCGTCCTTGCGCGAGCCAAGCAGCTCGTGCAATCGGACGGCGTCGGGCCAGGCGATTTCCCGTCCGATCCGCTCGCTAAGCGCCTGCCAGTAGACCCGCTTGAGCGCCGTCCCGACGTTGAACTTCACGCCATG
>JAAYVH010000217.1 GCA_012517255.1 Chthonomonadales bacterium
CGATCATGCCTGTCAAGGTGCTTTCGGGCGACGGTACGGGTACCGTGGAGGATGTTGTAGAGGGCATTGTCTGGGCTGTGCGGTCGGGAGCGCAGGTGCTGTCGATCAGCTTCGGCACGCCGGGCGTCTCCGAGGCAATCGAGCGGGCCATTAAGTTCGCTCGCCGGTCTGGGGTCGCCGTCGTGGCGTCGGCGGGCAACGACAACAACGATATCCCGCACATCCCTGCCGCTCTGAAGGGCGTCATATCGGTCAGCTCCGTAGAGGAAGACAAAGTCAAGTCGCCGTACGCGTCCTATGGTTCATCGGTAGACCTCGTCGCGCCGGGATCGGGCATCCGAAGCACCTTCTGGGATGGGGGTTATGCCACGTGGAGCGGGACGTCGTTCGCCGTTCCGTTCGTTTCCGGGGCGGCGGCGCTCCTCCGTGAGTTGGCCCCTCACGGCAATGCCAAGCGCATTGAGGTGATCCTCGGAAGAACCGCGACGTGCGTGGATGACGTCAATCCGGACTACGCCGGCCTGCTCGGCGACGGGCTCCTCAACATACGCAAGGCCGTGCGATCTGCCGACTGATCGCGGGGGTTCTCGAAGGGGCACGAAGCCGGTTGGCCGTGCCCCTTCGATCCTTCCAGGTGTTTCTTACTCCTCGCTCAGGGTCTGCAGGTAGCGGTTGTCGTCCGACACGAGAATGACGCGGGGTCTGATCGGTTCGTCACTCATGCTGAATGCGGCGATGATCAGTTTGTGCCCGACTTCAACCCGACGAGCAGCAGCTCCGTTTACGCAGATGATGCCCGACCCGCGCTCAGCAGGGATGGCATAGGTCTCGAAACGCTGGCCGTTGTCTACGTTCCACACGTGCACGCGCTCGCCTGGCCAGAGATCGACCCGCTCCATCAGATCTACATCGATGGCGATGCTGCCGATGTACTCCAGCTCCGCCGCAGTGACACGCGCACCGTGGATCTTGCTGCTGAGGAGGCTTCGTAATCTCAACCTCATCTCCTCCTATGCTGGACGACGCGCCTGATGGTTCAGCGTTACGCCGAGCAGCACGTTGTCAATCAGACGGGTCCCGCCGATCCTGATGGCGCCCAGAGCGACACAGCCGTCATGGACGGTCTCGAGGGCTGCCAGCGTCTGAGGATGCGCAATGGCTACGTAGTCCAGTCGCGCCCTGGGCTCGGACTCGATCACCCTGACCATGGCGCTTCTGAGTTCATCGGCGGATCGCTCTCCGGCCTCGAACAGCCTCTGAGCCTCGAAGAGCGCCCGGCTAAGGACCGCGGCCGCCTCCCGTTCTTCGCGGTCGAGATAGGCATTGCGCGAGGACATGGCGAGGCCGTCCGGTTCGCGGACCGTCGGACACGCGACTATCGTGATGGGCATACACAGATCGGCAACCATGCGCTGGATCACGAGGAGCTGCTGGTAGTCTTTCTGTCCGAAGTACGCTCGATGCGGCTGGACGATCTGGAAGAGCTTGGCGCACACGGTGGCGACACCGCGGAAGTGGCCCGGTCTGTGGGCGCCCTCGTAGGGCTTGCTGAGCTCGGGCACTTCGACCCACGTGTCTGCGTCGGCCGGGTACATGTCGGCGACTGTGGGAACGAAGAGCGCGTCCACTCCCTCTTCCTGACAGAGCCGAGAGTCACGCGCAAGGTCACGCGGATACCGGTCGAGATCCTCATTGGGCCCGAACTGCGTCGGGTTCACGAAAATGGACACGACCGTGCGATCGCAGTCGTTGCAGGATCGTCGGATCAGCGACAGGTGCCCCTCATGGAGAGCTCCCATCGTTGGCACGAAGCCAATGGTCTGGCCGTCATCTCGAGCGGCGCGCAGATGAGCGCGAAGTTCAGCGATCTGTTGGAACGTTCTCACGGACTAGCTTACCTCGTTTCGCGCTGCTGGCGTTGGACCTATGAGCTTTGGGGGAAGCGTCCCGTGCGGACATCCTCGGCGTACTGACGAACTGCCTGAAGGATCGCGTCGCCTACCTCGGCATAGCGCCGGGCATGACGATACCGGCGGTCCGGGAAAAGGCCCAGCAGGTCATGGAACACCTGCACCTGTCCTGAACAGCCAGGACCGGAACCGATGCCGATGGTCGGGACAGCCAAGCTCCGAGTGATCTCGTCGGCTACCTCAGCGGTCACAAGTTCCAGTACGATGGAGAACGCACCGGCCTCTTCCAGAGACCGAGCATCGGCCAGCAGTCGCCGGGCGGATTCCTCATCGCGGCCCTGGGTGCGGTACCCGCCGAACGCATGCACCGACTGCGGCGTGAGCCCAATGTGGCCCATCACGGGTATGCCGGAGGCTACCAGCTTCTGCACCGTCGGGGCGATCTGTTGGCCGCCTTCCAGCTTCACCGCCTCGCAACCTGTCGCTTGCAGGATGCGCCCGGCGTTCAGCAGAGCCGTCTCGGCGTTCACCTGATACGACAGGAACGGCATGTCTACGACGATGAAGGTCTGCTTCGCCCCTCGCCGAACGGCCGCTGCATGGCGGACCATGTCGTCGAGCGTGACCGGAAGCGTCGTGTCAAAGCCGAGCATGGTGTTGCCCAGCGAGTCTCCGACGAGGAGCATATCCACTTCCGCTGCATCGAGCAACAATGCCGAGGCATAGTCATAGCACGTCACCATGACGAGCTTTTCGCCACGATGGTACTTCGCGTGAATGTCTCGGAGGGTCATGCCGACTTCGTTTGCCTGCCCGGGGGTGGTACTTCCGAAGTCATTGTACC
>JAAYVH010000218.1 GCA_012517255.1 Chthonomonadales bacterium
AGGCGGTGAGCAACAGCGCCTGTGGCTCCGTCGGCCCCGACGACGAACTCACCTTCCGTGCGCCAGGGTTGCCCCGAAGCCGACACGGTACCGCTCAGCGTAACGGCTCGTTTTCCGATCTCCACGTTTCGCACGGCCACACCGTCGACGACAACCGCCCCGACGGCATGCGCTGCAGAAGCAAGGGCGGCGTCGAAGTCACTACGCCGCACCGACCAAAGCGGCGGCGGCTGATCGGGATCATGCATGGAGGCCACCACCGAGTCCTCAAAGCGCCACGAATGTCTCATATCTGAGACGGGAAGCGCCAGTTGGTCTGGCAGCCTGAGTCCGGGAAGGTATCTGCCGATTGAGGCAGGGACGCCTCCGCCACACGTCTTGTGTCGGGGCATAGAATGCTTCTCGACGAGCAGCACCTTGAGACCCCGGAGCGATGCTACGTAAGCGGCCGCACAGCCAGCAGGCCCGGCGCCGACAACGACGAGATCGAATCGCATGTTTCTACGGACGCAGCAGTACCTTGATGGAGTTCCCGCCGCTGTGCACCAAATCGAATGCCTCCGCGAAGCGATCCAGCGGGTACTCGTGCGTCACGATCCCCTCGGTGCGCAGCATCCCCCGCGCGAGGTAGTCTATCACCTTCGGATAGCATCCGGGCCCAAGGTGAGCGCCATAGATCGTCAGTTCCTTGGAGTCGCCGATGATCGTCCAGTCCGTGCTGGTCTCACGGGCCATCACCGAGAACTCGACGAACGTTCCGCCTTTCCGGAGTAGGCGCAAGCCGACGTTCACCGCGTCGGGGTGACCGGTGGCCTCAATGAAGACGTCGCACCCGAATCCGTCGGTCATCTCGGCAACGGCGCTCTCAACATCGTCACGATCCACATTGAGCGCCAGATCGGCCCCTATCTGCCGCGCCAAGGAGAGACGATGATCGAACCGGTCGAGCGCCACAAGGCGCGCGGGGTTGCGCAGGCGAGCTGCCGCCACCATGCCCAGTCCCAGCGTACCCGCGCCGGCGATCACGACGACATCGCCCAGATCCATACGCGAGCGCTCGACCGCATGCATTGAGCAGGCCAGCGGTTCGATCAAGGCCGCCTGTTGCACCGTGAGATCCTCGGGGACCCGGTGGATAAGCGCGCCGGCCGGAAACTTCATGTACTCGGCCATCGCGCCCTGCACGGCCTGCCTGAAGCCATAGATCCTATTCTCGACACAGAGGTGGTAGCTGCCGCGCCGGCAGCTTCTGCATCGCCAGCACGGGACGATCTGCTCTGACAGCACGCGGTCACCGATCTTCAGACCAGTGGGTTCACAGCATGGGCCCATCGAGACGACTCGGCCCACGAACTCGTGTCCGGGGACCACCGGAGACTCGACGTAGGCAGGCCTCGATGAATCGCCCCAGAAGAGCGGCGCTCCCGAGAAGCACTTCACATCGGACGCGCAAACGCCGCAAGCCTCGACCTTGATAACGACTTCACCGCTGTCAGCGAGAGGCGTAGGAACTTCGCCAAGGCGATAGTCGCCGGGCCCATGGCATATCACCGCCTGCATGGTTCGCGGAATCTCCGACTGCTGGCTCATCTCGGTCCTCCTCACACGCCGATCTGATGGTACGGCGCCGCTGCGTGCGACCCATCCCACAAGTATTCGGCGATGGCGGGCATTTTCCTGTACCCGGAAGGAGGTATTCGCGGCTTCATCTCCGTACTTATCCTCCGTGATGTGCGCCGCATCGGGCAGTCGAGCGCGCCTGCGGTCTGGTTCCGTGACAACCAGCACAGGTCACCCACTCTCGGGATGCTTCGGCGTGCCCCGGCACCATCAGACGTTTGGCACACCAGTGCGATAGCGGCAGACAGCCGCGCCTGGACTGAAAGGGGGCATCATGGTTGTGCGTAACTCCATGCGTGCGAGGGTCTCGTTACGAGCTGGCAGCGCCATGGCACCGCTTCTGACGCTTGTTCTGCTCGCCTTGCCGCTCTGTGCGGCGCGCGCCGCAACCACCGTGAGGGTGGTCAATCCGTTCGACGGAGCGATCATCAACACCAATGTTTCGCCGCAGGTCTATCTAGTCAATGGCACATGCCATAAGGCAGACGCGGTGAGCATCTCGATCAACGATGGTCCCGAGTCTTTCGCTACGATTAAAGGAGCCGCCTGGGAGTGGCTCTGGGACCTGTCAACTGTCGTGCCCAGCGATAACGTGAAGGTTGTGGCCAAACCCTACCTTGCGGGCGTTGCCGGCACGCCTCAGACGCTGTTTGTGAAGGTCAGGGCTGCGCTGCCCGGCGGCTCGATTGACGTGCTCCCTAGCTCTGTCATTGCGGGCCTCTATGCGGGCAAGGGCGCAGTGCTGGGCGACCCCAGCCAGCCCTATGTCGTAGCGGTGCTCGTCAGAGGCGACGCAGGACCCGGGAAGGTCATAGACGAGATCAAGCTTTCGTCCCCCACCAGCGTGGATCAGGTCTATACGCCGGCCACCCTCGAGAAGTTCAACGTGCAGACTGCCGGCGCATCGGCGATCCCGGCGCTGTTCGTTCTCGGCAATGACCCGCTCGGGCCAGGTCTTCGCGAGCGCATTGAGGCGATCGGGGTGACCTATGGGTCGTCACCTGGCGGACTGAAGTCGAACATCTTCCAGCGGCGTATCATCGTCGATCCCACGCCTCCTGTCCGCAAGCAGGCCGTGTCCGCTGCGTTTCCTCGCAAGAACATCGTTGCGCTGACCGGAGCATTTGCGGATGCCACTTCCGGCATCGAGAGCGTGGTGGTGGAGATCACCCCTCCCGGCGGCGGAACGACTGTGGTCGTGCCGGCGACGCTGACGTTCGGCAACGACTACGCCAATGACGTCACGTGGTATGTCGAGTATGAGACGGCCCTGGAAGGCGTGATGAACGTGGTCGTCAAAGCGAGGGACAACGCGGGCAACGAGCGCCGAGACCCCGACGTCGGCACGTTCGCTGTGACGACCGATCGAACCGGACCGGTTCCGACCTTCACGGCTCCTGCTCCGTCGGCGTTCGTATCGGGGTCCAGCGTAGCGATCGCCGGGACCATCGCCGACGCGGGCAGCACTACCTGGAAGCTGTATGACAACGGCTCTCTGGTCACGCAGGGCGCCGGACCAACCGTAGGCCACGCGTGGAACACAACGTTGGTCGAAGACGGCGTGCACACGCTGACGCTCGTTGCGGCAGATGCTCAGCACAATGAGTCGGAGACCAGCGTCGCTGTGACCGTTGACAACACGGCGCCGACTGTGGACTTCCTGAAGCCTGTTGACGGCGACTTTGTAAGCGACATCGTACAGATCCACGGAGCCGTGACCGAGTGCAATCTCGACAACTGGCAGGTTCTCATAGATACCGGAGGCGGCTTCGTGGATCCCCCGATCGCCACGGGGACAACGACCAGCGTGACCGCGCTGTGGGACACTACGGCCATACCTGCCAACACGACGTGCACGATCAAGATCCTTGCGACGGACAAGGCAGGGCTGAACAACGCCGCTACGGCCGATACCATCCAGGTCAAGGTCGTCAAAGCGGGCTCCGTTACCATTACGGATCCGGCTGACGGCGCCTTCGTCCGAGGAACGCATAAGATCAAGTTCACCATCGCCGTGGACGCTGTGACCGGATGGGAGCTCCACGACCTGGACTCCGTGCCCAGCAAGCTCACCGACGGCGCTGCCAATGGGTCGTTCGACTTTGATTGGGACACCACGGGCAAGGACGGTCGCCACACGCTCAAACTCACGGCAAAGAATGCCCTCGGCGTGACCGTGGACACTTCCGCCATTGTCACGGTGGACAACACGCCGCCGGTCGTCGCTGTGACCTCTCCGGCCCCCGGAGCGTTCGTGCGGGGTACTCAGCCCATCAATGCCACGATCACGGATGTGAATCCCGACAAGTACCAGATCAACCTGGATGGCACGATGCTGACTCCGCCCGGCATTCAGCCCGGAAGCACAGTCGCGTTCGCCTGGAACACGGTGGCAGTCGCGGACGGATCGCATACCATCAAGGTGCTGGCAGTGGACAAGGCGCTGAATGACAACGCAGCGGCAGCCGACAGCGTAACGGTCACCGTTGACAATACCGCGCCGACAGCGACGATCACTTCGCCGGCAGATGGGGCCGTCGTGACCGGTGCGATGACCGTGACGGGCACGTTCGTCGAGGCGAACCTCCAGAAGTGGGAGCTCTTTGACAACGGCGTGCTGTTCGCTACCGACACGACACCTTCTCCGGCGACGGCTGCATGGAACCCTGTGGGCGATGGGCCGCATGTGTTGCGCCTGGTGGTCACCGATCTCGCAGGCAACTCCGGGACTGCCAGCGTTACCGTCGTGGTGGATACGGCCCCGCCCGTTCTCTCTCTGAATGTTGCGCCCACGATCGTCGCCGGCGCTACGACATTCGTCAAGGGCGAGATCAAGATCACGGGCACCATCGCCGATGCGAACCTTCAGAACTGGACGCTTACCGACACGGGAGATGCCGGCTTTGTGCGCAACGGCAACGCGCCCAACTTCAGTTTCACCTATAACACGGTTGGGCACGATGGGACCCACAAGTTCGTCCTCAACGCAGTGGACACCGGCGGCAACGCGTCCTCTGCGGACGTCACGGTCGTCGCCGACAATACGAAGCCTGTGGTCGTCATCACTGCCCCGAGCGACGGCAGCTTCGTGAAGGGAACGATCTCCCTGACCGGTACGGTCACGGATGCCAACCTTCAGGACTGGCAGTGGCTCGATAATGGCAGACCTGTTCCGGGCGGCTCCGGCGTCGGATCGACCGCATCTGCATCCTTGAACACCACCCTGTCACCTGACGGCGCACACACGATCACCCTCGTGGGTCGAGATCTGGCGGGCAATGTGGAGGACACCGTACGCGTCACGGTCACCGTGGACAACACGCCGCCTTCGGTCACGATTGACGCCCTCCCGAAGGTTCAGGACGGCGCCGACTTCTTCGTGGAAAAGACCATCCGCGTGGTCGGAACGGTCGTCGAAGCCAACCTGCTCAACTACGTGCTGACAGACGACAACGACCCGGCGCTGAACGTAACCGGCAACCAGCCCGGCGGTGTATCGGCTCCGTACACCACCACCGGAGAGGGATCCCACACCTTCCGTCTCAAAGCCACTGACAAGGTTGGGTTCACCGCAGAGCAGACAGTAAAGGTGCTCGCCGACAACGTAGCGCCGTCGGCGGTCCTCAACAATCCGACACCCAGCGTCACGATTGGGTCACGCGTGTTCGTGAAGGGTCAGATCAACATTACCGGAACGGTCGCG
>JAAYVH010000219.1 GCA_012517255.1 Chthonomonadales bacterium
CCGGCGGCGCGGCGCTCACGCCATCAACATCAAGCTGATGAAGACCCGCATTGTCGAGGGCTTTGCCATCGCGCAGCTCGCGCGCGCGGCCGGGCTCAGGCTCATGATGGGCGCCATGGTCGAGACGATCCTCGCGCTCTCCGCAGCCGCGCACATCGCGGCCGGCAGCGGCCTCTTCGACTTCATCGACCTCGACACGCAGTTCTTCGTCGCCGGCGACGTCATGCGGAGCCGCATCCTCCGGCCGAACGGCGTTCTGGACCTGCGCGGCGTGCGCGCCGGGCTGGGCGTCACGCCGGTTCGAAAAACGGGAACCCGACGTGATCGGTGACCGTCCAATACTCCATATGAGAACCCGGCTCCTCATCCTCTTTCTCATCCTCGTCGGTGTGCCGGCGCGGGCCGATTGGTGGATCGAGTACACGGAGGAATGGCGCTCCGCCAACGCCCGCATGATTCGCGAGGGCGTCATGCCCGAGCGCATCGGGCCGTTTCGCACGCGCGAGGAGGCGCAGGCCCAGCTTGACGCCATCGCCGGCGCGCACGGTGTCTCCGACGGCATCGGCTGGTCGAGCTGCATGGGCGACTATCTCTATGTCAGCGGTTCGGACGACGGGGGCGGCTACGACGGAGGCTACGAAGGCGGCGGCAGCGACTACGACTGGGCCGCCTACTACCAGCAGCAGGCCGAACTCCGACGTCGGGCGCAGGAGGAGGATCGGCAGCGCATGCAGCAGCGGCAGGAGGGCTTCGCCGCGAGCAAGCCCGGTGCGCTCAACCAGGTGCAGGGTCGGGTCTGGAGCACCACCGGAAGCTCCACGGCGCCGGTCTCGCTCCCGCCCATCAACCTGACCGGGCCGAAGCCCACGCCCACCCCGGGACTGGTCGGCATCCGCACGATCAAGGTGCCGGTCCCGCCGCCCTCGACGATCGAATGGTGCCGGGCGTCGATGATGGAGGAGGACGAACCGCCCGCGATGCGGCTCTGGCTCTCGCCCGAGGCGGCGGCGCTGCTGGGACTCGTCGCGAAGAGCATCAGGGAGGCGCCGCTCAAGCTCGGCGAGACCCTGCTCTCGGCCCTGGGCGCCGGGCCGTACCTGAGCGTGCTGAAGCTCGGCAAGGGCCTGAGCGACGAGACGCAGCAGTCGCTCGACAAGGCCATGGACCTGATGCGACGGGGCTACCCGGAGGAGGAGACGCGTGAGTTCGTGAACGGATCCGAGCAGCGGATCCTGCGCGTCTACGTGAACAGCATGTCCGACATTGCGCTGCCCGAGTACCTGCTGTGGCTGCTCGCCTACATGGAGCGTTCCGAGGGAGTGTCATACTGGGAGCGACCGGGGGTGTACGAGAACCTTAAGCAGATGTGCGAGGGGGCCATCGCCGAGCCCAAGCAGGCGAAGCGACACACGCAGATGAAGACGGTGTGGGCGGTGCTCGCGTGGCGCTGCGGCCAGTACCAGGACGCCCGGCGGCTCCTGGATGAGCTGGGCCCAAAGGCGATTCCGCAGCCGAGCATGGACTACTTCCAAAAGCCGTTGAGCGCCATCCGCAACGAAGTCTACCAGCACACCGGCGGCAAGGTGAAGGGCGAGGGAAGCGGGTAGCCGCGCGTGCGGTCATCCTGCCCTGGCACAACCACCAGCCGTCATCCTCAGCTCCGAAGGCGCGGAAGCCCGCAGGCCTCGGTCGACCAACGCCCGGCCCCGCTGAAGGCCGCTCCCTTCATGCGCGACGAGACAAGGGCACTGTGGGCTCTCAGGTTCGTTTCGTAGAATCGCTTTCGAACCCAACATTATGTAAAACAGCCCGCCGGAAGACCGGCGGGCTGCGGTGACGGGTGCGGTCCTCACTCACTGCCGGGGAATCGCTGCCGCGGTCATCTCCTGCACTGTCAAGTCGCCCAGGCGCTCCCTCCTGCGCGATGCGGATCTGCAGGCGCCGGCCGCCGGCGAGTGTCACGTCGGCCCCGCGGCATCGTAGCGATAGTAGATGCTCGTCACGTCCTCGCGCACGATCTTGGTGCGCCGGCCTGCGCCGCCGCTGCGGTTGCA
>JAAYVH010000220.1 GCA_012517255.1 Chthonomonadales bacterium
CGGACAACGCTCGCCCCCTACGTATTACCGCGGCTGCTGGCACGTAGTTAGCCGGGGCTTATTCACCAGGTACCGTCACATCCTTCGTCCCTGGCAAAAGAAGTTTACGTCCCAAAAGACTTCGTCCTTCACGCGGCGTCGCTGCGTCAGGCTTTCGCCCATTGCGCAAGATTCCTAATTGCTGCCCCCCGTAGGAGTCTGGGCCGTGTCTCAGTCCCAGTCCGGCTGGCCGTCCTCTCAGACCAGCTACCCGTCGTCGCCTTGGTAGGCCGTTACCCCACCAACTAGCTGATAGGCCGCAAGCCCATCCCGAAGCCAGTCACCTGCTTTAGTTGAGCATGGATGCCCACACTCAACCACATCCGGTATTAGCACCCCTTTCGAAGTGTTGTCCCGGTCTTCGGGGCAGGTTGCTTACGTGTTACGCGACCGTTCGCCGCTAGGTGGATCGCTCCACCCCGCTCGACTTGCATTTCTTAGGCACGCCGCTAGCGTTCGTCCTGAGCCAGGATCAAACTCTCCGTACATATCTCCGCCGCGCATCGCATACACAACGCAACACGCGGACGATTAGCACAGATATCACTTGAACCCGAACTCTCGTCACTCGTACTTCCGCAAGACTCGATTCCATACCAAGTCTGCCCGGTTTTCAAGGAACCACATGCCCGGATCACGCTCCGGAACATCACGCCTTCCGTCAGGCGCGAAGAGCATCATACCCCAACCCTGACGCGGCGAGTCAATAGGCGGCGCGAGAATCTTCTGGAAATCCGACGGCGGCGCTGCCGTCTCAGCCCGGACCGGACGACGCTCCCGGCGACCGTCGGAACTGGACATCCCAGACTGTCCGGTCCGACTCGGAGACAACGGGCACAACGAGCGATCCGTTCGCACCGCGGCGCGCGGGAACGCGGCGGTTTCCCACGCGCGCCTCGATCGGGGTCCACCCTGCCGGAACGGCGATGACCAGGCTGCCCGTCTGTCCCGCCGGTCTCACCAGAACGCCGCTGAGCTTAGGCTCGCGCCATGTCACCTTTGTCAGTTCGGTCCCGCCGCTCTGATGGAACGAGGTTCCCACGGGCCACGGATGCTCGCGCGCTCGTCGCACGATGAGCAGTTTTACCCCGGGTCCGAAGAAAGCCACCTCCCATCGGCCGTCGGGAAGCGAGACGATGAGCGACTGGGCGTCTCCCGGATGGGTGTATCCCCCGGGGTTGGCGCGAATGAACGGTGACGTTCCGAGGTACTGGCTGTCCCAGAACTCCAGCACGGCATGGGGCGCATCGCCGACGAGCCCTATCCGTTCAAGGGGAAGCCTGAACCGCGTGATGGAAGCCTTGCCGTACTCCACGTCGTCGTTGGTGTCGTAGTTGAACAGGCCCACGAGGGTCCAGTCATCCCAGTCCGCCTTTACGGGAAGCGCCCACACGGACGAGGCATCGTGGCGGACGCCTGCAGCATCGCCTCCTCGCCCGCTGGCGGAGGCATCGTAGCCCAGGCTGGCGGTCTCGATCGGGTCGAAGAGATCCACGGGCGTCGCGCTGACGCCCAGGGGAGGCAGCGTCGCCGTGAGGACGTGCCAGCGTTCCTCCGGAAGGTTGAGCAGGTTGTCGCCGATGTCCACCTGACCACCCGCGAGGAACGTGGCGGTCGCCCGCACACGCGCCTCCTCGATGGTCCCGGGAAGACCGACGACCATGCATGAAGGCTGGATGATCCCCCAGCGGCGGTTCTTCCAGAGGTGCCCGGCGACGTTGCGGCCATAGTCGTCCTTGAGATGGTTCCAGCCCACGTAGCCGGTATTTCCCGTGTCGGCGCATGTGTAGAGCAGGGGCGTGGATCCTTTGCCGGGCAGCTCGGGTCCGCCGCAGTTGAGAATGAGCGCGCCGGGATGGCGCTCGATGATCTCCTCATGCATGATGCTCAGGCCGAGCCGAGCCGCCTCGGCGCCGCCTCCCGCGACAACGGTGCGGTCGTGTCTGGCGGTGAGATGCCCGGCCGAGGCGCCGCCGATGAAGTCGGGCTTAAGATAGCGGACACCCCGATCTGCCAGCGACCGCATCCTCTCTCTCAGCCATGCCCGGGCTCCCGGATGGGTCAGGTCTAGGGCATAGGTCTCGCCGTGGGGTTGCCAGAACCATGTGCCCGTGGGCTGCGGCAGATGGTTGCCTTCGGTGTCGCGCGCGGAGCCGAGCAGCCACTCGGGATGCTCCCTGGCCAGGGGGTCATGGGCGCTGATGGTGAAGGGCGCGCACCATGCGCCAAGCTTCAGGCCGTCGCGCTCGAGCTCATCGGCAAGCGCCCGAAGCCCCGAGGCGAACTGCTCGTTCTCGGCGAACGACGACGGCAGATAGCCCGCCTGCCACCCGAGGTCGAGGACGAGCACGCTGAGACCGAGCTTCACGAGCCTCTCTCTGGCGATGGCCGCGGTGGCTCGCACTCGGTCCTCGCTGACGCCGAGGCGGTACGGATACCACGAACACCATGACACAGGACTTCGATCGGGTATCGCGACACGATGGCGTCGCATGACCCTGTCGCCGTAGTCGCACAGAAGCCGCCATGGGTCGTGTCCGGCGGCGAGCGTGAGGCTCTCGAGCTTCCAGGTCTCTCCGGGCCTGAGAAGCGTATCGCCGCAGCCAAAGCCCGCGGACCAGCCTTTGATGCGGCCGTAGACGGACTCGGTGCGTATCTCGCCGGTCCAGCGGTCGCCGGTCTCGAAGCCAACGATGAGAGCCATGCGCGCGCTGGCGTCATAGGCCACCCACACATACTGCGAGCTGCTCGCGATGGGCTGTTGGGCGGCATCTTGCTCGCCGGATGCGACGCCCGATGGGCCGTCCGCCCCCAACGTTCGAACCCGCGACCAGTAGGAGCCCTGCTCGTAGAAGCGCAGCGACGGGGACGTTTGGCCGAAGGCAACCTCGCCTGCGGCGGCCAGCAGCCGGATGTCACGGACTTCGACGGGCTCCGTCGAGGCGTTGGTCAGCTCGGCCTCGCACATCACCGTGGAAGGCGGGCCCGCGCGGAATCGTCGGGTGAGCGTCAGGCCATGAGCGTACTCCAGGCGGACCTCCGCCCCGTGCTCGCCGTCCCTGACCACATGGCGAGTGGCCGCCGTTGCAGAGCCGTTAGCGAGGATCAGCGACGCATCGAGCGGGCCGAGCCGCAGGCCGGGCCAGCCGCCGACGGTCAGGGTGAGGAGCCCGTCATCGGTGACGCTCAGGTCCAGCGACTCGGCGCTCACCAGTTCGGATCCACCCACATCGAGAGCTCGGCTGATGCAATCAGTCCACGAGGCCCTGACGCACAGCGTAGTGGGTCAGCTCAGCGTTGGTCTTCATCTGCATCTTCTCCAGGATGCGCGTGCGATAGGTGCTGACGGTCTTGACGCTCAGCGACAGGTCACGGGCGATCTCGCTGACGGCCTTGCCGCGCGCAATGGCGCACAGGACCTCGAACTCCCGGTCGGAGAGGGTCTCATGCGGAGGCTTGCCGCTGTCCGTCTGTATGTCGAGGACCAGGCGCTCGGCCAGGGTCGGGCTCACATAGCGTCCGCCTTCCAGCACCTTGGTGACCGCCTTTACGAGATCCTCGGGAGCGCTGTCCTTGTTCAGGTAGCCCGAAGCGCCCGCTTTGAGGATGCGGATGCCCATCTGATCCTCGGGATGGACGCTAAGCACGAGGACGGGTAGGCCGGGCTGCTGGTACTTGATGTCGCGCAATACCTCGAGACCGCTGCGCCCCGGCAGGCTGATGTCGAGCACAACGAGGTCGTAGCTCTTCTTGAGCACCTTGCCGAGCGCCTCCTCGGCATTGCCGGCCTCATCAATGGTGGAGCCGACGAGGGCGTCGGCAAGGATCTGCTTCAGTCCCCGACGCACTACCGCGTGATCGTCAACTATCAGAACACTGTGCATCACGACACCCCCTAGACGACGGATCCGCGCATGTCCCCGACGCTGCGTGCCGGTCCGCTCATGCCAGCGGCATTCGGAGCGCCACGAGCGTCCCTTTGCCTGGCTCGCTTTCGAACTCCACGTGCCCCCCGAAGATCATCGCCCGCTCTTGCATGCCGAGGAGTCCCAGCGATCGGCGGGCTTCGATGGCATTCTTCGGCATGCCGATGCCGTTGTCCTTCACGCTTAGACGGATAGCCCCATCGTCGCGGCTCAGACGGATGGTCACCTCGCTGGCCCGGGAGTGTCGGGTCACGTTGGTGAGCGCTTCCTGGGCAATACGGAATACCGCCGTGGCGCGCTCGTTGTCCACATCAATGTCGTCGAGGTCCGTGACGAACCTGCACGGGACGCCTGTGCGCGTCGTGAAGTCGCGCGCCTGCCATTCGAGCGCAGGGACAAGACCGAGCGCATCGAGCACCGCCGGTCGCAGTTCGGTCGAGATCCTGCGTATGTTCTGAATCGTCAGGTCTATGTTCTCCGACATAGAGGCCAGCTTGTCGAGAAGCGGCTGAAGGTCGTCGGATTGGCTCGCTCTGGACAGGCGCGAGGAGAGCCAGGCCACATCCATCTTCAGGCCGGTCATCTCCTGCCCGAGCACGTCATGCACCTCCCGCGCTATGCCCGCCCGCTCTTCCTCACGCACGGTTTGGAGGCGTCGTGCAAGCGCGCGGAGCATAGAGAGCGACTCTGTCAGGCGTTCGCGCGTCGCCTTGGCCTCTGTCACGTCCCGATGGGTGCCCGCAACCCGCAGCGGGCGTCCGTCACGGTCTCGCGCCACCACGCGACCGTGATCCATCACCCAGATCCACCCGCCGTCCTTGCACTTGAGCCGGTATTCTGCCTCATAGGCGGGGGTCTTGCCGGCAATGTGATCCTCGAAAGCATGCACGGCCTGCGGAAGGTCATCGGGATGCACATAGTCGGGCCAATGGGCGTTGATGCTGGCGATGTCGCCGGGCTCATAGCCCAGCATCACGGCCAGTTGCGGACTTCGCTCCACCGCGCCCGTCTCGATGTTATAGTCCCAGAAGCTGTTCTGACTGCCTTCGAGGACCAGCTTGAGGCGCTCTTCGCTCTCCTGCAGGGCGGCCTCCGCCATGCGGCGCTCCTGATCGAGTCGGCGCTGCTGCAGGGCGATCTCGACCGCGGGCCCGAGGCGTGCGAGCCTGTCCTTGAGCACGTAGTCGCAGGCTCCGAGCTTCATGCACTCGGCGGCCGCCTCGTCGCCGAGCTGGCCGGTAACCACGATCAGGGGGATGGTCGGGTCAATCTCCCACAGGACGCTGAGGGCTCGA
>JAAYVH010000221.1 GCA_012517255.1 Chthonomonadales bacterium
CATCTCGAAGCGGTGCTGGCGGCGCATCGCGCCGGCAAGCCCGTCTACTGCGATAAGCCCCTGACCGGCAACCTCGCGCAGGCCGAGGAGTTGCTCTCGTCTCTCGGCCCTCAGCTCTCAGCTTCCGGCCAGATGGTCTTCCACAATCGGTTCTTCCCCGCCACCATGCGCGCGCGTCAGATGGTGGCCGAGGGCTCCCTGGGCGAGATCATCGGCTTCCGTGCCGCCTATCTCCACTCGGGCAACGTGCCCGAGGGCAAGCCGCTGGCCTGGAAGGACATGAAGCAGTTCGGCGCCGGCGTCCTCTATGACCTCGGCTCGCATATCCTCGATCTGGTCCTGTGGATATGCGACGACGAGCCTGCGGAGATACTGGCTCGCCAGAGGACCCTGCATCCGAAGCGCCCATCGCGTGAGGACCCCAGCCGCATCGTCGAGCAGGATACCGACGATCAGACCGTGATCCTGCTGACCCTGGAGTCCGGCGCGGTCGGCTCCATCGAGGCCTCCAAGATCGCCACCGGCGCGCAGGATGAGCTCCGATTAGAGATCGAGGGAACCAGGGGGGCGCTCCGCTTCTCGCTCATGGACCCCAACTACCTCGACCACTTCGACATGTCGCGCAAGGAGACGCCGCTGGGAGGTACCGCAGGCTTCACGCGCATCCACTGCGTCCAGCGTTTCGACCCGCCTGCGGTGTTCCCCGCTCCCAAATCCAGCATTGGCTGGCTCCGGGGCCATCTCCACTGCCTCTACAGCTTCATCTCCGCGCTCCACGAAGGCCGACCGTTCGAACCATCCCTCATGCGGGGCGTGCAGATCGAGCGGTGGCTCCATGCGGTGGAGACGGCGGCGAGGAACCGGCCAGCAGCGGCCCTCGACTGACGGCCTCCCGGTTGCCACTGTCTACCCAAGGGTATCATCGGGATCGGATTGACCGGGATCGCATACGCAAGGAGACGCCCGTCATGTCATCACAACTGCGGAGAGTGTCCGTGCGCAACTTCAGGGCGCTGGCCGATGTCTCGCTCGACCTTGAGCCCGTGACGGTGCTGTTCGGCCCAAACGGGTCCGGCAAGTCGTCGTTTCTAGATACCATCTGGTTTGCTCGAGACTGTGCCGTGCGCGGCGTTGAGACGGCCTCCAGCGCGCGCAGTCACGGGATCGGGCTGCTGTACGACGGCGCGGAGCCCGGCTCCAATCTGGTCATTTCGCTTGAGACGGACACGGCCCGCTACCAACTTGAGCTCGGCGTGTCTTCGGGTCGCATTGAGATATCTCCGGGCGAACTGCTCACGGTGAGCGGCACAGACGATCCGTTGATTAAGCGATCGGTCGGCAGCGACACGGTCGACTTCTTCAGCAGCGGGCTCAAACAACCTGTCGCCACTCTCCTGCGTGACACCGCCAGGCTCAGTCTGGACCGCTTTCTTGACATGGAGCCGCGTGCGTTTCCTGATGCGCTCGACATGGACCACGCGCTGCGAGCTGTGCACAAGTACCACAGCCGGAGCTTCAACCTCTATAGGCTGGGCCAGCAGGGATCGGAGGTTGGGCCCGAGACTCGGTTGTACGAGCGGGCCGACAACCTTTTTTCGGTGCTGCGGAATCTGCGCGACCGGTCGGGCAGGGACGACCGGTACGAGACCATCCACAGGTTCATGCGACGTGCGTTCCCAATGTATGATGGACTAGAGATCGAACAAACCAGCCCCACAACTGTCTATTGCAGTTTCCTGGAACGCGGGCGACGCGAACCAATCCGGGCTTCGGGCGTCTCGGATGGACATCTACAGCTCCTCACGTTGCTCACCGCCCTATTCGCGGAACCGCGTGAGCGCCTGCCGCTGATCATGTACGACGAGCCCGAGACATCGCTGCATCCGTGGGCGCTCGCGGTGTTCGCCGAGGCGGTCAAGGAGGCGGCGGGCCACTTCGGCAGACAGGTCATCATCGCGACGCACTCGCCAGTCCTGATAAGCCAGTTCGAGCCCGATGAGGTGATAGCCGCCGAGCTCAAGGATGGTCGGACGACACTGACGCGGGTTAGCGAGATGAGTGAGCTCACGGCTCTGCTGGACGAGTACGCTGCAGGTTCGCTCTATATGACCCAGACTCTCGCGCCCCAGAGCTCGGCACCGCAGGCGCCTGTTCCTGCGTGAACGCGATGAGCCGATACAGGTTCGGACTGATCGTTACGGGTGAGGGTGAGGAGCGATACATAACCAGGCTCTTTCGCTCTCTGCAGTCCGCGTACCCATGCCACTTCGAGGTGCTACGCCGTGTCGGGCAGCGGTCACCTCGCACACAGTCCCATCCAAGTCCGAATGTGACCGGAACGCGCAAGCGCATCCCCAACAAGGATGAAGAAGAGATCGGTTTGGCGGCACTGGCCTACATGCGGCAATACCCGTTTGCATTCGTGATCGTTCTGGACGACCTCGAGTGGGACCGGCGGAACGACGCCGATCGGGTATTCAGGCGGTACCGTGATGCTATGGATGCGGTGCTGGTCCCATGCAAGCTTTCTCATGCTGGGTCGGTCCACTTCTTCGTGATGATGCTGGAGGCCTACTACCTTGCATGCCCCGATGTGCTTCACGCAACGCTTGGCGTCGACTTCCCGCAGCTCGATGGTGACGTTGAAGCCGTGAGCAGTCCGATCGGTGCCATCAAAGACCGGTATCCCGGCTTCGACAAGATCGAGCACGGTTCTACAATCGTTGCCAAACTGGATGTCCCGGCGATCCTGAGCGATCCGAACTCCTGCGCCAGCCTACGGACGCTCTTCGCCTGGTGTGTCAAGGCGATGGGAGGTAGGTTCGGCGAGATGTACAGGCTTGGCGACGGCAGGCTCTTCAGCGCCACGCAACATCAGATCGGCGTCGTTGGCGGCGGTACCGATGCCTGACGTCCACATGCCCGCCATCCGCCGTCTCACGGTCCGCGATGCCGAGGAGGTCCTCAGGTTCCTCGAAGGGCTCGACGACGAGACGGTTCGGCTGTTTCATCCCCACAAGTTCGACTTCGATCACGTCCTGCGCCTGCTCCGCGGACGGCTGAGCGGCGCGGTGGATGCGTTCGGCGCCCATGACGGCGGCGGCGCGCTGATCGGCTATGCCTGGCTGTGGAGCATGGAGACCCAGCGCCCAGGTCTCGGCATCTGCGTCGCGGAGGGCCATCGCGGTCAGGGCATCGGTCGGGCGCTCATGGAGCGCGTGCTCGACGAAGCCGTCCTGCGCGGCAAGCCCGAGGTCAGCCTCTCCGTCGTGCCCGACAACGAGCGCGCGCTGAACCTCTACCGGAGCCTGGGCTTCGAGATCGTCGAACGCGCTCAGGGGCCCCATCGCGACTACTTCTGCATGACCTACCGGTCCGACCTGAGCCCGGCTTCGCGAGCGCAGGCGATTCGCAGGCGACTGAAGGATGCGCAGATCCGCCTCGTCCCCTACTCGCATCCCGACTGGGCCTGGGTACATACGCGCCACTGGCATGCGCATCGCTACGCGCTGGTCTTCGACGAGGCGCTGCAGGCTGTCGCGCGGAATCCCGGGTTCCGATGGTACTGCGACAACGTCGCCTGTCAGCTCAGCGCGCTGCTCGACCACAGACTCGAGCTGCTGCCCGAGCTGCGTCGGCAGGTGGCGGCAGGCCGCATAGACGTGTGCGGCGGCTACGCCAACGTGCGCCCCAACATGGTGGGCGATGAGACCTTCGTGCGGAGCCTCGTGCTCGGAAAACGGGCCTGGGCCGAGACGATCCCTGAGGCCGAGGTGGTCGTCCATGCCGACGCCGTGGATGTCGCCGTCGGCCATGCGCAGATGCCTCAGCTCCTGACCCTCGGCGGCTATCGCTATCTCCGCATGTGGCGGCCCTATGGCGCGCTTTCGCTCAAGGGCATCCCCAACGACTTCATCTGGCGCGGGATGGACGGCACGGAGATACCGGTGGCGCGCGGCTGCTACGGCGGACTGTGGGCATTCGACGGTCCGAGCCGGGCTCTGCTGGATCCATCCTCTGCCGACCCCGACGAAGTCGTCTGCGCGCTGTGGGACACGGAGCTCGAGTCGCGCGTTCGCTATGCCGACACGCCCCTCGCCTGGCTGGCCGTCGGATGCGATGATGCGCGCCCGAACCGGCTCATTGACGACACGCCGTTTGATGTTGATGGGCTCGCGCGGTGGTGGAACGCGCATGAGACGGCGCCGATGAGCTTCGCAACGCCTACGGAGTACTTCGCGGAGCTCATGGCGCATCGCGACCGGCTGCAGACCATCGAAGGCACGCTCGACCCGTGCGATGTGGCCTACAACGCCGCATGGAATGGGGAACAGGGCCTCCATCAGATGCGGATCGTCAACGACCGCCTGCTCGTCGAAGCCGAGTTGTTCCGGACGCTCGCATGGTGCGCCCGGCGCCACGTGTCCGATCCGGGGCCATCCCGCGAGGGGTCCTCCGATGGGGAGCTGACCGACCTGTGGAAGGACCATCTGCTCACGTGCGCCCATGCGACTCAGTGGCTCTACGTCGAGGACTTCCGCGCCATGAGGGACCGAGCCGATCGGGTGCGGCTCACGGCCGCTCGCCTGCGGGACGATGCGATCCGGTCCGTTGCGCGCGCCATGGACCTGCCCGACGACACGGCCTACCTGGTGGCCAATCCGCTGCCGTGGGAGCGGGACGCCGTCGTCGAGATGAACCTGTCGCGATTCGGCGATGCATGGCCCGTGCGTTTGACCGATCTGGACGGCCATCCCTTGCCGCATCAGGTTGTCCATGAGCATCGCGGTCAGGGCGGCTATCCCGAGCAGCGGGTTGCCGTGAGGCTCCATCTCCCCGCTGGCGGCATCACCGGCGTGCGCCAGATGCCTGCCGCCGATGCCTTGCCCGCGTCTGCAGCATCCGCGTCACCGAGGCGGTGGTCAGGGCTCGACAACGGGGTGGTTCGGCTGGACATGCGCGAAGGGCGCATCATGGCGGTCCAGCAGTCGGGCCGGCGCAGGCGTTCGCGATCGCTCGACGCGCCGCTGGGTCTCGAGTGGGGCGGCATCGTCGTGAAGGAGGTCGCCACGCAGGAAGGGCCGCTGCACGTCGGCCCGATCCGCGCGGAGCATGTCGTCGAATGGACGCTGGGCGAGGCCATGGAGGACGGACCGGTGCGCTGGCGCTATCGGCGGCGCGGACAGGCGCTGGGCATACCCGTGGCCATGGACGTGATCCTCACGCTGGGATCGCCGCGCGTGGACTTCGAGGTGTCGGTGGACTGGCCGGGGCTTGACGGCTTCATGGCGGTCCGGTTCCCCCTGCCGGTGCCATGCCGGATGCGCGGCGACATCCCGTTCGGCGTCGAAGTGCGGGACATTGCCGGCGAACCCTACATGAAGGACCACTGGGTCGGGCCTCATAGCATGGAGCGCGTCCGCGACGGCCTCTTCTACGCGCGGAGCTTTGTGGCGGTCGAGCAGCCGGACGGCCAATCCTATGCCGTCATCGGGCGCAACACGGATCGGTATTATCTGCGCCACTGCACGGGCCGCTACCTCGAGCACATCCTCATCAACAGCGTGGTGACGCTCGATGAATGGGAGCATCAGGTGGAGCCATCCACCCTCCACGGCAGAGGGCCGCATCGGTTCATGTTCAGCCTGCTGCCCTGCTTCGACGGATCGTCCGGAGCGCATCGCGTCAGGGCCGCCGCCGAGGCTAGGAGCGAGCCCATAGTGCTGGATGCCGTGCGCAGCGCTCCCGCGCCACCCCCACCCTTACCCTCCCCCGTGAAAGGGGAGGGAGATTTGCTTCCCCCGTCCCCTGCGGCTGGCGGGGGGCAGGGGGAGGGGGGCATCATCGTCTCCCCGAACGCCAATCTCACCGCCTTCCGACTGGTGGACGGTGCGGTCGAGATGCGCCTGCACGAATGCTGCGGCGAGTCGTCCACGGCCCACATGGGCCTGCCCTTCGAGCCCGCCTCCGCCACGCTGACCGACTTCCTCGGCAAGCCAATGCCCGGAACCGTCCGGGTCTCAGGCAGGCACATCGAGCTCGACCTGTCGCCGTGGCAGATCGTGACGGTTCGACTTGCCCGCGCGCTGGCGGGATGACGTCGCCTTCCGTTGCAAGCGTCCGTGCGCCGATGGCGGTGGCGGCCCATCAGGCCACGCTAAGGGTGGGAGCTGGCGCGCCGTCTCCCGGGCGCTGCCCGGGGCTGAACACTGCCGGCCCTTCAGGCCGTAGGTGTCGCGGGTCGATGGTTCCAACCGCCCTGAACAGGCGACATTGTCGTGCCCCGTCCTCAGGGCCAATGGTTGGCGCTCCGATGCGGTGTGGACGTGTCGTCCGCCCTGAAGGGGCGGCCTTGTTCAGCCCGGTCCGCAGGGCCGGGGTAGCGCATGAGCCATACGCGTTGCCCGTGGAGGCGCCGGCCCTTCAGGCCGTAGGTATCGCGGGTTGATGGTCCCAACCGCCCTGAACAGGCGACATTGTCGTGCCCCGTCCTCAGGGCCAATGGTTGGCGCTCCGATGCGGTGTGGACGTGTCGCCCGCCCTGAAGGGGCGGCCGTGTTCAGCCCGGTCCGCAGGGCCGGGGTAGCGCATGGGCCATATGCCTGACCGTTGCGGCTAACGAGCATGCTGGCCGACTCTACCAGGTACCGGCGCGTGCCACGACGGTCGCGGCCCGACCGTCCTGGTACATGTCCTGTTCACCTCGGCGGTATGGTGCGCGGCGGCGCTGCGCGCAGCAAACGATCTATGGCCCACACGAGCAGCGCGCCGACCACGAACACGCACTGGGACAGGCCTCGATGGTGCGACAACCCGTCCGTCCAGACGATCACCCAACCCGTTGCGCCGGCCGCCAAGCATACAACCAGCCACGCTGCCGACCGGGTGCATCGCGTTCGCACAACCAGGGCCACGGAGCTCACTCCCGCCAGACCAGCAATGGCCATTATCACCCACCCGCTAACAAGCAGAAGCGGCCGTACGGCGTCCATCGCCCCGCCGCCAGCCTATGCTGCGGGCATCACAGCACCTCCGCAGGGCGATAGCGCGTAGGCCCCTGCAAGTAGGCCGTATCAGATGAGCCGAAGTAGTCAACGCTCTCGCAGAGCGCAAGCGCTACTGCGGTAACAATCATGATCAAGCCCGCAACGACGGAGCCGACGAACCCTTCGACGAGCTCAGGGCGGCGCTTGTGGCGGCTCGTCGCGCTGTCCCCGGCGCGGACGAGGCCGTAGACGTCGCATCCTGAGACGGACCCGTGCCGGGGCCTTGCGCTGGCAGTCCGGTTGCCGCTGTCTTGATCTGCTCTTAGCTCTTGGCCCTCAGCTCTCAGCTTCGCCAGCCGGTACTCGGGACCGCGAGGGCCGATAAGGTAGGTGGCGCTTGCTCTCAGCTCTTGGCCCTCAGCTCTCAGCTTTGCTGGCCGGTACTCGGGGCCGCGAGGGCCGATAAGGTAGGTGGTGCTTGCTCTCAGCTCTTGGCCCTCAGCTCTCGGCTCTCTGACCATCATCCCGGAGTCGAGGACGCTATGGACGGGGTTGCCGTTGACGATGGAGGTCCGCCGCAGGCCGTCGGCGCCGTAGACGAACTGGGACGTGTTGCCGCCGGACACGCACTGGACGAGCTGGTTAGGCATCCACCGACCTTCGGGACGATCGCGTTGTGCGGCGTGAGGTGCACACACTGTACCGGTCATCCGCGCGTACCCCTCAGAAAGCGCGCGACTCGCGTCGCAAGCAGTAACATCACGACGCCGAATACCTCGCTCGGCACAGCCAGCGGGATTACTGCGCTCAGGGCCGGGGGCCGTCCACGCAACTCCGTCAGCACACACCATGCCACGGCGACTGAGATGGCCGGGCCAACCCCAAGGAGAAAGACCCATAGTGCCCTAACGAGCATACGCCGCCTGAGAGTGTCTTTCATCTCTCGCTCGCGTCCATTGCTGCCTGGACCTGCAGTTGATGCGCATAGTTGTACACCAGGGCTGACGACCACCCGGACACGGCCCCGCCTGCCGTGCCGAAACCGACGCCCCACCCGCCACAGGCGAGAATACCCGCCAGGTCCTTCGCACTAATCAGTGTCGCGCCGACAAGGGCCGCCCGCTCGGCCTCCTCTGCAACGACCTGGGCCTCCAGGCCCGTCATGCTTGAGCCGAACAGCACCATCAGCGGCAAGTAGTGTCTCAGGCGCATCGCCAGCCTCGCAACCTAGCCTGACCGCGGGGGGATGGCTGGCGACGGCGCTTGGCGCCTCTCAGCTTCGCCGTGCGATACTCGGGTCCGCGAGTGTCCATGGCGTCCGCAGGCGTGCGCGGATTGCGAATGCGGCAGGCCCTACCGGACCGCACTAGCGTACGAGCGCCGTCGCGCCCCAAAGCAGCATGCCTAACAGACCGCCCACCAGCCCGGCCAAGGCGATGCGGCGGTACGCTGCGTGCTGGGCCGAAGTTGGCAGACGGGAGGCCCAGAACCGAACGCACCAGACGAGTAGCCCCATGAACACTGCAGTGTTGATGCAGGAGGCCGCGATGATTGCGGGCTTATACTCCGCAGGCGTGATCACCTCCTATATCTCCGTGAGGATCAGCGCCGCAATGACCATGAACGTGTAGCCTGCCATTGCGCCCGTCGCGGTCGCGCCGACGCCGAACGTGATGGTGCCGAGCTTGCTCATTCCATCCAAGGTGGCAGCGATCAGGATGGAGTACACCTGGTTGGCGGCAGCCCCTCCGAGGCCAAGACCGATCCAGCCGCTGAACCCTCTCACCCCAGCGGGAGCGCCGGAGCCTTCGAGGGCTCCCATGAACATCCCTACAGCCGTGACCGCGTACATAAGCGCAAGAGCAGCCATGGAGGTGCACTTGGCCTGCACCGCGTGATAGTAGAGAAGGACCGCCAACGCGGCAGTGGTCACACCGGCCCAGTATAGACACCATGACACTACTGGTGCCCTTCCGTCCTCATCCACTAGGTTCACCGGATTCCCCCGGCAGTACTCGAACCAGTTCGCCCCGTCTCTCGCCGGGTCCTCCGAGATGTATCGGCCAAGCGACGGGTCCATCCATCTCGCTCGCATGTAGATCAGGCCCGTTTCGTCTTCGGACGTGTGGCCGAGGGAGCCGACGAACCCTTCGACGAGCTCAGGGCGGCGCTTGTGACGGCTGGTGCCATTGTCGCCCGCGCGGACGAGGCCGTAGACGTCGCATCCTGAGACGGACCCCTGCAGGGGCTTCGCACTGGCAGTCCGGTTGCCGCTTTCTTCATCTGCTCTTGGCTCTGGGCTCTCAGCTCTCAGCTTTGCTGGCCGATACTCCGGACCGCGAGGGCCGATAAGGTAGGTGGCGCTTGCTCTCAGCTCTTGGCCCTCAGCTCTCAGCTTTGCTGGCCGGTACTCGGGACCGCGTGGGCCGATGAGGTAGGTGGCCGTTGCTCTTAGCTCTTGGCCCTCAGCTCTCAGCTTCGCCAGCCGGTACTCCGGACCGCGAGGGCCGATGAGGTAGGTGGCCGTTGCTCTTAGCTCTTGGCTCTCAGCTCTCGGCTCTCTGACCATCATCCCGGAGTCGAGGACGTAATGGACGGGGTTGCCGTTGACGATGGAGGTCCGCCGCAGGCCGTCGGCGCCGTAG
>JAAYVH010000222.1 GCA_012517255.1 Chthonomonadales bacterium
AAACTCCGCGCGCGGCTGGCCAAGGAGCAACGCTACCTGCGCGGGCTCTTCAGCGGCGGAACGTTCTGCTACGAAACTCAGATCATCCTTCGGAAGATGCTTCCTGACGTCGCCATCCTGTCCAACGCGCCGATCGACGAGGATAGCCGGTTACACGACTCAGCCGTTAGCCAGGGACACAGTGTCATCGACCTCGGCGAAGACGAATTCACCCAGGGGCGCCTGCACCCGATGCTCGATCCCACACTCCGCAACCGCCGGATCGTTCAGGAGGCGCGGGACCCGGAGACAGCTGTAATCCTCCTGGACATCGTGCTGGGCTTTGGCGTTCACCCGGATCCGGCTGGCGCTGCCGTCGAGGCCATTCGCGAAGCACAGTCGCACCTGGCCGAGGAAGGACGGACCGTGCTCTTCGTGGCGCACGTCTGCGGCACTGAAGGCGACCCCCAGAACCTCAGGGCGCAGGAGGCACGTCTGCGGGAAGCAGGCGTGATCGTCCTGCCGACCAATGCCGCAGCATCACGCCTGGCCGGCTTCATTCTGGCTTAGAGGGGCCAAGATATGGCAATCCACGATCTCTTTGGGCAGCCGATCCGAGCCATCAACGTTGGCCTTGAGGACTTCCGCAGGAGCCTCGAGAGCCAGGGCGCAGAAGTCGTCCAGGTGGACTGGCGTCCACCCCTGAGTGGGTACACGCCACTCACGCGAACGTCGGCGGGCATCGACATCGATGCCGCCAACCGTGAGGCGATAGAACGCATCACGACCGGTCGCCCGCTTCTGGTAGGCATGGGCCTCGCCCGGCGCACGATCCCCGGCATGGGCGAACGGATGATCCTTCACGCCGGCCCGCCGATAGCGTGGGACCGTATGTGTGGCCCCCAACGGGGCGCGGTAATGGGAGCCATCGTCTATGAAGGATGGGCAGACACGGTCGAGCACGCCGCCGACCTCGCCGCCTCCGGTGAGATCACGCTGGAGCCCTGCCACCACCATCACTCTGTCGGCCCGATGGCCGGGATCATCTCGCCGTCTATGCCCGTCTTTGTTGTCCGTAACGAGACGTTCGGAAATACGACCTTCGCCACCCAGAATGAGGGGCTTGGGCGCGTCCTCCGCTACGGCGCCTATGGCGATGACGTGCTCGCCCATCTTCACTGGATGGCGGATGAGCTCTACCCGGCGCTGCGCAAGGCGCTCGCCAGGACCGGCCCCATCGACCTACGCAGCCTCATCGCCCAGGCGCTGCACATGGGCGACGAGGGCCATAACCGCAACCGAGCCGGCACCTCACTCCTCATCCGGCAGATCGCGCCCGCCCTCCTGCGCACATCCACGAAACGGGTCGCCGAGGGCGTCCTGCGTTTCATCGACAGCAACGACCACTTCTTCCTCAACCTATCGATGGCCGCCGCCAAGGCGATGCTCGAGCCCGCGGAGGGCATCGAGGGGTGCTCGATCCTCACCGTGATGGCGCGCAACGGCACCGACTTCGGCATACGCGTAGCGGCGTTCCCCGACCGCTGGTTCACCGCGCCGGCACCGATTGTCGATGGTCTCTGGTTGCCGGGCTTCTCGGCAGAGGATGCCAATCCCGAC
>JAAYVH010000223.1 GCA_012517255.1 Chthonomonadales bacterium
ATTGGCGCTCTCGAGGTTTCAATCCGCACCGGCCCCGAAGGGCCGGTGAAACGATGAGGTTATCGAGGCGGACGAGCGGCAAAGCGAGTTTCAATCCGCACCGGCCCCGAAGGGCCGGTGAAACTCGGCTGAGCGGGCCGAGCGAAAGATGCAGTTCATGTTTCAATCCGCACCGGCCCCGAAGGGCCGGTGAAACATCATCTCCGGCGCGTACTGTAGCGCCATGTCAACGTTTCAATCCGCACCGGCCCCGAAGGGCCGGTGAAACGGGTATTGGCTGGGGAGACATCACGGGGATGCTCCGTTTCAATCCGCACCGGCCCCGAAGGGCCGGTGAAACTCACCCTCGTACTGGCGGTCACGCTTGATTCAAGGGTGGTGTGCCGCGGCGCCGCTCTGCGGCAACGCCGGGGTCGGTTGCTCGATTCTCCGGTCTGCGCGTGAAGTCCTGCGCGGACCCCACGCCTGCGTGGCCGCTCTTGGGGGTTCGCGCATGGCTAGCAGACGAGTGAGCCGCCGAAGTCCACATATCGGTCGCATCCATAGGCCTCAACGGACTGCTCGCGAGACCCGATGAGCCTGTAGATTCGCAAGCTGTCGAGATCCTTGTCTATGATGGCCAGCAGCTTGCCGCGCAGACGCTGCAGGTTGGTCTCGCTGAGCGAGCACTCGAAGACCGAAAACTGCACCCGCTGGCCCGAGCCCTCGCAGGCCTTAGCCACCTGCCTCAGGCGCTTGCGACCCTCGGGCGTCTCGGTGTTGACGTCATAGCAGACGAGGATGTCCATGTCAGTCAGCCAGGGGCCAGGAGGCAAGGGGCAAGAGCGGCGTTTGCATTTATCACCTGACCAGATACGGCGGATAGGAGGGCAGGTCTCCGCGAAGATGACGGGCGAGCAGGCGAGCCTGAAGGTGCGGCACGAGGCCCAAGGGAGTTGTCTGTTTCAGGAACGGGTGCATAACCTCCTCCTGTTTGCGTCTCTGGTACTCGGCGAGCAACACCCTCCGTCCGTCTTCATTGAGCATGACCGCGCCCCTGTCGCGCTCTTCGAAGTGCGACGGGTTGATCTGCCGGCGATTGATCAACGAAAGAACCAGCCTTTCGGCGATGCACGGCCGGAACTCCTCCATCAGGTCGAGCGCCAGGGCTGGCCGGCCCGGCCGGAGCGCATGGAGGAAGCCGAACTGGGGGTCGAGACCCACGCCTTCCAGCGCGGCAGTGCAGTCGAGCTGAAGCAGCATGTAGGTGAACGAGAGAAGCGCGTTGACCCGATCACGCGGCGGGCGGCGGGTGCGCACGGTGAATGCGAAGTCGGACTTGTCGCGAGTGATGAGCAGACCGAAGACGCCGAACGCGAGGGCCGCAGCCCGGCCCTCGACTCCTCGGACGGTATTGAGGTCCAGAGCAGACGGCAGCTCGGCGAGGAGTTCGTCCATGCCGGCAACGGCCTCACGGAGAGATGCGGCATGCTCCTCATCGCGAGCGTCGCGAGCGCCCCTGGCAACATTCTGCCGGACGTTGCGGATCTTGGCCGCCACGATGGCGCGGGCGACGCCACAGCATTGTTCGGGATCGCGGTGGGTCTCGTACTGGGCTTTGCGGAGCAGGACGTTGCCTGAGGTTGGGCCGACGATCCGGGCGCGAAAACGGCCCCCGTAGTCCAGGAGGGTGACCGCTCTTCCGTCCGTAGCACACCGCATCATCAACTGCCGAGAGATGGAGGTTGCGCCAAAGAGGACGATCGAGCCCAGATGCAGCAGCGGGACCTGCAGGATGCGCTGTCCTTCCAGCGTCACCTCGACGGTGTCGCCGTTCAGATGCGCGTTGGCCCCTTCGCGCATGACGAACAGCGTGTTCAGCAGCTCACGGGACATTGTCTTGGCCGGGAGCTGAGAGGTGAGAGCTGAGGGCTAAGGGGCCAGGGGCACAAGGCAGGAGATGGGCGCAGTTCATAGTTCCTGCTCCGGACGGAAGAGAGTTCGCTCGAGGCGGTTGGCCCGGGCCTGGGCCAGGACCTCGGGCACGCACGCATCTATGAGCGAGCATTTGGGGCAGCGTCGGTCGTTGGCGGGCGGCGGCGTTGTGCCCGAGCGGATCAACGCACGCATCTCGGCGATCATCGTCTCGACGGTCTGCCGAAGCTCCGGAGTGAGCGCGACCTCCCGGCGTCGGTGCGAGCCGAGGTACGATACGGCCCCGGCCGGGACGGGAACGCCGTACATCTCTTCGAGGCACATGCCCTGCGCGCAGACCTGCGCGTCGTGGCATATGCGCCGTGTGGTCTTGCTGGGCTTGGCTTCGACCGGGTAGGGGGTGCCGTCGGGCAGGAACTCGACGATATCGCACCGCCCCACCAGGCCGAGGCGATCGGACCAGACGGGCAGGGCCCGCTCGATGCGCAGCCCCGCCCGCGTTTCGACGCCGTGATCATCCATGCGATCGTGCAGTTGCTCGCCCCTGAGCGTGAAGACGTTCTCGTCCCACACGCTCTCGATGTGGATCAAGGCGAAACGACGAGGGCAATAGGCGTAGTGCTCGAGGGCCGAGAGCATGACCAGATCGTCGTCCGACCAGTTCATTGCCTATTCGATCAAGCGCAAGATCTGAACTCCATCCGGCAGATCGGACTCGTCAAGCGCGATGTCGTAGTCGTCCACCGAGCGAGGAGCATCGATGCCCGGCTTGCGATGGATCTTGAGCCGACCGAACAGCCTGCCGGACGGTGCGTTGCCAAGCGGGCTATCGTGAATGAAGACGATGACTTCGCGCATCACCATGTGGCCGCGCGCCGCCGACCGGTCGTTCTCAAACATTCCGATCACGGCCTCCCAGAACAGCTCGAGATCAGCGCTGGTGACGCCGGTATCCTTCGCAAGCATGGGTGAGTAGAAACCCTTGCCCAGATAGAGGCCGTAGGGCACCTGCGCCTTGCGACCTATCTCGGTCTCTTTGGCCTCGCCCTCCTTCGTGATGGCAACGCGGGTGATGGCGATGTCGGCGGGAAGGATGGGATCCACGGACCGAGAGAACGTGAGTTGCATGGGACCCCGGACCTGGCCGCAGTTGTAGTCCCCTGTCGAGAGAACTCCTCCGAACATGCGGACGTCATAGTAACGCCGGCACATCTCTGCGCGGCCCTTGACGTTCGTTGTCTTCTTGTCGGGTTTGGCCTCCTGGTTTGCCTGCTTCACAGCGGCTTCGATCTTGGTGTTGAGCGCCACGCCGCTGTCACGAACAAAGATGCCGAACAGGTTGCCGTCGCCTTCGTCCGAGAGGTCGAGAGGCCCGCCCGGGCTCTGTTTGAGGTCCACGTAGTTGCGAATCTTGCGTTTCAGACAGACGTCCGTGACGATGCCCTGCATGGTCTCGGGATCCACTCGGGGCAGGTTGCCCGCGTCGGGATCGCCGTTGGGGTTGCCGTCGGTGACGTCGAAGAGCAGCAGAAAGTCGTAGCGCTTCTTGGGATCGGTGATCGTTGATGGGATGTTCATGCGGATGCTCCTTCCTTGGCGGCCTTGGCGGCAGCAGCCTGGGCGCGGTCGTGCGCTTTCTGATGGTAGAAACCGAGAGCGAAGAGCCCCTGACGGTGCAGCGAGAGCGTACGGGGGAACTCCGGCCCGATCGCTGAGAGGATCTCCTCGAGCTGCAGCTGGTGGTAGTAGTCTCGTTTTTCCTTACGGAGCTTGCCGAGATGAGCCTGCGCGTCGTTCACAAGACCGCCGAGGATGGAGCCCGGGCTGGCGCAGGCAGCGCCGTAGTAGCGGTCCACAACGGTTGCGTTGATGTCTCCCAGAGCCGCACGCTGGATGCGTTCGAGCGTGGCCAGGAGCCGCCCGCAGTGGTAGGCAGGGTCCGGATGTGAGGGGTTAAGCGCCTCCAAGGGTGTGTCCTCCTTCTGTGTGATGATCGCCTTGATGAGCGCAAGGCGGGGTTCAGAGAGATAGCGTTTCCCGTTAGTCTCATCGTAAGGTCCCTGCATGGCCTGATTCCTCTTCACGGCAAGGCCCAGCAGGTAGTTGGGAAGCGGAGCGCCTGTGATCGCGCACCGCATCAGGGATATAGGGACGTGCGCCGGTACGTCCTTTGGTTCTCTGTAAAGGGCAACCGACAGGCGGAAGAGACCGACTGGTTCCGCCCTTCCGCCTGACTGTCCAACGATCGCGAGGCGATCAAACCACGTACCAAGAGCGTACTGCACTCTTTGCAGCGTCGTCTCCTGATAGTCGCGCACAACGACGCGGGAGACGTTGGCACTCAGCGACAGAACGTAGAAGTCGTTCGGGTCGAGCTGTGCGGAACGCAGTCCCAGACGAGCCGACCTGATGAGATGGCCTACCTGGTCCGCGCTCGGTTTGCCCAAGAGGTCCCAGAGATCGAACGCAGAATCGGTACGCGTCCAGTAGACAAACACCGACTTGCCGATGCGCATCGCATGGCGATCACTGCCGAGAAGATAGTTGAGCGCATTGGACGCGCGTTCCGCGGTGTCTGCGCCGATCGGGGAGTTCAATGCGGCTTCGAGACCGTAGGAACATCCTGCAGGATTGTTCACCGACACCAACGCCGTCCCGCTCGTCTGACCGTACGGGATGCCCTTGATTGGGAAGGGCATCCTATCTACAATGGGACCCTCTTTTCCGGTTACCAAGCACCTTCCCTGCCGGTAATCTCCCACGTACCCGGCCCAGAAGCGTTGTACTGCGGGGAGATCCACGGGCCGGATTCCGTCGACCTCGAACATCAGCTCGTCGTCGTCCTCTATTACTGGCGACGTGCGCAAGTCTGATGCGCCTCCGGCAGACAACCAGGTTCGTATGGCATTGACCGTGGGCTCGCCCGTAGCGTCGGCGCACCTGCCGACGAGCTCTACGAACGCTCGGTGGCGCTCGGCGGTCCTTGCGGGGGTGTCCTTTTCGCGCTGGCGCCCGAGGACGTAGTTGGCATTGTCGCAGATCAGCCGCGGTGTGTCCGCACTGGTGCGCTGAGGAGTCTCTCGCGGCGCGAGGACGGTCAGCCCTTCCCGCTTACCCCGTTTTTCGCCAGTCGCCGGTATGACGTCACGTAACGTGCCGTCGGCCTTCAGACGGATTATCTTCGTAATGAAGGCGGGCTGGTACCCGCTCGGCGGCAGATCTGGCAGGCGATAGCTGAGTTCGAGAAGCCTCCTGAGGATCATCCTCGCCCTCCCAACGGTCTGTCGGGCACCTGCATCACCCCGTTTTCTACGCTCGCCTGAAAGAACAGCGGCCAGTAGGGCAGCTTGCCGCTCGAGTAGTCCATGTCCCACAGCATCAAGCCAAGGTCCTCGGTCCAGTCTATGGGAGGAGGGCTGCCGTCGGCGGGCTCGAACTCGGCGGCGAACTCGCGCGTGCCGAGGGCCGGACGATGGTAGCACTGCCCCTTTGCAACACGCCTGAGGAAGATGTCGCGGTGCTTTGCCATTGGTTCGGCCTCGGCTTGGCTCGGAACCGGCTCCGCGGCAATGACATAGTCGACATCGCGCAGGCACACTGCATAGCGCTGAGATCGATCCTCGTCGGCGAAGTAGGGTTCCTTTCGATCGAGCGCCATCTTGCTGTTGACCTCGTTGCGAAGTACGCCGTAGGTGCGAACCGGGGCTAGCACGGAGATGGATCGGATCCGCCAGGCGAACTGCGGGTGCCAGTAGATCGCATCCAGCACTCCTCTTGCCGCTGAGGGCGTCATGATGGGGTAGCTGACTCTCTCGACTTTGTTTTCCGGCCTCGTGAAGCATGCATACTCACTGCGCACTCTCACAGAGACCGAGTTTCCGTTCATAGGGGCCTCCTTTCTTCTGAACCGGTGTCGGCAATCAGGTCCGCCGGATCGGGCTCGTCGCCTCGTCCGATACCGACGAGAGAATCGTAGACGCCTTCGTAAACTCGCACTCCTCCTTTCTCCAACGTGATGGTTCCCTCACGCTCCATCCTCTGCACCTCATAGCGCGGCAAGCCCACCGAGTACCGCGCAATCTCGCGATACCAGCGGACACCGCGCCCCTCAACGGGGACGGCAAGCAGGCCGCTCGGCCCAGAGTGCCCGTAGGCGCGTACGATAACATCAAGCGAGCCGTCCGGGATGATCCGGAACTTCTCGGCTACGGAGGCGAACGCGAGGTCGTCTCTGTATCGCTGGATGGCGCGCGCATCGGTACTCGTAAGAGTGAAGAGATCCCGGAAGTATGCTCCGATCCGAGTTGGATGATCCAACGTCGTTACGTCCTCTGTGACCATGGTGTGGGCCAGGCCAATGCCAGTTCGATACCAGCCACGAGGTGAGCCCGATCCCTCAAGCTCAAAGATCAGGCACTCCCCCAGGCCGTCCATCCTCCCTTCGCGGTTGCACCGACCAGCCGCCTGCACTATGCGATCGAGCGGCCCGAGTGCGCGCATAACGAACGGAAAGTCCAGATCGACGCCAGCCTCGACCACTTGCGTAGCCACCAGCCTGACCGGGCGGCGCTCCTCAAGCCGCTTCCGCACCTCGTCCAAGACGCGTTTCCGGTGGTCTGG
>JAAYVH010000224.1 GCA_012517255.1 Chthonomonadales bacterium
CGGCGAGGCAGGTCAGTCGACTGCCATCTTCCATCTGGTGACGCATGCGTTCTTCAAGGCGCTGCTCTTTCTGACCGCCGGATCCGTCATCCATGCGCTGCATCACGCCGCCGACCCCAACGACATGCGCCTGATGGGTGGCCTCTGGCGGCGGATGCCGATCACCGCGGCAACGTGCGGCATCGGCGTGCTCGCGCTCGCCGGGTTCCCCCCGTTCGCAGGATTCTGGAGCAAAGACGCGATCATCGGGCTTCTGCTGCATCGTTCGGGAGCCCAGCTCCTTGGAGTTTCGGGGCAGGTGACTCCGGGACATGGGCCTGAGCCGTGGGCAGCCGCCATTGGGGCAACCGTGGCCGTGGTGGTCACGCTCCTGACGGCCCTGTATGCCGTGCGGCTGTGGCTGATGGTGTTCGCTGGCGCTGCCCGCTCGCACGACGCAGACTCGGCACGGGAGTCGTCGGTCTGGATGACGTTGCCTCTGGTGGTTCTGGCGGTACCGTCGGTTCTGGTCGGCGGGTGGCTCCATCACGGGAATCTGCTGCACGGATATCTGACCGCGCACATGGCGCACGAACTGGAGATGCACCTGCCCGTCGCCGCAGTCGCAACCGTGCTGGGTCTCGCCGGCGCGGCCGCAGCGTGGAGCCTGTACGGCCGTAGACCCGTCGCGGCAGGGAGCGGTTCGGTCCCATCCGACCCGATCACGCGTATGCCGGCGCCGATCTATGCGTTGCTTGTCAATCTCTGGTACATGGATCGCTTCTGGACGTGGGTGGGCCGGAGCTTCGCGATGGCGGTGGCGACGCTCATAGCCTGGTTCGACAGGAATGTCGTGGACGGCGCCGTGCGCGGCAGTGGGCGGGTGGTGGCGGCGATAGGCTCTGCTATGGCCCGCTCGACGAACGGACAGCCCCAGACCTACGCTGCCATGGTGCTCGCCGCAACGGTCGCTCTCATCCTGCTGATGGCCCTCTATGAGACGGCGGCCGCCCCCGCTGCAGGCGCAACAGCGGTCCGACTGGCAGAATGGGCGGTGCGACGCTGATGGGCGGGTGGCTGCTAACGCTGACTGTGGCGGCTCCGCTAGCCGCGTCCATGGCGCTGCTTCTCATTCCTGCAAGCAGAGGTCTGCTGATCCGTATCGTAGCTGCCGCTGGTGCGCTTGTCACGCTCCCAGCAGCGGTCTGGCTGTGCGTTGCCTACGACCGGTCGCGAGGCGGCTTTCAGTTCGAACAGAATGTGCCGTGGGTGCCCTCGCTCGGCATCGCATACCACGTCGGCGCAGACGGGACGAGCCTGGCGCTGATACTGCTCACCGCTATCATCATTTCCACGGGCGTCATCGCGTCATGGACCCAGCAGAACCGCACCAAGGAGTTCCTCTCCCTTCTCCTGTTGCTCGTGAGCGGCGTCTTCGGCGTGTTCGCCGCGCGGGATCTGTTCTTCCTGTTCCTGTTCTATGAGATTGCCGTGCTGCCCATGTACTTGCTGATCGGAGTATGGGGGACGTCAACCCGCGAGCGCACCAAAGAGCACTCGGCAATGAAGCTGACCCTCATGCTGTTGGGAGGCAGCGCCTTCATCCTGGTGGCGATTCTGGCCCTCTATTTCGCGCAGCCTACACGTTCGTTCGACCTGGATGTGCTCTCGCAAGTTCGGCGCTCGGCAGACTTCCAGCGCTGGGTGTTCCTGCTGGTCTACATCGGGTTCGGCGTGCTGGCAGGCATCTGGCCGTTGCACACCTGGTCGCCCGACGGTCATGCGTCAGCCCCGACGGCCGTCTCCATGCTCCACGCCGGAGTGCTGATGAAGCTTGGCGCCTATGGCGTGCTCCGCATCGGCGTCGAGCTGCTGCCTGACGGTGCCCAGCACTGGGCGTTCCTGGTCGGGTGCATCGCAACGATCAATATCCTCTACGGCGCCATGTCCGCCATGGCGCAGACTGACCTGAAGTACGTTATCGCCTATTCTTCGGTGTCTCATATGGGCGTCGTGATGCTGGGCCTCGCTTCGCTGAACCCGATCGGCCTCAACGGATCGGTGATGCAGATGTTCTCCCACGGCATCATGACGGGTCTATTCTTCGCCTGCGTCGGCTTGATCTACGAGAAGTCGCATACGCGGGATACCATGCGCATGGGCGGATTCGCCAGGCGCATGCCGGGCATTGCCGTCATGATGACCGTCGGCGGACTGGCATCCTTCGGTCTTCCGGCGACAAGCGGGTTTGTCGCGGAGTTCCTGGCGTTCTACGGCATGTGGCTGAAGTATCCGATTCTGGCCCTTCTCTCGGTCTGCGGCATTGTGATAACAGCCGTCTATGTCCTCCGCATCATCCAGCGCGTCTTCCTGGGAACGTTTCGCGATGAGGCATACGCGGATCTGCGCGACGCTCGGACCTCGGAATGGGTGGCCATCACCGCGCTGGCGCTCTTGTTGCTCATCGTCGGGCTGTGGCCCAGGCCGCTCGTGGGCCTGATTGACGCGGGTCTTGCATCGAGAACCGTTCCTTCGCGTATGGCCGAGGACCGGCTCACGCGCACGACGAAGTCAGTAAGTCAGACACCCGTCGAAGACCGGGCGGTCGGCGATGCGTGGCGGGTCACGAAGTCGGCGCCGCCACAGTCGCCAAGGTAGATGGCTGGCGAACGGATGTCGCGCATGATCCCGCGAATGATGGCGATGGGGCTGACAGCGGCAGCGCTGGCGATGGCTGCGCCCAGCATGCACGCGTGGCAATCGGGGAACACCATGAAGGCGTCAACAGAGAACTGGGCTGAGCAGTTGCTGGCGTATCCATACCCGGGACCTCCCGAAGGGGCGGGTCCCATGCGGGCGCTGGTCCGACAGGACCACGAGAAGCTGCAGAAGAACCGATCCATACTTGGCACGCCGTTGCGTATCGGGTCGCGGACGTTCGCCCATGGGCTGGGAACACATGCCAACAGCCTCATCCGCGTGACGTCGCCGGTGCCGCTTGCGGCGCTGGGCGGCTGGATTGGAGTAGACGCCAACGAGCGAACCGCGGGAGGAGCAGGCAGCGTCGTATTCGTCATCAGGTCGGCCACCCGCGAGCTGTTCCGATCTCGTGTTATCCGGGGCGGTCAGGAGGCCACAGCCCTCGATGTCAGTCTCGGATCGGCGCGTGCCCTTGACCTTATTGTGGAGGACGCCGGAGACGGTCAGACGTGCGATCATGCCGACTGGGCCGACGTGACCTTGCACCTTTCGGATGGGACAGAGCTTCGCCTGGCCGACATTGGCGAGGGAGTGGCAGACCTGTCCGGAAGATATCCGTTCTCGTTCACGGTGGGCGGCAAGTCAGCCGATGAGCTGCTGCCAGCGTGGCACGCGGGCCGCGAAACCCGCCCGTCCGGGACTGACAAGGTCACCACCGTTGACACGTGGAGCGATCCGGCAAGCGGCCTGCGCGTGCAGTTGGAGGCCGTCCGGTTCAAGGACTTCCCGGCCGTCGAATGGCTGCTGACCTTCGAGAACCGAGGGTCTGCCGACACGCCGCTTATCGAGGACGTCATGCCGCTGGACGTTACGCTGAAGGGCGTCGTGCCGGGGGCGGAGGTCTGTCGGCTATACAGGACGCACGGAGGAACGCCCGACCCTCAGCAGTTTGAGATGAGCGTCATGGATCTCGGCGGCGTGAAGTCGGCCGATCTGGGCTCCAACTCCGGCAGGTCATCGGAACAGGACTTCCCCTTCTTCAAGATCGAGCTCGGCAGCGTCTCGTACATCGTCGCGGTCGGCTGGTCTGGCACCTGGCGATCGCATGTGTCCGCAGTCGGCGGAGCGGCCCATGTCGCCGCAGGGCAGTCAGCCACCCGTTTCGTGCTGAGGCCCGGCGAGAGGGTACGAACGCCGCGCATGCTGGTTCTGAGGTCGCCGGGTGACACGTTGGAGGCCAACGCTTCGTTCCGTCGGCTGATCTATAAGCACTATGCTGCCAGGCGATCGGGCAAGCCTATCCTGCCCCTGCTCTTCAGCAACACCTGTTTCACGCGCGGCGGCGGATGGCTGAACGAGTGCAACGCGGAGAATCAGATCTCGCTGATCAACGCGTATGCGCCGCTGGGGCTCGAAGCGGTCATCACGGATGCCGGCTGGTTCGAGGGCGGGTGGCCGGATGGCGCCGGCAACTGGACGCCTCGCAAGGACGCCTATCCCGACGGCATGGGGCCTGTGGCAGCCGCTGCCGCCAAGCGCGGCATGACATACGGCCTATGGTTCGAGCCAGAGCGCGTCATGGCGGGCACGCAGCTCCATCGCGAGCATCCAGAGTGGTGCCTGGCGTCAGGTCCGGGCAATCAGTCGGTGTATCTGGCCAACTTCGCCCTGCCAGAGGTGCGCACCCACTTCTTCCAGATCGTAAAGGGCTTCAAGGACTTGCCCGGGTTCAGGGTGTACCGGCAGGATTTCAACATGCATCCCGGGCCATTCTGGACGTACAATGACGCTCCCGATAGGGTCGGCATCACGGAAATGAAGTACGTGGAGGGGCTCTATGCCTACTGGGACAGTCTCGCAGAGGCATGGCCGGATGGGATCCGCGAGGAGTGCGCCAGCGGCGGCCATCGCATTGATCTGGAGACGGTGAAGCGCTTCCACATTCACCAGAAGACCGACTACTGGTTCGACAACGAGGTTGACCAGGCGAGCATCTGGTCCCTCAGTCAGTATCTGCCGAACAGCGCCTTCGTCGCGCCCATCAGCCGCCTCGATGAATACACGTTCCGGTCGGTGTTCCCGACCTCCTTGTGCATCGGCTGGATTGCGGATGATGCGGAGTTTCCGGCGCGCCGCGCGCGTCAGATGCTGAGCCGGTACCTGGCGCTTCGTCACCTTCTCGTGGGCTCCTACTACCCGCTGACCGGCTACAGCAGGAGCACGCGCGACTGGATGGCCATGCAGTTCCATCGCCCGGATCTCGACGCAGGTCTCATCATCGTCTATCGTCGCAAGGACAGCCCCTATCGCAGCCTCGAAGTGAGCCTGCGCGGCGTGCGTCCCGGCACGACGTATGAGATCCGATCTGAGACGTCCGGCACGGTAACCAGAGTCGCCGGGGCCAGCCTCCGTAAGCAGATGATCATATCGCTGCCGGAGCCTCACATGACGGACATCCTTGTCTACGGGAAGGCCAAACCGTGACGGAGCTGAGGGCGCTCGTCCCGCATCTCACGCTGGTTGGCATAGGCGTCCTCGTCATTGCCCTCGATCTGTTGCGGGTCCGTCGTAGGCTCTGCTGTCTCGGCGCCGTCACGGCGCTGGGCGCCATCGTTGTTCTGGCGCTCGACTGGAGCAGCCCGGGCGCGTCGCTGTGGAATGGGCTCGCCGTGACGGATGCCTTCTCCAAGGCCTTCGACACGGTGTTCCTCGTCTCCCTTGCGCTCGTCGCGTTGGGGTCCGCTGCATCGGAGAAGTCAGCCACATATGCCGGGGAGTACTTTGGCATCCTGGCATTCGCAACGCTGGGACTCATGCTCGCGGCCTCCGCCTCCAGCCTGTTGGTGCTCTACGTCGGCGTGGAACTGACCACCATCTGCCTGATGGGTCTGGTCGGCTTTGCCAAGACCGAGCGCAGATCCGCCGAGGCATCGGTGAAGCTATTCGTGGTAGGGGCC
>JAAYVH010000225.1 GCA_012517255.1 Chthonomonadales bacterium
GGAAACGCGACATACCGATCGTCAGGGCTCCAGACGGGCGCATCGCGGACCTGCATGCTCGCGATGCCTGTGGCCAACGGCACATCGGGGTTCACGACCTCGGGCTGCGTTAGCGGGTGTACGCGCGAAAGATCCGCGGGCGCCACACAGAGCTGCACGTGCCCCGTCTCCCACTCCCTGAGGAATGCAATACGCGTTCCCGCATGGGACCAGCATGGCGCAACGTCACGGTAAGCGCCGGATGGCTTGCCGCTCCGCCACGAAGGCTCTGAGATGGGCTCAGAAGCTGTCGTCAGCCACCAGCGCGCTACGCCGACGCAGACGACAACGACAGCCGCAACAGCAAAGCGGCGCCCGACTACGCCGGACCTGCTCACGGCGCCGCCAGCGAATGCAGCCGCTCGCGCGACTCCTCCAGTATGCGCTGATGCAGGCTCTGTCCGTGGGAATCCATGGTCACGATGGCGGGAAATCCCTCCACTCGGAGCTCCCACATCGCTTCGGGCACGCCCAACTCATCGAGCAAGTACACGCCTTCGACAGAACGCACGCAGTCGGCATAGTAGGCGGCAGCGCCGCCGATCGCGTTCAGGTAGACCGCACCGACCTCCTGCAGCGCGGCGAGCGTCTGCGCCCCCATGCCGCCATTACCGCACACGGCCCGCGCACCGACTCTCCTCAAAACGTCGGCCTGATACGGCTCCTCGCGGATTGAGGTCGTCGGCCCCGCAGCCTTGACGCTCCATCTCCCCTGGTCATCTCGGATTACCACCGGTCCGCAATGATAGATGAGAGCCCCGTTCAAGTCCGCAGGCGCCGCGTGGGTCAGGAGGTACTTGTGCATGGCGTCACGGCCTGTGTGGACGAGACCGGACACCAACACGGTATCGCCAACATGGAGCGAGCGCGCATCAGCCTCGCTCAATGGCGTCTGCAGTGTTTTGATCCTTTCTGGCAGCGCCTGCGACACCTGAGATGCCAGATCCGGCGGACTGTCCGCGCGGAATACCCACGACGTGATGCTTCCCGACGCGCCATCGAGAATCACGCCGAGCCTTCGGTATGCCCAGCAGTTGTAGGCGATCGTCACAAAGAAGCTGGCAGGCACACGGTTGAGGGCTCCTATCTTGCATCCCAGCAGCGTGATCTTGCCCCCGAATCCCATGGTGCCGATGCCCAGGCGATCGGCTGTATCCATGACCCGACGCTCCAGTTCGGCAAGCGTCGGATCGGGGTTGGTGTCATCGGCATGGCGCAGAAGCTGGCGCTTGGCCTCTGCGTACCCCTCGGCTCGATCGCTTCCGATGCACACTCCGATGAAGCCAGCGCTGCAGCCGTGCCCCTGCGCCTTGTGCAGAGCATCCATGATGCACCGATAGACACCCTCGATGTCGCGGTCGGCGCGCCCAAGCTCCGGCAACGAGCACGGCAACGAGTACTGGGCGCTCTGGTTCTCGCATCCGCCGCCTTTGAGGAGCAGCATGACTTCTACCTGGTCCGACGGGTGCTGCTCGAAGTGGATCACAGGTGTCCCGGGTCCCAGATTCACCCCTGAGTTGCGTCCCGTGACGCTGTCCACTGAGTTCGGGCGTAGCACCCCCATACGTGTAGCGGTGGCTACAGCGTCGCGAATATCCGCCGCCATCTGCTCCTGATCCGAACCGCGCGGGCACCGCACCCAGAAAGTGGGCATTCCCGTGTCCTGGCAGATCGGCACGCGCTCGGACCTCGCACGGTCTATGTTGCGCGTGATGATGTCCACGGCGAGACCGGAGAGCGTCCCGGACAGCTCTCTCTCTCGCCAGCGGCGCGTCACCTCCCTTATGTCGTCCGGGAGATTCGTCGAAGTTTCAATGACAAGCTGCAGCATGCTCGATGCGAAGTCCTTCATGGGTCCGTTTCCTCCACCTTCACGCCGGCCACGCGTAGGATCAGTCTTGCCGTCCTCTGAGTGCCCCTGCCGTCCACCAGTCCACGCCCGACAGCGGACATGGATGCACGTCTAGCCGCATCGGCCACCAGCCCTCGAGCGGCATCCGCAATCTCTCGCTCCTCCGCCTGCGCGCCATCACCGACGGTGAGCATGGCTCCTCGTTCGGCGAACCAGCGGGCAAGCTCGGGCTGGTGATCAATGGGCTGGCACACCGCAATGGACGGCGTACCGGTGCAGCACGCCTCGTGCATCGTCAGGCCTCCGGCCACGAACGCGAGATCGGCCGATAGGAAAAGATCGCGCAGGTTTGGGACCTGATCATGGAGGTTCAGCCGCCAGGGCGCTCCCTGGGCAATGTCGAGCGCCTGTTCTCTCCATCCCGAACCGATCCCGCACACCACTGAGACCACTGCCAGTCCGTCGACGTCCAGGAGCGCTCGGAGTACCTTCAGCGTCAGTCCCGCGCTATCGGCGCCGCCGAGTGTCACAAGTGCGTTGAGATGCGAGGGCTTGATGTCACGCACAGGCGTGGGAGTCGCATAGACGGGATCGAGCGTCGCATACTCGGGCCCTTCGGCTAGGAGCGTCCCAGAAGCTAGAGACGCAGGCTGAGGCTCCCTCACAAGCACATTGACGATCGCGTCCGCTCCCAATCTGCCGGCCCCGCGATCGTCAAAGGTGATGACGCGACGAGCGAAACGCCGAAGAGAGCTCAAGCTCCCTTCCGGCGTATCCAGCATGTCCACCGCGATCACATCGAACTGGCGTTGCGCAACCACAGGGGCGAGCGATGCCGGATCGAACACTGGCTTGCCATGAGCCGAATGGAGCGGCCCGGTGGTAACGACGTGCGCGGGCGTCCCATCAGCGAGCCGCAATCCGATGGGATCGTCTGCCAGAGCAAGCACTGCGTCGGTTTCCGCAGCGTCTGCCAGGGCTGCCAACAACCGCTTGGCCCGTA
>JAAYVH010000226.1 GCA_012517255.1 Chthonomonadales bacterium
CGAAGCAATGGAACAATCCGCGGCCCGACGCGGCCATCGCCTCGGTGGATCTTATCTACGGCAAGGACCGTCGGGCGGTACCGGCGTTGATCGCGATCACAGCGGCCGCGAGGAGGTGATGGGCGCGATCAATCGCGCCCCAACCAACGACGCCCCCAACCCCGTAGGCGCGCCATTCATTGCGCCCGACATTGCGGCCCATGTTGTGCCCGATATGCCGCCCCGAACGGCGCCGTGTAACGGGTGATGAATGCCGTGTAGGCCGTGGAAACATGCACGCTATGAGATACGATCCCCAAAGACACCACCGCCGCAGCATCCGTCTCACAGGGCATGATTACGCGCAGGCCGGGCCGTATTTCGTGACCATCTGCACGCAGGATCGAACGTGCTGGTTTGGTGAGGTCGCCGATGGCATCATGCATCTGAACGAGGCCGGGCGCGTGGCGGCCGCGATATGGTCCGATCTGCCGGCGCGGTTCCCGGGCGTCGCAACGGACGCATACGTCGTGATGCCGAACCATATCCATGGCATCATTCGGATTGATGTTGATGCGGCCGAAGAGGGCGCGAGCAATCGCGCCCCTACCAACGACGGCCCCAACCCCGCAGGGGCGCAATCCATTGCGCCCGATATTGCGCCCCATGACATTCCGACGCATGCACCCACGTTGGGGGCGGTCGTGCGTGCGTTCAAGGCGGTGTCGGCGCGGACCATTCGCCAGACCATAGCGCCTCGGTTTGCCTGGCAGCGCAACTTCTACGAACACATCATTCGCGACGAGGAATCCCTGAACTGCGTGTGCCAGTACATTGCCGAAAACCCGGCACGCTGGCTGTTCGACCGAGAAAACCCCGCGGCGCGGGCGTGACGCCGGCTAAGCCGCGACGGCGTTCAGGCCTATCTGCGCCCGATCGCCGGCTTCGTTGAGGATGCCTTCAGTTCCACGCAGCCGATTGCCGATCACGATGGCAGCCTCGACATCGGGACCGATGCGCACCTGAGTCTTGCCTGCCGCGGCGAAGTCGCACCCGTTGACGGTCAGGCTGCCCCGGCGTGCCTCGATGGCGGGAGTACCCGGTGTCGTCCTGGCCCAATCCGAGAAGTGGCAGGCCGTGAACATCGTGTTGCCGCTCCCTTCGAGGAGCGCGTGCCGGTCGGCGCCCTTGATGGGCCAGAAACCGCACGACGTGAACTTCACGGGACCGCGGTTCGTCTCCTTGATCTCGACCCCCGTCATGAACTGGCAGTTGGTGAACGCGATGCCCGCGTGGTCCTGAACGTGTTGGACGCGCACTGCCAGAGGGCCGACGTCGGAGCCGCTCTGCGTGAAGACTCCGTTGGCCGAGCCATCCTTGGTGCGGATGAAGTCGAAGCCGATCTTGTAGCCGATGCAGAAGCAGTTGCCCACATACTCCCAATCGGTCCGCCCGATGATGAAGGCAGTCCCCTCCTTCTCGGTGAACTGCTTGAGGGGCGTTTGCCAGACCTCCCAGAATGGCCAGAAGTGCACGTCCCACAGGCGGCCCACATCGAAGCACTTATCCACGAACAGGCCCTTATAGATCGCCTGAGCGTACAGACCCCGAATGTAATGGCGGCCTGCGGCCTTCGTGCCGAAGTCCACGGCCTGATACGGGTTGACGAGCAGGACATCCACAAGGCTGCAGTTGTCGCCGTCGCCCCGGATGGTCCACGGGTAGGGTACGGGATCAACGGTCTGCCGCTGCTCGGGATAGAAGACGGTCAGCCCGGTCAGCGTGGAGTTCTCATGCAGCGTGATCAGAGGCGGCCCTTCGGCATCGCCGCCTTCGACGAGCGCCATGAGGCAGCTTCCGCGATGCTCGGATCTAATCGTCGGTGCGCGCGAGACGCCTTCGAGCGTCACCGACGCCGGGATGTCGAGCGGCGCGGTGATGCGGTATTCCCCACGCGGGATCGTGATCAGGTTGCCTCCGTCGCTCTCGGCAGCCTTGAGCGCCCGTTCGAATGACCGGGTATCGTCCCGCTTGCCGTCGCCGGCTGCGCCGAAATCGCGCACATTCAGGGGGTTGCGCGGCGGCTTCCGTTTGGGAGTCTGCGGTTCGGCGTCCGAGGGTATTGCCAGTATGCTCGTGGTCGCCATGGCTGTGGCAAGGCCGGCTTTGCGAAGAAGCTCTCGTCGCATGGGGTTGAGTTCGTCTTGCATGAGACCTCCTGCGGGTCTATGCCCGCGGTGTTGCCCGTCGGACGGGCTTGTCGAAGTGCTGCCAGTCCTTGTGCCCCCGGAAGTGGCCGCCCCATCGCCAACCGCGTCGCGTGAAGGCGCGCACGATGGGCCCGTCCACAATGGTGCCGCGAACTCCCGGTCTGTGTCGGGCGCCCGGCGGGAGCGAGCGCCTCCCGAGCACATAGGGATTCTGCTTCGGGTTTATGTCGACGGCCGAACCGAATGCATGGAGCGATAGACCGCGCTGACCCGGCTTGCGGCGATAGTTGAAGCCGGAAGTGTTGTTGGCCGCCATGGACGCTGCATCGGACCATCCATAGCGCGATACCGGCACGACTCTGGCTATGGGAAAGCGAAGGCGCTCGAGATCCCTGAAGATGGCCGCGACTTCTCGGGCCAGATCCCGGCGCACGACGATCTGGCCGCGATGGCGGCGGCCGTCGAATCCCAGGTACATGACGGTCACCAGCTCGAGCTCCGCTAGCCGCGATCGGGGAGCTGGGGAGCCCTTGAGCGCCCTGACGCGCGTCATGCTGCTGTCCACCGTGACGGGCGGGGTGCGGTCCGATCCGCTGTGGGCAGTCGCCGCCGCTCCGACAGTGATAACCAGGGCGGCAAGGACGATCACCGAACGCGTGGCCATGCGGCATTGTATCCCACTTCGTCCTGGCGAGCATTGCCGGATGGCGGCGCGGGCTGACGCTATGGGCCGCTTGCCGCCGACATCGACGCCGCGGGTATAGTCGCAGACAACGCGAGGAGGAAGAAGTGCGCATTCTGTACGTGATCACGCCGTCCCGCCTGTCGGGCGCCGAGCGCATGCTGCTGCGCATGGCCAGGGTCCAGCAGCGGCACGGCGACAGCGTGCGCGTTCTAAGCAAGCCGCTCGATGCCTTCGAGCGAGCCGCTGCCGATGATGGCATCGAGATGGTCACCGGCGCCATCGGCGGAAAGCTGAACCTGCGTGCATGCCCCACAATCGTCGAGCACATACAGCGGTTCGCGCCCGACGTTGTGCTCACCATGCACTCCACGGGAACCCTGTGGGGCGTTCGCGCGGCCCGGAAGGCCGGGGTTCCGTGTGTCGCGTTGATGCAGGCAGCCAATACACGCTGGCCCTACACCACCGCTCCGGCTGCGGTCGGATGCGCCGAGTTCGTGCGGCAGCACCTCATCGCGGGCGGGATGAGCCCGGACCGCGTCTACGCCATCCCCAACGGCATCGAGCCGGAGCCCTATCTCGACGACGAGGATCGCGACCGAGCCCGATCGGATCTCGGACTGACTCCCAGCGATCTGGCCGTCGGCACGCTGGCCCATTTCACCCCGCGAAAGGCACACAGCGATCTGCTCGATGCGGCTGCCATCGTAACACGCTCGGTTCCGGAGCTGGTGTTGTTGTGGGCGGGCGAAGGCCCGCTGGAGACGAAGCTGCGGCAGCAGGCGGCGCGCCTCGGCCTGGCCGATCGGGTGCGATTCCTCGGATACCGCACGGACGCTCCTCGACTGCACCGAGCGTTCGACATCTTCGCGCTGCCGTCGCTCCTCGAAGGGCTTCCGCTGGCCGTTCTGGAGGCGATGGCCTCGGCGCGACCGTGCGTCGTCACCGCCGTCAGCGGCAATCCGGAGCTCGTGGATGATGGCGTAACCGGTTATCTGGTGCCGCGGCGTAATCCCCAGGTCATGGCGCAGGCTCTGATACGTCTCGCGACCAATGACGAAGCGCGCCGTACCATGGGTCTTGCCGGTCGGAAGCGGATCATGGAGATGTTCACGCTCGATGGGCTCATGCAGAGGCTGCGCGAAGTGCTGGAACGGGAGATTCGGCGCCAGCGCGGCCCCGGAGGCTGAACGAGGGCGATCCGTCCGGTGGGCGTCTATGTCGTCAGGCCTGCATGGCTGCCCAGAGCACGTGCAGCACGTCGTCCTTGAAGATGTCGCCGTGGCCTCCGCCGGCTGCGACGGCGCCGCTATAGATGATGCGGCTCGCGTCTACGTTGATGACCTTCGTGTTCGGGCCGATAGGACCGAGCTGAGGGGGCACCACCAGCGACGGCGGCATGGAGTTGGCGACCGTCGCAAAGTCGCCGCACAGACCCACATGTCCCGCAGCCTCGCGTCCGAGATTGGCCAGCGGATACCAGAGGCCGTTGGCTGAGTCATAGCGCGAGAAGATGCATGCGACGGCTCCGGTGATCCGGTCGAGAAGCCGTCGTTCGCCCGATAGCCAGCCGGAGGCGAGCGCGCCCTGTATCAGGGTCAGCGTGCGGAGCTGGCCCCGAAAACCCGAAGCAAATGCCAGCGTTCGGGCAGCGTTGGCCACCACCAGCGACCCGAAGCTGTGCCCGGCAAGATGCAGCCTGGCTCCTTCGAGTTCGGGCGTTCCTCGCCAGAGGTCCTCAAGGGCCTCGCCCAGGTACACGCCGGTCATCACGCCGCGCTGCTGCATGTCGTAGAAAGCGAGCTGGGCTTCGGCCAGATCGCCGAGGTTGGTCCATCGGCTGTCGAGCGCCACGGCCGACTTGAGCCATCGTATCGGCCGGCGCGCGAGCCATGCGAACGCTGCAGCGACGCTGAGCGTCAGAGCCCGACGGTCGGGGCGGTCTCGGAGTCCCTGCCGCTCGTCGCTGACCAGGCGCAGCGCCTGGCCGATGGGACCCAACCATGCGAACGACAATATCAGGCCCGCCAGGCTGTAGGCGATCAGCGGCAGCGCGAACAGGACCTGAAGGTAGAGCCACGGCAGGAGGGCAAGCCACGGAATGGCCGTCGCTGGTCGCTGCGGCGCGAAGAGACTGCGCCAGAGCCCGATGAGCCACAGCAGCAGGCCCGACACTGCCGCGAGCCCGACCATGGCGGCAACGTGCACCCTGATCCTGTGCAGCCGATGGGTCAGCGTGGAGGACCGGACGGCGTGCAGGCTCCCCGTGACCGCGAGGGTCGCACGAGCGGCGTTGAGAGTGCGCCTGCCGAACCACATCCATCCCATGCCCACGGCGTCGCGCATCGTGGCGCGGCGCGTGGTCATGATCGGCTTTGCCGCGCCGATGACGTAATGAGCATCGGTGACCCGCAACCTGGGAACCGGCAGGTTGACGATGAGCCCCATCAGCGTGACGGCGGGCACGGCGGATGTGATGAACGCGAGCAGGCGCGAGAGCCCCTGAAATCCGGTCGCGAACGGGCGCGGCTTCCTCTCCTGAAGCATGAGCACCCGTCGCGAAGGAGCCTCGTAGTAGCACACCCACAGAGCCGCCACCTTGTCGTCGGTTCCCGCGGCGGGATCGGCGCGCAGCACATACCGCCTGTCGAGGACCTCGGCCAGCCCCCGAGCCTCCTCATCGAACTCGGGTCCGGACGCATCCGTATCCGGAGCGGACAGCGAGGAGAGAAGATCGAACATGAGCTCGAAATCGCGCTCGAGTGTCGCTTCGGACGTCGCCGCTGGATCGGCCGCTCGGAACGTGCTGCGGACGTTCGCCATGAAACCGACCTTGCTCCGGCGGCCTTCCTTGTCGAGCCAGAGATTCTCGCCGGGGTCCGAGTGCCAGTGGACGGTCAGGAACAGCGGGTTGAAGTCAGGCGACGGCTCGATGGCGCCCCGGCCGATGAGACGCCGAAACCCGACCATGAGCCGGTCATAGGCTGCCACGGCGCTGAAGAAGTTGCGATGCCATCCGTGGCTAAGCACGAACACATCGGTGATGGGCTTGCCCTGACGGCGCACCCACGCGCGAACGCGCGCGACGGCGCCGTGGGTGAGCTGCGCATGACGCGGCCCGAGCAGCGGTATGAGGAAGTACGGGCGACGGCTCCGCAGGTCGGCTTCGCGATCCGGTCCGGCGAGGAACGGGTTGTTCTGACCGCCCTCCGTCGGCACTGCGAACAGGCGTGGGGCAATGCGGCTGAACATGGTGCTGCCTCCGTCGCATATTGATGTGCGTCCGGGAACCCAGAAGGCGCCGTGTCGTCCTGTTAGTATAGCCTTCACTTCCGAAAGGGGATCGTACGCATGCGCAAGGCGATGGGCTTTGTGGGGATCTTGCTTGGCGCGACCGCACTCGCCTGGCTGACCGGTTGCGGAGGGGGCTCGGGGACGGGGGACTCGGGCACGCTTCGCCTCTATGTGATGGACTCGTTCTCCGACGACTATCCGCAGGTCTGGGCGACCCTGCGCCGCATTGAGGTGTCCGCCGGCGGCTCGAGTTGGCGCACCGTCTACGATGACGCCGACGGCGTCGAGCTGAACCTGCCGGAGCTCGCCGACACCGCCGAGATGCTTGGGGAAGCAGCGGTGCCCCCGGGCAGCTATGTGCGAGCGAGGCTGACGCTCCGCAACACGATGCGGCTCATGCACCGCAACGGCTCTGCCGCGGATGTGCCGCTTCGTCTGTCCGGCAACGGCTTCGGACCGGGACCCAATGACACGTGCATGGTGGAGTTCCCGATCGCCTGCTCCGTCGCCGGCAACGGCCAGACCGACCTGTTGATCGACTTCGACTTGCCGCATTTCGGGCTGGACGGCGGTCAGCTTCAGGCTCGTATCCAGCAGGGCGACGCCAATCGGTTCCGGGCCATGCACAAGCGGGGCCGAGTCGCGGGGCAGGTGGCCAACCTCGAGCCGGGCGTCGCGTTTGATCTCATCCATGCATCCCGGCGGAGCGTCCACGTTGCCCTGACGGATGCCACCACCATCGTTCAAGCCTCGGATGGGCAGGCAGGAACGCTGGCCAATGGGCAGTTCGTCTTCGTGACAGGCACATGGGACCCGACCGCCGGCGTGTTGACCGCCACCGTTGTGGTCATCATGGACATTCCGGTCGGGACGCCGCGACCGGCCCATGTTCGGGGCACGGTGCTGGAGGTGGACGGCGCCGCGAAGACGTTCGTCGTCGAGCCGCTCAACGCGTTCATGAACTTCCGCCCGATGGCTCAGCGCGTCAAGGTGACGACAACCGACTCAACGCTCTACGGCTTTGTGCCGCGCGGGCCGGCCACGTTCGACGACGTGACCGTCGGGGCCAAGGTGGACGTCATGGGCGCCTACGATGGATCGTCGGATTCCATCGTGGCCCGGAGGGTCTTGATAGCACGCTGACGCGCCGCGACTGATCGTGGAGGCGTCAGCCGCGCGCCGCCTCCACGATGAGCTTGATCGCCCGGTTGCAGCGAGTGTTCGGATTGCCGGGGCTGGCGTCGTGGTCGTCGATGGGCGAGTCGTTCCATGACACCACCATGTCGAGACTCGGCAGGACGACGAGCATCCGCATGCCGCCATGGCCGGCAGCCGCATAGAGGTCGGGCGGTCCGTCTACATACAGGCGCTTGCCTCCTGGTCCGGGTCGATTAACCCACCAGTTGAACGAGTAGTACCCCGGTCCCGTCGGCGTCTGGTCCTTGCCGCCGCCAAGGCTGCGCTGATCCGGTAGCATGGCGGCTTCCTTGCCCGAGGTTCGGGGCATTTCGGCGGGAACCACGCTCCCCAGCGCCTCGCGCATCAGTCCCCGAGGCAGAACCCGCTTGCCATTCCACACGCCGTCCTTCAGGCACAGCAGGCCGAACCGGGCGAAGTCGCGCACGGAGACGCGCAGTCGTCCGCCTCCGCGCTGACCTGTGCGCCCGAAGCCATAGTCGTCCTCGAAGCCGATAGGCTGGGCGATCAGCGCTCGCAGAACCTCCGTGCCGTCCTGCTTGTAGACCCGTTCCATGAGAGCATCGTAGTAGAGCGCCAGCGCGTAGTCATTGTAGCCATAGGCCGTGCCGGGCTGCTCGATAAGGCCGTAGCCCGACGTCTGCGACGCCAGATGCCTCCAGGTGATCGCCCCGTCCTTGCCGCCGTTGAGAGATCTCAGCTCGGGGACCACCTCGGAGACCGCGGCGTCGGGGCTCTTGAGCTTGCCGCTGCGCACCGCCATGAGGAGAAGGGTGCTGATCACCGGTTTCACCGCCGAGGCGACGTCGGCGCTCCGGGAGACATCGCCCCATGTATAGACCATCTTGCCGTGGCGCACCACGCATCCTCGCCCCTGAACGAGCGTCGCGAGCTCATTCAGCTTCTCAGGGCGCAGCCCGACGCTGGCGGGAGCGGCCGTCTGCCACGTCTTGCCGGGATACGAGGCGACGGTGCGCTCCGGTACGCTCCCGGTCATTTCGGCGAGGAGGGCGAAGAATGCCTTCTTCCGATCGGTGTTGATGCCCCACTGAACCGGCGGGCACTGGTAGCCGTCGCTGTAGTCGCTCTTTCCCGGGTCGAAGTAGCCCCACGATGCGTATTCCGACACCGCTGCCACCATGTTGTTCATCGGCCTGTCGAAGTCGAAGTGGTCATCCTCATTGAAGAGGATCGGCATGGGCCGGTAGCCGGGCACCGCGCGAGCCTTCCGAACCATCTCGGCGATGCGCTGCGGGTCGCTGACCCCGTTGCCGTGCATGAGCAGGAAGTCGGACGACCGCACGACATTCTCGCCTGGTATCGTTCCGCCGCCGTAGCTCGTGCCCACGAGAAGCCGTTGGCCGTTACGGGTGTGGGACTTCACGCGCTCGATCAGCTCATGCACCCGCTCGGGCCGCAGGATGGCGTGGTCATAGCGCACGTTGCACTCGTTATTCACTTCGATGAGCACATTCCGGTAGCCCCGGTCGAGCGCCCATCTGGCGGCGTTGTCTGTGGCGCGGATCACGGCGGCTTCGTCCTTGAGCCGCTGGTCCTGACCGAAGTAGAAGAGGCCGAGGATGGCCGCCATCCCGAGCCTGTCCGCCTCGTCGAGGATCCGCTCCAGGCGGCGCATGCAGGCTGGTCGGAGCGAGCCGTCCTCCGCGATGGCCGAGTTATGCCACGGTTGGGCCTGCGAATACCCCTGTGGACTGCCGCCCTGCAGGTTGATCGTAAAGGCGAGGAGCCCGTGCTTCCGCCATGCGGGCATGGCCGCCACGAACTCCCTCGAGTTTCGTTCCGGGTCCCACACGCCCGTGTCCGGGTAGGCCCATCGCCCGCGCGTTTCCGGGTTCATGTCGTCGAAGATGCCCTGCACCATGCGCGAGTTCATGAGCAGGCCTTCGAGCTTCATCCCGCGCCACGTGCGTCCGGCATACGTGGGCTTGCCGTTGATATGGAACGACGGACCGACGATCGTCACCGCCGTATGTCGTGTCGGCGCTTCGCCGCCCAGCATCAGCGCCAGCGGCACGAGCAGACTCATGGCGCACCTCCCGTGTGGGTATACTCTTGCCGGTTCGCAGGAGCAGACACTATCGTACCTGCGTAGAGCACAATGCAACCGTGATGACCCTGATGCCGACATATCCTGCCCGAACCGACAGAGCATGACAGCCCAAATCGCCGAAGCGCAGGCGCCCGAATCCGCCGCGGCGGAGGACACCCCGAAACTCCCCGAGCTAGGGCCCGACGAGGGGGGATGGACTTCGGTCATCAGACCCCACGAAGGCATCCTCAATCTTCATCTCGGCGAGCTATGGCGCTACCGCGATCTCATCATGCTGTTCGTATGGCGCGACTTCGTGGCGCTCTACAAGCAGACGGTGTTCGGCCCCGCGTGGCATCTGATCACGCCCCTGATCACGACCTTCGCCTACAACATTGTCTTCGGCAAGATCGCCCGATTGCCCACCGACGGGGCGCCTCAGTTCCTGTTCTACATGATCGGCACCGTCGTCTGGGCCTTCTATTCCGGCTGTCTGGTGGCCACATCGGCTACGTTCACGGGCAACGCCGGGCTGTTCGGCAAGGTCTACTTCCCTCGGCTTGCCATCCCGATCGCCACCGTCATCTCGCATCTGGTCAAGTTCGGCATCCAGTTCGTCTTCTTCCTGATCTTCCTGGCCATTTTCGCCGCGCGGGGTGCATCTGTCTCGCCGAACTCCGCAGTATTGCTCACGCCGGTGCTTCTCCTCCTGCTGGCCATGTTCGGACTCGGCGGAGGCATCATCGTGTCGTCGGCCACTACCCGCTACCGTGATCTCTCGTTTCTCGTCGGCTTCGGCGTCCAGCTCCTGATGTACGCCACCCCCGTCATCTACCCGACGTCGCTCGTGCCCGAAGCGTGGCGCTGGATCGCCAGGTGGAACCCGCTGTCGCCCATCATGGAGACTTTCCGCTACGCCTTCCTCGGCGCCGGGGTGTTCAACCCGATCTGGCTCCTCTACAGCGCCGCCTGCGCCCTCGTCCTCCTGTTCGTGGGACTCGTGCTGTTCCACAGGGTCGAGAGGACGTTTATGGATACGGTGTAGGCTAGAGGGAAGAGGCGAGAGGCAAGAGGCGAGAGGTGAGGGGCAAGAGGCGAGGGGCAAGAGGGAATGGACGACGGGGTGTTTCGGTTCGAGAAGCTGGATGTGTGGCGGAAAGCGATGGCGTGGCTTCGACAGGTCTATGCCGTGACAAGCTCGTTCCCGGATTCGGAGCGCTACGGGCTGTCGGCTCAGCTTCGCCGGTGCTCAGTCTCAGTGGCATCGAACATCGCCGAGGGAGCGGGACGCAACACCGATGGCGACTTCGTGAGGTTCCTTGAGATGGCATACGGTTCGCTCATGGAAGCAGTGTGCCAGTGTCAGATAGCCGCCGACCTTGGGTACATTGATAGGGTGTCGCTTGATGGACTCAGGAGCGAAGCCGCGGAGATTGCTCGTATGCTAACTGGATTGCGCCGCCATCGCATGCCCGAACGAACCAGCCGATGATCGCCAACACACTCTTTCGCCTCTCGCCTATGTCGCCTCTCGCCTCTCGCCTCTTGCCTCTTGCCTCTTGCCTATCTCGCCTCTCGCCTCTTGCCTCTTGCCTCTTGCCTATGTCGCCTCTCGCCTCTCGCCTACGTCACCTGCCATGTCCACAGTAATCCGCGTCGAACATCTCTCCAAGCAATACCGTCTCGGCATGATCGGCGGGGCGACGCTGCGCGAGGACCTGTCGCGCTGGTGGGCGCTCAAGAGGGGCAAGGACGATCCGCTGGCCACGGTGGGAACCGGGGCGGGGCAGCCCGCGCGCATCGGCGAGCGGTTTTGGGCGCTGAAGGATGTGAGCTTCGAGGTCAAGCAGGGGGAGATCCTGGGGATCATCGGGCGCAACGGTGCGGGCAAGAGTACGCTCCTAAAGATCCTATCGCGCATCACGGCGCCGACCGAAGGCGTTGTCAAGGTCAAAGGGCGCATCGGCAGCCTGCTCGAGGTGGGAACCGGCTTTCATCCCGAGCTGACCGGCCGCGAGAACATCTACCTCAACGGCGCCATCCTGGGCATGAGCCGCCGCGAGGTGGACCGAAAGCTCGACGAGATCATCGCCTTCAGCGAAGTGGAGCAGTTCATTGATACGCCCGTCAAGCGCTACTCCAGCGGCATGTACGTGCGCCTCGCCTTCGCCGTCGCCGCCCACCTCGACCCCGAGATCCTCATCGTGGATGAAGTCCTAGCCGTCGGCGACGCCGCCTTCCAGAAGAAGTGCATCGGGAAGATGGGTGATGTGGCGGGCGAGGGAAGAACGGTGCTGTTCGTGAGTCATAACATGGGGTCGATCGCCGGTCTCTGCCCACGGACTGCATTGATGGACCACGGACGAATGGTCCAGATACAGGGCACCGACGCAGTCCTCCGCCTGTACCTTGGGCAATCGAGTGCGGCGCTCGAGGATTCGCGGTTCGCCCCACCCGAGAACGCCCGTGTCGGCTTCACCCGCGTCTGGATCACAAACAGCAATGGGTACATTACAGCCAACATTGACGTCCGGGAGTCACTACACATTAACTTCGAGTTCGTGGTCCGGGTTCCCGTCGCCAACGTTGATCTCGGAGTATGGGTGGAGAGCCATCAGGGGACGCCCATCTGTAGCACGAACTTGTCAGACTCGACAGACGGCCACATCAGGCCATTGGAGCCCGGCATATATGTGTGTTCGCTCGATGTCCCGTCGCACTTCTTCGCCCCGAACACGTACAGAGTCAAAGTGATGGCACATGTCCCGGGAGTGAGAGCCGAGGATTTCCGCCGGGATGCGGTGACGTTCGTCGTTGTCGAGACTGGTTCAAAATGGAGGAG
>JAAYVH010000227.1 GCA_012517255.1 Chthonomonadales bacterium
TGATCACTGCCAATGCGCGACTGCCGTCGCTCACATCCACCCATGTCTTCTGCGGGCCGGTTCCCGGCTGGGGCTCTTTCCATCCCGTGCAGTCAGGCAACCGGATGGGACGCTCCACGCAACCGAATGCTTGCTCTACCGTGTAGGACTGAGCGTCGGAAGCGCCGCTGGGAAACAGGACACGCAGACGATGGTCGCGTGCCGTGTTGTCCACCTGTATGGTCAGATCGACCCTGGGCGAGCTCGGCGAGACCACCGCCTCACACACGATGCGCACCGGCGCCTGCGTCGCGCCATCTCGAGCGTCTCCTTCTCTGCCCTGCGGCAGATACCAGGTATGGGTTACGATGATGGCCGCATCTTCGCCGCGTCGCTCCACCCTGGCGGTTGCGTCCGACCCGGTGGGCGGCAGCGCGTCCGAGCGCAGCACTGTATCCGTTTTCGGCGCGATATAGTTGTAGCCGTCACCCACGTCGCCGCCATCTTCGAACGCCATGAGACCCTCGTACCTCTGTCCTGTTCGGCGGTCCTCGAGCGACAGGGCGCCGTTGTCATGGACGGCAAGCCGTATCCACCGGTTTTCGATCCAGTCCTCACCCGTCAGTACCGTATCGGATGGCCGAGCCCGGATCGCCGAGGTCTTGGCGATGATATGGTACACAGAAACCCCAAACCCCGGCGCGTCCGCACGGAATGCCACACGGAAGCGCCTCCAGGCATGACCCACGGGTATGTCGTGAGGCGCTTGAGTGAGCGTGTGGCACGACGGCAGCGGCTCCACTTCTGCCTCGATCTCCGCGCCGTTGCGAACGATACCGATCGTGTCGCACGCAACAGTCGTGGGAACGAACAGATCGGCCGTCACGCGGTCGCACTGCCGGCTCCATCCCAACGGGTTGAAGACCACCAGCGCACCGATCACGTCAGGGTCGTGTCGGTCCTCGCGGGTGAAACTGGTATCGACAAGTCCGGCAAGGCGATCGAGCGTCGTCCGCGTGACCATCTCGCCGATCTGCTCCACCTGCTCAAACCGGGGCAGCATGTCACGATGCACCTGATCGATGGAGCATCCGCAGATAGAGTCGTGGGGGTGGTTCAGGAGCAGCGTCTTCCAGGCGTGTCTGATGAAGGGCTGCGGATCGGGATCGAGGGACGTCGTCGCTCCTTCGTCTCCTGTCCAGGCCCATGCGAACGCGGTCCACGGCTCCGCCCAACGCTCCAACAGCGTCTCGCAGGCGTGGTTGCGCTGTTTGAGATTGATCCTCGAAGAGGCCACATGCGTAAGGAGCGCTTGCAGTTTCCATGCCCGATTGCTGACCCTCAGTTCGCCGGTCACCACATCGAGTTCTGGCGACTGCCTCTGCACGGCCTCAAGGTAGTCCACCAGCGTCCCGCTCTTTGCGGTGACGCGGTCAGCCAGCGCTTCGTTCACGATCTCGATGATGTCGGGAGTTCGCGGTTGCGGGAAGATGTGATCCACGCCGTCCATCCACAGCAGTGCATCGGTGGTGGGGCGCTCGCGCAGGCTGTCGTTCAGCAGTCCCAGGACCTCCTGCACCACACGGTCCCGATCCATGGGCACGCCGCGATCCGTGTCCGCCAGGGTCTCACGCAACCGGTAGAACCAGTTGCTGTAGGCGTTGTCGTCGGGCATCTTCGCGCACAGCACCTCAGAGCCATCGGGGCTCCGCCAGGCAAACTCGGCCGCTACCTGATCAGCCGTGATCCCCCGGAAGAGCACCGCATTGTCTATGCCGAAGCCCCGCAGAATCTGAGGCATCTGCGCGATGTGCCCGAACGCATCCGGAGCGTATCCAATCGGCGCGCCCGTCTTCCAGTGACGACAGGCGTCACGGCCCATGAGCAGGTTGCGGATGATCGCCTCGCCGCTCACCAGGAACTCGTCCGGCTGCACGTACCACGGTCCCGCATAGAGGCTCCCGGACTCGAATGCCGCTTCGAGACGAGCGCGTTGGTCCGGCCTGATCTCCAGATAGTCTTCGACCGGCCGCATCTGCCCGTCGAGATAGAACGGCCCGTATCGGGGATCATGATCGAACAGGTCGAGCAAGGCATCGAGCAACGCCACAAGACGATGGCGAAACACCTCGAAGGTGCGGTACCACTCGCGATCCCAGTGAGTGTGAGAGACCACGACGGCTTCGTAGGGACGGGCAGGCATCAGATACTACTACCTCTCGCGTGGATTGCGTGATGCGGCGTAAGCGCATCTCTAGTTTCCGTATGGCCGCCCGGAGTTCCTTCCGGCAGACTGGTCGTTGCGCTCGACGACGTTGACGCCCAGCACTAGCCCGAGTACAATGCCCAACCTTACCTTCCGGATCGACGTAGACGGTCATGGCGGCCCATGGTGAACAGCACGTCGTCCACGGTCTATAGGGTGTTTCGCCAGACCGTCGCTGCTTTCGGAGATCGAAGCGCCATCCGATTCCGCCGCGGCGGCAAGTACGTACGACTCGCCTACCGTGAACTGGAGGCCAACGTAATGGCTCTCCGGCGAGCGCTGTACCGTCTGGGAGTACGCCGCGGCGACCGCGTGGCGATCCTATCGTACAACCGGCCGGAGTGGATCACCGCCGACCTTGCGGTGCAGGGGCTCGGCGCTGTAACCGTCCCGATCTACCACACGCTTCCGTCGTCTCAGGTCGCCTTCTACCTGAGAGATTCGGGCGCCGTGGCCGTCTTCACGGAGGATGCGCAGCAGTCCGCCAAGCTTCTGGATACTCGTCACGCAACGCCTCCGCTGCCGGTGAGGGATGTCATTCAGTTCGTCGGCGAGCCGCCGGTCGCCAACGGCGGCATGCGCGCGATCCCCTACGCCGAGCTTCCGTTCTCGGCATCCGATGATGCCGAACTCGATCGGGCGCTCGATGAGATGGAAGCTCTGGTCACCCCCGATCGGACCGCAACATTCATCTACACATCGGGCACTACCGGCAACCCTAAGGGCGCCATGCTGTGCCATACTGCCCTGCTGCACACATCGTGGGCCGCTCGGCAGGTTGTCCACATCAGCGAGAGTGATGTCTTCCTCTCCTTTCTGCCGCTCTGCCACGTCGTGGAGCGCGTCGGCGGCTACTATCTGCCCATCTCCGTTGGGGCCGAGATCGTCATCTCTGAGGGGCCGTTCGCTCTGGCGCAAGAGTTGGCTGAGGCGCAACCGACGGCCTTCATATGTGTCCCCCGTGTCTATGACGTCGTTCGTGAGCGCGTCATGGAGGGCATTCGGCGCATGCCGCCTCTCTCCCGAGCGCTTGCCCTGTGGGCACTCCGCGTGGGGACGAAGCAGGCGGCATCTCGGGAGCGTGGCCTTTCGTCGGGTTGGATGTCCGCGCCTGCTGGCTGGGCGGCAGACCGTCTGGTGCTGCGCAAGATACGCGATCGAGTGAGCGGAGGCCGCATTCGATTTCTTGTCTCGGGCGGCGCGCCGCTGAATCCGGAGACAGGGCGCTTCCTGCAGAGCCTTGGCCTGACCGTCCTGGAGGGATATGGTCTCACGGAGTTCCCGGTGATCTCGCTCAACATCCCCGGTCGGGTTCAGCTCGGCTCGGTCGGCCATGCCCTACCTGAAGTCGAGGTGCGTTTGGCAGACGATGGCGAGATCCTGGTGCGTGGTCCGAGCTTGATGTCCGGATACTGGGATCAGCCCGAGGCAA
>JAAYVH010000228.1 GCA_012517255.1 Chthonomonadales bacterium
ACGCTCGACGACAACCACGCGTGATGCTCGATCCGTAACGTCCGACGCTGTGACAGCCCAGAGCAAACCCAACGCTGCGAAGGGGACCATCAGGGCTGGTCGGACAGGCCGGACCGGGGCACGAGCGTGATCATCCTCCGCTCGCCGAATCGGGCGCGGCCTTCGGCTTCCATGTCGAACGTCACGGTCGTCCGCGCCGTGAGCGCTGCCGCGATCTCGAATGGCCGGACCTGCGCCGTCCCGAGGTACGGAGTCGAGGCCGCTATGGGGGACCGCGCCGTGGCCCGAACACGGCCAGCGATGACCGTCGCAGTCAGGTAGACGCCGCCCCGGGCCGGAGCCGAGGCTGGCGCAAGCCATTCCGCCTCGCCGATGTTGCCCACCTGAGCGCGACACCGGACCGTCGAGCCCGCCGGGACCTCCACCACGTCGCCTGCCCGCACGCTGCGCCATGCGCCGCCGACTTCGATCTCCAACAGGTCCATCTCGGCATTGAGGAACTGCGGCGGGTTGCTGCCGTTGTAGGGCGTGCCGCCCACGGCGATGAGCGGACAGTCCGCAGAGGTGGCGCCGGTTCCCGCGCTCTTGAGCGAGGGCACGTGACCCGCCTTGACGGCCTCCAGATACTGGGGCGCATACAGGTCCCACGCGTGCCACCGCTGGGCATCGAAGTCCACGGAGATGGTTCGATCGGCCGGTGCATGGCGCACATCGGCGAAGCGGGGCTGGAACTCGCGCAGCACACGCGCGGCAGGTCGTTCGGACCCGTCGGGTTCGATCAGACCGAAGTCGCTCCGCTCGTCGAAGCGGAAACCGCCCGGAAACCACCATGGCGCAGCGCCGCGCGCGCCCGACTCGATGATCATCGAGTAGAACCGTTCGATCTCGACGCGCTGCCGTTCGAGCTCCTCGGGCTTGATGTGCACGCGCTCGGGCGACCACGGGCCGCCGAAGCCGTTCACCGTGTATCCGAACTCCATCCAGACCACCGGCTTCTCGCGCGAGACGTGGCGATAGTAGAGCGTCATGAGGCCGCCCTTGCGAATGTCGTCCGCCGGCGTCGGGACGGTCCATCCTCCCGTCTGCAGGTTGTAGCCCTCGGGACACAGGAAGTCCACATGCCGCGCAACGCCGACGCTGTGGATATGGGCGAACGTCGCGCCCGACGGTATGCCGCATGCGCCTCCGCGGAACGTGATCAGATGGTTCGGGTCCCATGCCCGCAGAGGCCTGATGATGTCGCCGTAGGCTCGCCCGATGAGGTCGCTGTGGGCGCGGGCAAAGGCTGCGACGTAGCGATCCCATGGTCCGCTGGTGGTGCACTGGACCGTCGTTGGCACCGGTACGGCATCGCCGGATTTGGCGCGAGGATCGAAACCCCAATCCGCCGCCGCGACATCGGCAGGCGAGCGCCCGGCGTCGTCGGGTCCATGACCATACTGCTCAGCAATCCATCGGTTCCAATCGTCCCGCAGGTAGTCGAGGCGGCCTCCCCATGGTCCGTCTATGGGCTCCCAGGCCACCTCCCATGCCATCACCGCCGGATGGCTGCGCAGACCCGCGCGCTCGATGTAGTCACGCACCGTGGGCCAATCGGCTCCGGCATAGGGCCGAGCGTTGTGCAGCGTGACGTAGCACCGAATGCCGTGCCTCAAGCAGCGATCGAGGAAATCGAGCTGATCGCGATAGGAGGTTGGGTCGTTGGGATCGGCGGGCACGATGGCCTGCACGGCGCTGAGGACGTTGATCCCGGCAGCCTGCAGCCAGGCGAGGTCCCGCTCGATGATCTCCGGGTCGTAGCATTCCCGACTGCGCACCTGCAGATGCGGATAGCCGGCGACCCACGATGGCCAGTAGTTGATCCCACGGAAGCGCCATGGGCGCCCGCCCAGCGTGAAGGAGCTGCCTTCCACGCGCACGAACTCGTCGGGCCTGGCAGGCTCCGTGCGCAGCGCCTCGATTCGATGCACGATCCGGTCCAGCAGCCTGCCGCCCTCGTGCAGCGTCGTTTCCACCGTGTAGCCGGCTGTGTCGAACCGGTCCGGCTTCCAGGTCCAGCGCGCCTCGACGGCGCCGCCAGCAGCGGGGCTCGCCGAGCGGCTCGCCGAGAACGCCTCCTTGCCGGATGCATCCGTTACGCGCACGGCCAACCGCAGTCCTTGGCGGTTGGCTGCTGCCCCTCGGGCGCGAGAGTCGCCGGCAGGAGCCTGGCGGTTCGCGTTGATGGCCTTCGCTCCCAGCCGCACCGTCTCCCCGGGCTTGTAGGAGAAGAGCTCGGCGCCCCCTTCGAGGAGAAATGCGCCCCGCGTCATGGCTCCGGCGGTCGCCAGCAAGGCTCTCAGCAAGGGAGGCTTGAGCGCGTCAGCGGGATCGGCAACCGCCAGATTCGCCCATATGCCGTTGGGCATCGAGGCATCACCCACCATGACCGACAGCAGCGCGCCCCGCTGGGCGCCGGAGCGGTCATACGCCTCCAGAATCGGTATCCATCGCCAGGACCGGCCGCGACCGACGGTTCTGCCCCGCTCTCTCCACACCGGCGCATAAGCCGCTCCAGACCACGCTGCCTGTTGGGGCGCAGTCAGAATGCCCTGCTCTCTTGCAGGGCGCAGCGTGACGATATCGCGGAGCGGGTACAGCTTGTACGAAGGCCAGAGCGCCTCGATGTCCTGCAGCTCGAACGTGGGAGTGTCGCCGTCGAGCCATTGGGCTGTCGCAAGGTTGCGGATCCAGTAGGTCCTGCGGCCAGGCTTCACTCTCGGCGTGTGACTTGCCGACAGCGTGAAGCTCATCCGCGCCAGACGCGCAGGCCGAAACCTGTCCTCGGGTCCTCCACGGCCCGTGGCAGGCGAGTCGAGCCAGTAGGCGAAGTCCTGCGAGCGCAGAACATGGGTCCTCCAGGACGGCGTCAGGGGTATCACAGCGAACCAACGCGAACCGTCTTGCTCGACGCATTCCACCGCGAGCTGCGTCGTCTCCGCATCGCCTTTGGCTTCGATGACGAGGGCGCTCCGCGCATCGCCAAACGCTCCGGCAGCCTCGACCATCCAGCCGTCCCAGCCCACCAGGTCGGTGGTGACGCGCCATGCCGTCGGTCCTTCTGCCGGATCGGGCGTGATCGAAGCCTCCTGCGTGTCACGCATGGCGGTGCGGCGCCACTGGCCTGGTTCGACGGTCAGAGGAACACGCCGGAGGCGCTTCGCGGCCGACTCCATCCAGGCTGCCTGTTCCACCCAGCCCTCCGGCGCACGGGCCAGCAGCCTGGACGCAGCAGGAGCGCCGATGGCGATGACGCGCCCCGAAGCCTGCAGCAGGCGCTGAACTTCGGAGCGCGCGTCAACCGGCAGCTCGCGCGCGTCGGCGAGCACGAACACGCCGAGGTCCGCCGGAAGCCGCTTGCCCCGGAGATCGTCCCAGCCCAACACCGTCACGCCGTAGCCGGCTTCCCCAAACGATCGCGCCAGCGCCGCGGCGATGCCGCCCGTGTGCGCCTTGAGGATGGCCACGGATCCCTGTCTCCCCGATCGTACGCGCACGGTCGCGCCGCTGTCGGGTTCGCCAGACACTTCGAGCATGGTGAACGCACCTTCCGCATACGATGCCACGAGCGCAGGCCGGCCCTCGCGCACGGCATGACGGGAGCCGAAATCATACCGCCTGTTCCAGCGAGCCGGTCCGCCGCTCCTCGCAGCCACGGCAGCCGTGACGCCCGTCGGAGTCAGGGACAGCGTGAGCCTGTAGACCTGGCCTGGCTCCCACGCAGCGAGATCGCCGGACTCGGAGCCGTCGAGCTTCGTAGGAGCGCCTTCCATGGACTGGGCATGGCGAGCGCCTTCGAACGTCTCGATCAGCTCAATGTAGCGCTTGCCGTCGGGACCTTCGACCAGGAGGAGCTGCCAGGAGTTCGAGCGATCGAGCATGAGGGCCACGCCCGCATAGCCCCAACGATCGCCGCTCTTCCGCCGGATGCTCAGGTCAGCCGTAACGGTCACATGGCGCATGGGCGACATCGGCGGACGCAGCAGCGCCTCAGTCTGGCCGACCACGAACCTGCCTCGCTGCCACACATGCCCCGGAATGCGCTCGTAGCGCATGTCGGCAGCAAAGGTATCACGCAGGAGCACGCGAGGCTGGCGCCGGGCCGCGGCCGGCAGCGCGATGGTCACGAGGGCCAGGAGCGGCAACGAAACCCGTAAGAGCGTAGGCATGACGGAGACCTTTCGGATGGACGGTGCAAGCTATGCGCGCTCGATCAGGTCGAGGAGAGGCGCGTAGTCAAAGGTCTTCTCGACGACGCCAACCACGCCCAGGGGTTTCATCGCCTCGTGGTCCACTGAACCGGCGGCGCCGGTGTAGACCAGCGCAGGCTGCGTATGCCCTGCGTCGCGCAGTACACGGAGGATGGCGGCAGCATCGAGGACCCCGACCCGATTGTCCACGATCAGCACATCAAAGCGGTCCGAGGCGAGCAACCCAAGGGCGGCCTCAGGAGTGGCAGCGCCGGTCAAGCGATGGCCGCGCCGTCGGCAGGCGATCTCAGCCAGCTCGCAGGAGTCCGCATCGTCGTCCACCATGAGCACACGCCTCCCGCCGGATCGCCGGCTGCTCCCAGCCAGGGCCCTCGCAATGGCTGCGCCCAGTTGCGCTTTCGTGAACGGCTTGGGCACGAGGATCGCATCGGCAGGCACTTCGCCTTGCGTTGCCGCGTCGCTCGTATACACCGACATGAAGATGACGGGCAAGTAGGGCGCGATCTGTCGTAGCCGTGTGGCCAGGGCCGGGCCGCTCATGCCGGGCATGACGACGTCGGTCAGCACGATGTCGGGAGTGAAGCTCCCCTCCTGTATGACCGCAATCGCATCGGTACCGGTCGCGCACACTCGCGGACGGTAGCCGAGGTCGTGGAGCATGGACCACAGAACCGTCCTCAAGTCGGGCTCATCCTCTACCACGAGGATCGCCTGGCCCGAGCCGGCCTTAGCGGGCCCATCATTCACCGGAGCTGGGGCCGGGATCGGCTCGTCGGTCCGTGGCAGGTAGATGCACACCGTCGTGCCCTTGCCAACTTCGGACTCGATCTCGATGGTGCCGCCCGCCTGCTTCACAGCGCCGAACGCGCTGGCCAGTCCCAGACCCGTGCCGCTGCCCCTCGGCTTTGTGGTGAAGAAAGGTTCGAAGACGCGCGATAGGGTGTCGGCATCCATGCCGGCGCCGGTGTCAGAGACGCTCACCATGATATGGTCGCCGACCCTCGCGTGCGGATGGGCGCGGACATACTGCTCGTCGAGGGTAACCGGCTGGACCGCAAGCGTGATGGTTCCGCCTTCCGGCATGGCATCACGGGAGTTCATCATCAGGTTGATGAGCGTCTGCTCCATCTGAAGCCGGTCCGCTTTCACGGGTGCGGGCTCGACCGACCGAGTGACGACGATCTCGATGCGCTCACCCATGGGCTGGCGCAGCATGTCGGCGACGCCCTCGATCAGGTCGTTCGCATCCATCACTTCCGGCGAGACCGGCTGCTGCCTGCTGAACTCCAACAGCCTCCGGTTCATGTCCCAGCCGCGCTCGGCGGCGCGTCGAATCCTGCGCAGGTGCTCGGCTGACTGGCCGGTCAGTCCGTCGCCGGCCGCAAGCAGGTCGCACGAGCCGAGGATCACCATCAGCATGTTGTTGTAGTCGTGGGCGATTCCGCCGGCAAGGCGGCCGATGGCTTCGAGACGCCGACTGTGATCGAACTGCTGCTGCAGTCGCTGGCGCTCTTCCTCCATCAGCTTGCGTTCCGCGATCTCCCACGCCACGTCGGCAAGGTAGCTGACCGCGCGAACGTCCTCTTCGGTGTAGTCCAGCGGCTTGTTGCCGACTCCCAGTACTGCCACGATGCGACCCTGGCGAACGATCGGCACCACCAGCTCGCGGATCAACGGCGCATGGCCGTCGGGAAGGCCCTTCCGGTCCGGCATCCCTGCGTAGTCGTTGTGGACCACCGGGCGCCGTTGGCGGACACTGTCGGCCCAGACGCCGGCCTCCGATAGCGGGTAGTGAAGCCCGATCCCTTCAGCGGCGCAGTGCTCCCGCGTCGTGCGCGTGGACCAGGCCCGCAGCGACAGCGTTTGCTGGTCGGCGTCAACGAAGCAGTAGAAGCCCATACGGCTGTCCGTGAGCCGCTCGGCCTCGTCGAGCGTGCGAACCAGAATGTCGTCGAGCGAGTG
>JAAYVH010000028.1 GCA_012517255.1 Chthonomonadales bacterium
ATGCGAAGCGACCTTGAACGAGTAGTGGGTCGGAGTATCCGAGTCGTCGTACGTGAGCTCATACCGTTGCGTAAAGTACAGCGGGCGATCGGTGCCGATCTCATAGAACCGGGCAAGACGGCCATCGGGCAGCAGCAGGCGGCGGTAGTAGGCGAGTGCCCGCGGGACGGGAGCGAGGAAACGCCGCTCGCCGGTACGCAGCGCGAGCGCAATCAAGGTCCGCATGACCTGCTGCGATTCCCCGCCTGTGATAGCCGGCGGCTCGAACTTGCGTGCCCAGGCCGGATGCATTTCAGCATCGTACTGCTGCGCCCATCCGGGCTGCGGTTCGGGAAGCTGGGCAAGCGCCAGAAACTCGCCGCCGCGGACCGCCGCATCCCTGTACCGTGCGTTGCGCCGGAAGTCCCAGGCATCCAGCAGCGTCTCAATGACGGCGCCCATCACGTTGTCGTTTAGCGTGTAGTGCTCGGCATAGGGGCGCGCTGTGTACATGCGCGACCACGTCTCGGGGAATGAAGCCGCCTTGACGGGCCGGGACGAGGCACGGTTGGAGCCCGTGAACGACTGCGGCCACGCTCCGTTCGGATACTGAGCCTCGATCAAGGCGTCGAGCGCATAGTCCAGAGCCTCTGATATGCGCCGATCCTTGCGGCCCTGGGCTTTCTCGAGGCGCAGGAGGAACCGGATGGCCGATTGCGTCATGTCGTCGTCGAGCTGACTGCGATCGTTGGCGCGCGGTCGCTCGGGATCCACGCGATACGCATACCTGGATCTCGCGGATGGCTCGAAACGGATCTCATGAGCCCAACCGCCGCTCCGCAACTGCCCCTGCAGCAGACACTCGCCGACTTCGCGCGCGGCATCCAGCAGGTAGCCGCGCTTCGTAAGCTCGTAGGCCGAAAGGTAGGCCATGCCTACCGCCGGAGTGCCCGGGGGCTGGACCCACACACAGTCGGGATCCGCCTTCCCCTCGCCCTCCCTTTTCTTCAGGTCGGCGCTGTAGCGCCAGAGATAGCCGCCATGGGCCGACACGGAGGTTCGAAAGAACCGCACGGCGCGGTCCATGGCACGCGATGCCTCGGCGACCGTCGGCACGTCCGACGCGAGGACGGCGAGGGCCACGAACAGGCTGACCATGACCATCATTCTACCGGCTGTGGCCCGGAGTCGGCAGGCGGTTGGAGACGCGGCGGCCCGTTGCCCGCCCGAGGCAGCGCCACGTCGGCGATGACCGGGCGATGATCCGAACCCGTCGCAGCCGGCACCATCGTTCGCACGGGCTTGATATCGCCCGACAGCCAGACGTAGTCAATGCGCAGGACCGGCATGGGCGATGCGAATGTGCAGCCAAAGCCCGTCCCCACGGCCCCGAATGCATCGGTCCAGCCGGCTGCAAGCATGCGGTACACAAGCCCTCTGGGAGGCGTGTTGAAGTCGCCGCACAGGATCAGCGGTTCCCGATGCCTCCGAGCGGCAGCGCGGAGCGCCCGGGCCTGTGCCATGCGCACTTCTACGGCCTGTTCGACATACCTCCGCAGGCCGATCGTTCGAACCGAACCCATGGGTGACGAGAGGACGAAGTGCACATTGCCGATCGTCACCTCTCGAGGACCCGAACGCACCGTGGCCCACACGATCGGGCGCGAGCGCCGACCGACCATCAGCCGCTCATCGTCGAACGAGACCGTCTCGGTGCGTGCGAGGGTCATGATGCTCTCGCATCGGTGTCCGACGTAGCCGGGAAGCCCTTCGCGAATGCGCCGTTCGAGCTCGCGAGACCGCAGATCGGTATGGAGCTGGGCCTCCTGAAGGCAGACGACATCCGGCCGCGCCTCCCGGATGGTGGCCAGCACATGGTCGAGGCGCCACGTGCCGCCGCGGATGTTGTAGGTCATCACGCGCAGCGCTGCCCCCTCGTGCGCGGAGGACTGCCGGACTTTGAGGTCCATGGGTCCAAGGACGAACAGCAGGGCCGTCAGAGCCGTGACGCCGGCGCTCAGCCGATCGCGTTTCCACGCCGCCCAGGCCAGGAGCACGACGGTCGGCGCCCCGAACGGAAGCTGGGGCACATACGCGATGATGGCGCACGGCCACCACCGCTCGGCGACGAGGGAGCCGGCCACCCATATCAGCACGACGAACACCAGGTTCGCCATGCTGAGGATCGGGAGCGCGCGGCCAAGCCGCCTGCGAGGGGCTGACATGGGAGAAATGGTAGCCGATCCGCCGGCCCTATGGCGCGCCGTGCGGCTTATGACTGCGGCGTCTGATCCCGCAGCCTGCCTCACCGCGTAGCCGAAGCGATGCCCGGCGGGGTAGAGTGTGCGTCATGAGCCCACACGGCAACGGAGGTTCGGATTGCCTCACATCATTTCGACGCTTTGCGTGTGCATGGCAATGGCGGGTCTAGGCGCGGCGGCCTCGGACGAGCTCGGCGCCATCGTCCAGCGCGGCATCGGCGAGCAGCGCTATCCGGGCGCGGTCCTGATGGTGGGTCGGGGCCACCGGACCCTGTATGCTCGAGCGTTCGGGCGGCACACCTATGATCCGGACAGCCCTGCCATGCGCATGGACACGATCTTCGACATGGCATCGGTCTCCAAGGTCGCCGGCGGGACCCCCGCGTTGCTGGCGCTCATGGAGGACGGAGCGCTCGGCCTAGACGATCCCGTTAGCCGTTATCTGATCGGGTTCAGCGTCAAGGGCAAAGAGGCCGTCACGATGCGGGACTTGCTGACCCACGTGTCCGGTCTTAAGGCATACGAAAGCTACGCCGTCGTCGAGCGTGGGCGGCGCCCCGGAGAGAGCCATGCCGACGCGCTCTATCGCCACTACGCCGCGCTTCCCCTCTCGTACGTTCCTCGCACGAAGATGGTCTACAGTTGCCTCAACCTCCAGACGGTGGCGGCCGTCGTCCAGCGGACGTCGGGCGAGACGCTGGAGGACATCCTGCGCAGACGCGTGTGGAAGCCGCTGGGCATGCGAGACACGACCTATCGTCCCGGCGCCCGGCAGATCCCCCGTTGCGCTCCGACGGGCATTGCCCCCGATGGAAGCCCCATCCGGGGCATCGTCCATGATCCTCTCGCCAGGTATCACGGTTCCGAGTCGCTCTGTCCCGGCAACGCGGGGCTGTTCTCGACGGCAGGCGACCTCTCGCGCTACTGCCGGATGATCCTCGATGACGGCGTATGGCTTGGCCAGCGCATCTACCGTCCCGAAACCATCAGGCTCATGACAACGGCATGTACGCCGCCCGGAGTGAAGCCCCTTCGCAGCGTCGGATGGGGCGTCTACGCAGAGCCGCCGCATGTTGGGCCGATCCAGACCGACCCCGCGCGGCGAACCATCGGCCATACCGGCTACACCGGCACATGGCTCTGGCTCGATCCCATGACGCGGACCTATATCGTCTTCCTGACCAACCGGGTCTACCCCAGCCCGGCGTTCAAAGGCGGCGAAGGAGGCTCCATCGACGCTATCCGCGCCGATATCGTCCGAGAGGTCGTGAAGCGGCTGAGCCGCTAGCCGTCGGGCGCCGCGCGCTCAGGCCCGGACCGACGGGCTGCTATCCGACGCGGACCCCCGCCTTCTCGAAGCAGCCGCGCAACGCATCGGCAGCCCACGATGCAGGGCTCCCGAACGGCTCGGCCACCACCGGTCCGTCATATCCGGTTCTCTGAAGCGTCTGCAAGAACCCGACGATGTCAATGACGCCCGTTGCGCCCGGCAGGCACCTCTTGTTGTCCACATGCTCGTCCAGAGGCACGCCGCGCGGCGCGTCGTTGACGTGAACGTAGACGATCTGCTCGTTGGACAGCCTCCCCAGCTCATCCAGCGTGCCGCCCGACGTGTACCAGTGCCAGCAGTCGAGGAGCAGGCCCACGTTCGGACCGATGTCGCGGCCCAGCTCGACCATATCGAGCATGCGATAGACGAATGGGTACCGCAGCCGATCCCGAATGGTCTTCGGTCCGATGAACTCAAGCCCAAGGCGGCATCCGTGCCTCGCAAGGACTTCCGCGATGGGGCCGAAGCGCTCGATATGGAATCGGCGATTGTCGTCGGTCGGTACGTCGTTGGAGCCGGGCATGAGCCAGGTCATTGTGCGCGTGCATCCGATGGATGCGGCACAGGCAGCCAGCTCGTCGAGTTGCTTGAGCCCTTCGCGCCATGCGTCCTCCGGTCCGTTCCATTGCATCGGCAGGCCGAATCCGGCAGGCTTGAGCGAGGCGTTCGCGAACATGCCGACCACATGCGCTGCGCCGTGTTCTTTGACCAGAGCGGCCACTTCGTGGATGCCGATCTCGACGCCGCCGTAGCCGTTGTCGCGCGCCAGTGCGATGGCGTCCTCCAGGCCGTTCACCTTCAGCCCGAGGGCGCCCGGGCTCAGTGCCATATACATGCTTGCCTCCATGTGTCCGCCGGTTACGACCGGCGTTCCCAGGGACGACGGTTCGGCAGACGGGCCAACGGGTCCTGCATGCGGACGTGCAACCTTATCGGGCGGACTGCGTATGATGAAGTGAGGCTAGTGGAGGGCACGAGTCCCGTAGCCGCAAGGCAGAGGTTGGTGGAGGAATGGGAACGGTGAAGTGGTCCTGGCGACTGGGCGAGTATGCGGGCATCGCAGTCTACATGCATGCCACGTTTCTCTTGCTGATCGCGTGGGTGGCGATATCCCATCTGGCCAGCGGCGACACGCTGCGCGGGGCTCTGGGCGGGATCGCCTTCATTCTGGCCCTCTTCGGGTGCGTGCTGCTGCACGAGTTCGGCCATGCCCTCGCCGCGCGCCGCTATGGCATCAAGACGCGCGACATCACCCTGCTGCCCATCGGCGGCGTGGCCCGACTCGAGCGTATGCCCGATGATCCGCGGCAGGAGCTTGTCGTCGCGCTCGCCGGTCCGGCAGTCAACGTCGTCATCGCCGCTGCGCTGCTCATCTGGCTCATCGTCACGAGCACGCTTTCGCCCTTCGGGAGCGTCGGCGTTGCCTCGGGGCCGTTCATCGAGCGGCTGCTCATCGTCAACGTCATCCTCGTGCTGTTCAACATGATCCCGGCCTTCCCCATGGACGGCGGCAGAGTGGTGCGAGCGCTGCTTGCCATGCGGATGGAGTACACGCGCGCCACGCAGACTGCGGCCAATCTGGGGCAGGGTCTGGCGATGCTGTTCGGTCTGTTCGGACTGCTGACCGGACATTTCATGCTGCTGTTCATCGCCTTCTTCGTGTGGATCGGCGCCGCGCAAGAGGCCAGCATGGTCCAGATGAAGTCGGCCCTTGGCGGCATCCCCGTTAGCCGCGCCATGCTTACGAACTTCGAGACGGTATCACCCACCGATCCGCTGCAGAAGCCCGTTGATCTGTTGCTGCAGGGCTTCCAGCAGGACTTCCCGGTGCTGTGGGGCAACGAACTGATCGGCGTGCTCACGCGCTCCGACCTGATCAGCGGCCTGTCGCAGCGCGGCCCCAATGCCACGGTTCAGGAAGTCATGCGCCGCGATTTCCAGATCGCCGATCCCCACGACATGCTTGAGACGGCATTCATGCGGCTGCAGGAGTGCCAGTGCCACACACTTCCGGTGGTCCGCAGCGGCGAGGTAGTCGGCCTCCTTACCAGCGACAATCTCGGCGAGTTCATGATGGTCCAGTCGGCCCTGGCGGCACGTCCCGGGTCGGCAGGCTAACCCTTATCTTCGCCTGCGTGAGGCCGTAGCCCGGCGCCGCATGCCGGCCCATCGGGGCCGCACTTCGGCATACGGGCGTCGCCCCCCCGGCAGACCCGGCCAGCCTGCCAGCAAGGACTCCTCCTCCTGTCTGTCGAATCGTCAGACAGGCCGTTGAGCGAGGAGGAGGAGGGTCCTCATGCGCAACATCATCCTCATCATCACCGATACGTACCGCTACGATAACCTCGGGGAGCGCTGCGCCGAGCTGCCGGTGCGCACGCCGCAACTGGACCGGTTGGCCGCGGAGATGGCGGTGGAGGTGCACGGTTTCTACACGGGAAGCTTCCCGACCATCCCGCATCGGACGGACATCGCGACGGGGCGCATCGGATGGCCCCATTACGGCTGGCAACCTCTCGATCGGAGCGGCAGCAACCACGTCGCGCGCATGCTGGGACGCAAGGGCTATGCCACGCAGCTCCTGTGCGATTGCCCGCATCTGTTTCCGGCTCGGTTCGATCAGGGCTTCGAGGGAGCCTATCACATTCGCGGTCAGGAAGGCGACCGACCGCTGCTGCACCTGAATGATCCCATCGAAGAGGTCATGGACCAGAGCAAGACGCGACTGTCGCCCATGTACCGGGGGCGGACTCTGGCCGATCTGCATGACTGGACGAACCGACAGCCCCGCTACGAGACTCAGACGTTCCCCAGCCGCACGGCTGAGACGGCTGTACGGTGGCTGGAGGAAAACTGGAAGGCGTCGCCCTTCTTCCTCTGGGTGGACTTCTTCGATCCGCATGAGCCCTGGGACGCTCCCGAGTACCTTGTGCGACGGTATGACCCGGATTACCGCGGACCGCGCATGCTCCATCCCAACTACGGGCCGTCTTCGGCCTATACGCATGCCGAGCTGCGCAATCTGCGCGCCCACTACGCCGCCGAGGCGGAACTGGTGGACCGATGGGTGGGACGCGTGCTGCAGAAGATAGACGACCTCGGTCTGTGGGACAACTCGGTGGTGGTGGTCACGAGCGACCACGGCATGTCGATCGGCGAACATGCGCGCACCGGCAAGAGCAACATTCACGAGAAGGACAACCGCTACTGGCCCCTGTACCCCGAGCTAGGCCATGTGCCGTTCCTCGTCGCTGCGCCCGAACTGCCGAAGGGCCGGGGAGTTGCGGCATTCGGGCAGCCGTGCGACTTCCTCCCGACCGTATGCGAGCTGGCCGAAGTTAAGCCGGAGCCGCCGGAACCCTTCCATGGGCGGTCCATGGCTGCCATCCTCCGGTCGGGCGCCGGCAAGCATCGCGACTATGTGGTCACAGGCTGCAACGCGCAGGCCGCCGACGGACGATGCCCGGCAAAGGCGTCCACGCCGTTCGTCGTGACGGATCGGTGGGGCTATGCGCCGATCGGCGCCTCGGGCAAGCCGGAGCTGTTCGATCTGAACAAAGACCCGTTGGCCGCCAGGGACGTTGCGGCGTCGAACGAAGCCGTCGTGCGCGAGATGCATGAGCTCCTGATCAAGCACCTGCGGGATGCCGGCGCATCCGACGCGACGGTGAAGCTCTGGAGCGCTCCGGCACAGACGGCCGACATCGGCACGTGGGCTCGCGACTACTCCTCGTAGCCGAGCCCCGGTACATCCAGGAGCTCGGACCGGCACGACGCTGCCTACTCGACGCGGCGTGCGTACTCGATTACGACTGAGCCCGGCCTCTCGGGGATGGCGATGCGAAGGCGCGCCAGATCGCGGCCACGCATCGTCGTGGACTTGCCGCGGGCGTATCCAGGCGAGATACGGACGGTGTAGAGGCCGTTCGCGTTGATGCCGTCCAGCGAGGCATCATACGCACTGAACGGCGACCCGTGCCTGCGAAACGCCATCACCATTCCGTCATCTCGTTCGCTGCGATGCCACTGCAGTACGCACCAGTCGGTCGGATCGGCGTCGGCCCCGGCATGCGCCGTGAAGTCGCCTGCGAAATAGGGCCGCAGCCGCTTTGCTTCGGCGATTGCCCGACGGAGGTCCTCGCGCGGGTAGTCTTCGCGCCGCACGTCCTCGCAGAAGACAATGCCTCCGTTGAGACCGCTGCGGAACAGATACGGGGCAGCGCCCATCTGCCCGCTGACGCTGTAGGGCACGTATCGGGTGAGCCCGACGGTCATGATCTGATTGCGCATCGCGGCTTCGTTGAAGTCCTGCTCCATGAGCGGCCCGATCGTGTCGTCGGTGCGCCAGAGGGGTACGGATCGCGAGCACGTTTCGAGGTCAATGCGCGTTCCCCCTGAAGCACAGTTGTCAATCGCCAGATGGGGGTACTCCTGCCGGAGGTCATCCCACAGGCGGTACAGTCCCTCGACGTAGCGGATCTCGGTCATGCCCGCGCGGTCCGGATCGCCGTGGTCGCCATGGCGCCAGAAAGCGAGAGGCTCGATGTTGAAATCGATGCGCAGCCAGGAGAGCCCGTAGGCCCGAATCGCCTCGGAAAGGTAGCGTCGCATGTACTCGCGAGCCTCCGGCACCCCGAGGTTGAACAGCCCCGACCCATCGCCGGCTGGCGACAGCACCCACTCCGGATGCTCGCGCGCGATGGCTGTGCCCTGGGCCACACGTTCCGGCTCGAACCACAGGAGAAATCCCATGCCGGCGTTACGGACCGCCTCGGCGATGGGACGCAGCCCCCGGGGAAACCGGTCCTCTGGTTCGACACGGCTTAGCGGCAGCGCGTAGTTGCCCATGCCCTCAGGGAAGCCGCCGCGCGTCCAGTAGGCGTCGAGCCAGAACACCTCGAAACCCAGACCCCTCACCGAGTTGAGATGCGAGAGGACGTTCTGCTCGGTGCTGTCATTCATCTCGTAGAACGACGTGGATAGGTGCGCGATGGGCGGCACGACAGGACGGTTCGCCGCCTTTGGCCATACATGCGCCAGCATGGTGCGGCGGAATGCCTGGCGTCCGCGCTCGGGATCGGCGTCGGCGTAGATGACCAGTAGAATGCGCGGACTGCGAATCTCCTCGCCGGGACGGAGACAGACCCTCACGCCCTGATAGCCCGCTCGGACGACCAGGTGCGACGGTTGCGGCCGCTCGATATCCGCCTGCCACTGACCGGACCAGCCGATGCCGACCACCGCGCCTCCGGCGCCCCAATCCACGGTGAAGAAGGGCCCGATGAGACCTGCCGTGCGGCCGTTGGCGCTGGCAAGACGCTCCGCCGCGCCCGCTCGGAGCTCCTCTCGCACAGGTTGCCAGCTCAGCGCGCCCTGCGCGCTGCCGCGCAGCTTCTCCACCGCCACGTGGACGCCGATGCCGGTCTGCACCGACAGGTCGAGCGGGCAGATGCTCTCGATCGGCGGCGTATCGGCGCTGCCGGTGTTGCGGAACCGGACTGTCCAATCGGCGCCGGCGGTGTCCAGCATGATCCGCGCCGTCGCCTGAACCTGCAGACCGGTCTCGGGGTCTGTCAGCACAATCTCGCGGACCTCGACATCGTCCATTCGGGCCACGGATGCTTCGCGTCTCCAGCGGTGCAGAAACTCCGACGAGGGGCGCCCGCCATAGACGAACGAGATGGGCAACCCGGGCTCTACCCTCGCGCTCCGGGCGACCGTGTCCAGGCGGATCTCCTTGCCGTTCTCGAGCGCCACGATGGGCTCGACCCAGTCGGCCTGATCCCATCCTCGACCGTCGCCGCCATCATCCACGATGAGATCGAACGCGCGTGCGCCGTTGAGCGCGACGGCGATGGGCGTCGGGCGGTCGCCCGCCCGGAAGACGGCTGACGCGTAGACATCACGCCCGTCTATGGCGACTCTGAACCGGACGGATCCTGCAGTCCCATCTACGTTGCGGTCCAGACCGATGACTGCACGGAACTCGCGGGCGGGCTCGCCCACGAACACCCGCAGCACGCTGTGGGAGTTCACCCCGATGCCGCGCTCATAGGTGCGCTCGCCGAGCCGCAGCGGGCCGCCGGCAGCGCACCGCCCGACCTTCGTGTCGCCCGCCACGTCCTCATGAACGACCATCAGTCGGGGGGCCTGGTCGGATGCGCTGCGCCCATCCGAGAACGCGGCGCTGGCCCAGTCCCGGGTTGTCCGCGCGATGGACTCCTGCGGTTTGGTGGGCGATAGGCTCATGGCGGAGCTCCCCGTGAGGCATGCTGCGGCAACCGCGGCAGCCGCGAACAACCGCCGGCGGCTGGCGCCTGAACGCATGAGTTTGCGCGCGAACCTGACCATGGCGATCCTGTCTTGAGCGGCTGGGCGCCGATCTATGGACGGCAGTCTACCCCAGGCTTGCTGCCCGTGTACGGCCGCCTCGATGCAGGACCGGGCATCTGCGCGGCCGAATCCGTGGGTGGATCGGCCAGGCCTGATCGGTCGCACAGGAGGGATGTCATGACCGCATTTCGGACGTCACTGTGGGCTCTGGCGCTCGTCGGAGCCATGGCTCAATGCGCCGCCGGTCGCGCCGACACGCTCTACACGACGCACTTCTTCGACTGGTATCGCGTGACGCCCGAGCAGCCGTATGAGGCCATGCAGCGGGTGTTCACGTTTCGGCCCGACTGGGAGGGCATCGGCCTTTCGCCTGAAGAAGTCGGCGTGTCGCAGCGCTATTACTCGGTGCAGTTCCGCATGATCCAGAAGGCAGGCTTCGACGGCATCCATTACGAGTGGTTCGGCCCTCAGCCGTCCGAGGAGTGCCTGCGGGCCATTGCTGAGACCGGCATGCGTGTGGCCATGTTCTACGATCAGGAGATACGCTTCAGTGGCCGCCCGCTCTACATCAAGCCGACGGATGCCTTTCGCGCCGAGATCGTGCAGGACATCGCCTCGTTCTACCGGCGCATCCCCAGGGAGTACTGGCTGCGAGAGTCGGACGGCAGCTTGCCCCTCATCTTCTACGCCTACCAGTTCGACCAGTCCTACCGCGATCTGGATGCCTGGGACATGTTCTACAGGGCATTGCTCGCTGACCTCCGCGACAGGCTGGGCGAGCCTGTGCGCATCTACTGGACTGATAGCGGCGCGCTGTGCCAGACCTATGCGTTTCAGCATTTCCCGGAGATCAGCTCATACTCCTTTGGGTGGTGGGGCGGCCAACGGCAGATCGGCGCCCGCAGCGTCACGTTCGCGCTGCACTATGACGATCTCGGGGCGGCCGTCGGGGGCCGAGCGGCGAGAACCGTGAACTTCGATCCCCGGTTCATGGAGGAGCACCTGCGGCTCGCGCGATGGACCCGCCCCAGGCTGGTCTTCAACTATGGTTGGAACGAGTTCTTCGAGGGCGAGAACATCCTTCCGGACCGAACCTGGGGCGACTGGCGGCTCCACATGATGGCCGACATCGTCCGGCAGCTACGAGCAGCCCCGCCGCAGCCGCTTCCGTCCGCCATCCTCCTGCTCGATGATCTGTATGCACGAGACCTGCAGAAGCCGGGAAGCAGCGAGGCCATTCACACGCTGGTGGGCGCCTACCGCTATCTGTTCCCCCAGGCAGAGGCGCGGCTTGGAACGACCCTTCCCGAGGATGCCGCAGCGGGCTCGACCGTCGTGGCTCTGACCCGTGATCGGTCGGACGCCGACGAACGCGCGCTGATCGAGGCTGCCAATCGGCGAGGCATGCGCGTGGTGTTCTTCGAGGGGGATTCCGAGCGCACCGGGCCGCTGGTGAGCCGCTTCGCCGCCGGTCCGCGGGCAAAGCCTCTCGAGAACGACCCGCCTCCCCCAAGGAACCAGTATGTGCATGCCACGGTGAACGTGGACATTGACCCCGATCGGTACCCGTTCCTCAACATTCGCGTGCGCAACAGCCTGAACACCTTCTACCATGTGCGCGTGCGCGGGACAGATGACGAGGGCAACGAGCACACCAACCACGACAACAACAGCCCGCTCGACTGGAAGGTAACGGGCGGCGAATGGGAGGCTCGCCGCGAGAATGTCAAGGCGGTGCTGGAAGCCTACGCAGGCCGACCGATCCTGCGCATCACGGGCCTGTGGCTGATCTTGAACGCCGTCTCGGCGCCCGGCGACTTTGCCGCAGACTTCGCCTCAGCGGAGTTCACCAACGAAAAGGGCGACGAAAGGATCGCCGTGCCGCTCACCGGCGCCGCTCCTATCGCCTACGGCGCTTCATTCGCCGCCTCGACGCGAGAAGGCTGGCCGCAGGGAGGCATGACGCTCGCGGAAGAGGATGGCGGCACGCTCCGGCTGTGGCTCAAGGCCCGGTTTGCCGAAGGCCTGGCTCTCGACCAGACGTCGCAGGTCTTCACTCGACAGCCCGGTGTCGAGGTCCTTGCCTGGGCCACGTGGCCCCCGAAGACTGCGCAGTCGAGGGAAGCGCATCGCGAGCGCGTGCCCCTCGTGATGCGACGCGATAACCTCTTCTGGGTCAATACGTTCGCGCCGCACATGCTTGTCTACACGCCGCTGATGAAAGCGCTCGGCATGCCGCAGACGCGCGCCGCCGAGCATGTGGTCTATCAGGTCGTCAAGGGCGTTGCGGCCGAGCAGCGATCTACGACCCCCACCATATTGGGGCGCGATGAGCTGCCCGGGACCCGAGTGCGCCTCTACCATCCGTCGGGACTGTCCTCGAGCGCCGCATACCCGTGGCCGACCACGTCGGTCCCGCTGGCGGCTGTGCGCCTGCGCGACCATTCGGAGAAAGCGGAGCCGATCACCGTCCTGCTGAACGGCAGCGTCTGCAGTCCGCAGGGTCAGGTCACGCTGCTGCCCGGCGACATCGTGGATGTTTACCGCGTGCCGGTCCGGATCACCTCCGCGCGAGAAGTCCGCGTGACGGCGACACGCGAGAGCGAGGCCCGGTTCCAAATCCGGCTGACGGGCGCAGGCGCGGCTGAAGTGAGGCCGAACCGATCCGGTGTCCGGGTCATGCGAAATGGCAAGCCGTTGTCGGGGTCAGTCAGGCTGCCCATATCCGCGACCGTCGAGATCGGGCAGCCTGCGACGAATCCCCCATCGCCCTGAGAGGCGCTTCAGGCGGCCTTACGAGAGCCCCTGTGCCAACCGCTGCAGGCGGGCGATCCTGTCCGCCGTGTGCGGATGGGTGCGGAACAGCCCTGCCACGCTCTTGAGCAGGTCGCCCCCCATGGGATTGATGATGTACATCTGGCTGGCGGCAGGGTTGACGTTCATCGGCAGTCGCTCTGCGGCATACTCGATCTTCTGAAGCGCCGAGGCGAGCGCCAGCGGACGGCCTGTGATCCGCGCGGCGCCCTCATCGGCTCCGAACTCGCGCGAGCGGGAGATCGCGAGCTGGATGAGCATGGCCGCAATCGGCGCGACGATGAGCACCAGCAGCAGCGCGAACGGATTGGCGCCCTCGTCGCGGTCGTCGTAGCGACCGAACCAGGCGAGATACTGGAGCATCGAGATCGCGCCGGCTATGGTCGCCGCGATGCTGCTGATCAGAATGTCGCGGTTCTTCACGTGAGCTATCTCATGGGCGATCACGCCCTCGATCTCGTCTTCGTTCAGCATCTGCATCAGACCCTGCGTCACGGCAACGGCAGCATGGCCCGGCCCTCGACCCGTCGCGAATGCGTTGGGCTGGGGCGACGGGATGATATGCACCGACGGTTTGGGAATACCGGCCTGCCGCGCACACCGCTCTACGATGGCGTGCAGATGCGGGAACTCACGGGCGCTCGCCGCCTGTGCGCCGCTGGACATCAGCGCGATCTTGTCGCTGAACCAGTAGGCCCCCATATTGGTCACGAGCGCGAACAGAAAGCCCATCACCATGCCGTTGGACCCGCCCAGCATCTGACCTACAACCATGAAGAGGCCAAACAGGCTGGCCATCAAGATCGTGGTTCGCATTGTGTTCACGTGGCAACCTCCATGATGCGCCGCAGTATCGAGCGACCGACCTCGCCCGGATTCATAACGCACCCGGGCATGTGCGCGGTTCCCGCGACGCTCACGGCCGATCCGACTCAGGAGGATCGAGGTACTTGATCCAGTAGAGACCGGTGCCGGGGATGCCAAACGAGACGTAGCGTCGGCCATCGGGCGACACGCCGTAGCGCGCGAGCCGCCCTCCGATGCGCCAGCCGATGCCTCGCTTCGTGGCGGTAATGCGCAACGGCCCTCGGCCAAACACCTTGCGGAAGCGAAACATGCCAGCCTCCTAGCGCGGCTCGCCGGTCTCCGGCGCTTCTGTGTCGAGCCCTGCCCCGCGCGATGACGTGTCGGCGGGTCCCATGGTCCAGAGCTTGCCGTCTGCCGCCGAAGGAAGCTCGCCGGGATAGGTGTCCTTGCCGCCGGTGTCCAGGAACAGACCGATGGTGAGATTGCGCTCGCGGATCCCTCCCCCGGGCGCGCTCGCCCTTCCGAGCGTAATGGAGGGTCGAATGGTGTACGTGTCGTCGCCCGCCCGATCCCACAGGAATCCGAGGCCGTTGGCATTGCCTCCACCCAGCGAGAGGTTGGGCGCCATGTAGCGGTCGTTGCCCGCGCGATCGGTGAGGAATCCGACGCTGAAATCGTGCCCGGCTCCCTGGGCCATGTTCATCAGCGCCGTGTAGGTGTCGTCGCCGCCCTCGTCGTCAAGAACGCCCACCGCAAAGTGCGCCGAAGCTCCCTGAACGTACCACTGACCGGTGTGACTGTCTTTGCCCGGACCGGTTAGGAGCATGCCGAGGCCGTACCAGTAGCCGACTCCCTGACCGAAGACGCCGCACGTGAAGGTGTTGTTGCCGCCGGCGTCCATGAGGATGCCGACGCCGCCCGCGAGGGAGTGACCGTCGGTGTAGTCGGCCCGGCGGCCGTATCCTGCGCCCTGGGCCATGCTGACGTTATGTTCGGCGCTTTGAGGCGATGGGAAGTCTATGACCTTGTCGTTGGCCTCATAGAGATCGTCGCCGGCGCCCAGATCGGCCAGCATGCCGCAGCCTGCCGTGCTGCCGTAGGCCTGGGAGTAGGAGAAACACCGGTAGGCGTCCTTCCCGTCGGTGTCGAGCAGCACGCCGACGCCGCCCAGCGCACTGGCCTGACCCGCGGTATGGCAGTCGTAGATGTCGTCGCCGCCGAAATCCGCCAGCGCTCCAGCGCCGAATGCCGCCGAGCCCTGCGTGTTCGATGCGGCCCGATAGACGTCGTTGCCTGCCAGATCGGCCACCATGCCATAGCCCAGCACGCCGCATCCAAACGCCGGGCTCCGACTGAGAGCCTTGCGGTTGGGCGCCGAGGCGATGGAGGTCTCATCGAGTGTCGGCTCGGCTATGTATCGGTCATTGCCGGCCACGTCTATGACCACCGAGATGCCATGGCCCATGCGGGCCGTTGCGCCTCCGGATCGGTACGTGTCATTGCCGCCCGTGTCGAGGATCAGCAGGCATGCCGTGCCGGCGCCGTGTGCATCGTCTTGCGCACCTCGCAGGCGCACCTCGCCCAGAGGCGTCTCGAAGTCCAGCGTGAAGCGTTCGGCGCCGGTTCGATTGGCCAGACGCGAGCGGGCATGGTCGAGCGCGAAGGCCAGCAGTTCGGCGCCCACGAGCATCCGTCTGCGGTCCACCGAAGCCAGCAGCGCATCTTCGGCGGGATCCTGCGGATCGTCTGCCGGATAGGCCGTGATCTGGCTCCAGAGCGCCTCCATGGCCGCCGGAGAGACGCCGCTGAGCGCCTTCTTGCGCCATTCCCATGCGCGAGCTGCCGCCCGCAGCATCAGCGCGGCTGTGATTCGGACGTCCGTGGGCAGGGACGACGCCCCGACAGTGATGCGCCGTACGAGCGCCTCGGGCATCGGCTTAGCGGCAACGCGATGGACCTCGCGCACGGCGGCGAGCAATCCGTCGGGCTTCTCAGACTCCTTCACCTCGGCGTCGAGCGGATCGCCGAGGAGATCGAGACGGGTTCCATCTCCGGTTCGCAGCGCGGCCAGCGTCACCAGCGGCGCGATCTTGCCGCCAGAGGCGGCGATGCCCTGACGGGTGATCCGTGCATAGAAGGGGATGCGCAGCGGGTCCTGATGGACAGCGTCGAAGAACGCCAGACGGTAATCGCCGCCGCCGTACTGCGCCATGTCGAGCACATCGAAGCGGCAGGTCTCCCGTGTCAACCCGACGGCAGCGAGCAGACGGGTCCATGCGTCGGCGTCCGTGCCCGCTCGGGTGGCCGCCGCAAGCGCAAGGCACACCGTCGTCGCCAACCAGCGCCGCTTCATCCTGCGCCCCCTCCCATCGAACCGGCCGGTGCGGGCCGCGGTCTCATCAGTCCTGCCTCATGACGCCCGCCAGCAGCCGTATGTAGGCCGCCTGATAGTAGATGGCGTTCTCGGTGATCTCCCAGCTATTGGCCGGCCAGGGTTCATTGAAATCGGCATAGGCTTTCGCGCGGGGCTGCGCCTTGATCCATTCCACGTCACCCTTGCGTTGGCCGTTGCGCCCGCTGAAGCTCTGGTTCGGCCCGCCTGCGACGTATCCGGGCGGCGGATTGGAGGCAAACGGTGTGTCGTAGTTGAACCGCTCATGCCAGATGCGCTTGACCGAAAGCTCGGCCCCGAAGCGCTCCATGTTCGTGAGATAGACGACGCTGAGCGGGTTCACGCCGTGGAACGAATGGAGAAGGTCGCGAGCGCGCTGACGCAACCGTGCCCGATCCGCCCCCTTGCCGGCCCCGTGATCGGCCACGAGCAGGGCGCTGAACCCGAACGATGCGCGCACGGTGTTGCTGCCCCAGTGGTAGGCTTCAGGGTTCATCCATGCACGGTACAGGTCGCGGTCAACCGGCGGCGCGAAGCGGTCATGGGAGACCGATGCCGTCAACGCCGCTCGCACCTTCGCGCGTGTGGCGGCATCTGCGTTCGGCATACGGAGGTACTCGGTGAGCGCCTCGGCAATGCCTGCTCCATAGGGCGCCCAGAAGCCCCATGCAAGCTGCTGGAGCGACGTCACTTTGGCCCTGAACGCATCGTGGTACTCGCTCTGGCCGGTCAGCGCGAACAGATGGAGCCCGGCCACGGCCTCCAGCCTGTCCTGATCCTCAGCGCTCCGGTTGGCGATGCCGGCGCTGATCTCGCCGGTGTCCAGATTGAAGGTCCGGGGATGGCTCTTGTAGTAGCGCCATGCCCGCTCGGCACGCTCGCGCAGGCTCGCCGCGAAGCTCCGCCAGCGCGGAAACCGGCCATAGACGCGCGCGGCATGAGCCGCGTTGAGGGCGAAGGTGATCGTCGCTCCCGTGTCTTTGGGACCGTAGAACCGTCCCCTCGAAGCCGGCTGATTCCGCAGGCTCCCCATCTTGATGAACACGCCGCCGTCGGCGTCCTGCATCTTGACAAGCCAGTCGAGCTGATACTTCACCTCATCCAGCAGATCGGGCAGGCCGTTGCCCGACTCCGGTATGCCGAAGTCGTCTCCGAACGCGGCGGGGTTGCTCGTGTAGGCGTACAGGAGCGATGAGAGCGTGTCTCCATTGAACGGCGGGTACTTGTTGGTGTCGCCGGCATCCATCCAGCCGCCGCTCAGGTCGCGCTCGGTCGAGGCGTCATCCTTGGCCCAGACCGCCCGTGCCCGCCGATCCTCGTTCATGTATGCCGGCAGTATCCAGGGCTCTTCGGCATAGGGCTTCTTAAGGTCGAGCGACAGGCGTTGATAGTAGAACGTGCGCACGGCCGCGCGGAGCACATGGCGGTAGACGTCGCGGCCTATCCGGAAGACGGGCGAGCGCAGCTTCGTGGTTGGGTCGAACACGTAGTACTCGCCCGGCGCCTGGAGGGGGCTGAAGTCAAACCACCATCCGCGGTCGCCGGAATCCTCGTGGATGGCGCCGCGGTTCCACGCCGTCGGCTTGCCGCGAAAGATCGGCTTCCGATCCTTAGCCCGGCATACCACCAGCTCCGGCCCGGGGGCATAGGCATCAGCCGCGTTGTATCCCCGCTGCGGATCGCTGATGACGGCCACCTTGGTTTCGCTCGGCAGATAGCCGAACTGGTCTACGTGGATGCGGCCCGTAATGGGCGGCAACCCGGCGACGGTAACACCCGTCATGCGCGGCGCCGCAAAGTCCGGATAGGCAACCTGCGGTGTGGCCGCGCCCGCGAGCGCCCCTGCAAGCGCCGCAGTCGCTGCGACGAATGTGAGTGTCTTCATGGCACCATCGTAGCAAGCCGACGGCATCTTCGTCAATGACCGTGCAGCCTTACGGCCGCAGGCCATGCAGGCGCGGGTTCACCCCACGCGGGGCGAGAACGTGGGTTGTCTTGCGCCCCGTGTGAGTCACATTTTGTGACTCACACATGTGTACATATATTGGCTTTAGTTTGTCTGTGGGTCTTGAAGGAGACAGAAAGCCTCCTGCCGAAGTGTGTATGTGCAAACACAACACAAGGAGGAGGCTTTCCACAATG
>JAAYVH010000229.1 GCA_012517255.1 Chthonomonadales bacterium
CGCGCCGAAACCATGTTCTCCATCGAGCGGACGGCGCGCGGCGTCGAGGCGGTATACGATCATCTGCTCCGCGGCGCGCGGTGAAGGCAGCGCCATGCCCAACGCCATGTTCCGCTATGAGGTGTCCGATAGCACCGGCAGAGTCCTGCAAGGCGCGATGTCGGCCCCGGATGACCAGACGGTGAAGCGCCGCCTCGAGGCGCAGGGCTTCACGGTGGTGCAGATCATCCCGCCTCCGGGCTATAGCTCGCGCCCGGCTCCAAATCGTCGGCGCATGCCCGCTCGGAGGATCGGTCCCGCCGATCGAGCGCTCTTCTTCCGCCAGTTGGCGTCGCTCATACGCGCAGGAGTATCGCCGTTCGCCGCTCTGTCGGATCTCGGACCGCGTCTGCAGAATCCCATCATGCGCGAGGCCGCCGCGACCATGTGCTCCCACGCCGATGCGGGAGCGACGCTTTCGGCGGCCATGGAGCAGTACCCGAATCTCTTCGAGCCGCACGTGATCGCCACCGTGCGGGCAGGCGAAACCGGCGGCTTCCTCGAGATTGCGCTCGACGAGATCGCGCTGGAAGCCGAAGAGGAACTGGCATTCTACAAGGGCACGTGGCTCCCCAAGGCGCTGGTGCTGCAGGAGGTATTCGCCCTTGCACTCGTCCAGCCGCTGTTCCCCACCCTCTTTCCGAACAACGAGCCGCTGCGCTACCTGGGCCTCGTTTTCCTGCGCAACGTGCCCATCGCCGTCGCCGTGGTCCTTCTCGTGCGATGGCTCTGGCGCAGGCTGCACGCGCCTGATCAGGCCGGTCGTCGCGACCGCTGGACGCTGAGCATCCCGGTGTTCGGCGATCTGTCGCGCGAGAGGTCGCTGGCGGCGTTCATCCGGATGCTGAGGCGCCTTTACGCAGCGGGCCTGATGCCCATCAACGCATGGGAGGGCGCTGCCAGCGTCGTGCCGAACTCCCTCCTGCGCGCGAGACTCGCCGACGCCCGTGCCATGATGCAGCAGGGCGTACCCCTGCACGAGGCGTTTCGTGCCACAGGTCTTTTCGCCTCCGAGGCGGAACAGCTCATCGCCACCGGCATGGTCTCCGGGGAGATCGTCGAGATGCTCGACCGCGTAGCGGAGTACTACCAGAACAACGTCCAACGCGCCCTCGACGCGTCGCGCTTCTGGATGTACCGCCTGGCCTTCTCGCTCTTCCTTGCGATCACGGGGGCCGTGGTGATCATCATGGCGAAGACCTACTTCGACGCAGTGTTCAACTTCACGAAGGACTGGGTGCCATGAGAGGGAACAGGTTCACCAGACGGAGCATGATCGGCGGTGCGCTGGCGCTGGCCTCGGCGGCAGGCGCAACTGGAAGGAGATTGGCCATGGAGCAGGATCCCAGGGCGCAGGTGCGTCCTACCAGGGAGCAGGTGGACTGGCAGGAAGCCGAGCTGAGTATGTTCCTGCATTTCGGCGTGAACACCTTCACCGATCGGGAGTGGGGCGAGGGCACCGAGGACCCGCGGGTTTTCGCCCCGACGGAGCTCGATGCGGCCCAATGGGTGTCCGTAGCGAAAGAGACGGGGTTTCGCTACGTGATTCTCACCGCCAAGCACCACGACGGCTTCTGCCTGTGGCCGAGCAAGTTCACGGATCACTCGGTGAAGGCGTCGCCATGGCGCAACGGTCGGGGCGACGTGGTGCGCGAGTTCTCGAGGGCGGTGCATGCCGCCAAGCTCAAGCTTGGCATCTACGTTTCGCCGTGGGATCGTCACGAGCGCAGCTATGGCGATTCACCCGCCTACAATCGCCATTTCGTCAATCAGCTCACCGAGCTGCTGACGGAGTACGGCGAGGTGGCCGAGGTGTGGTTCGACGGAGCGTGCGGCGAAGGCCCCAACGGCAAGCGGCAGGAGTACGATTGGCAGGCCTACTACGACACCATCCGGAAGCTGCAGCCAAAGGCGCTGATCGCCATCTGCGGGCCCGACATACGCTGGGTGGGGAACGAAGACGGCTATGCGCGCGAAACCGAATGGAGCATCCAGAAGGCTCCCGCCGGAGCACGCAACGTCGTGGAAGGATGGTCATGGCACCCCGCCGAGTGCGACGTGTCCATTCGGCCAGGTTGGTTCTGGCACGCCGCCGAGGACACCAGAGTTAAGTCGCTGGAGCACCTGACGGACATCTACTACAAGTCGGTCGGGCGCAACAGCGTGTTGCTGCTGAACGTGCCCCCCAACACACGTGGGCTGCTGCCCGACCCCGATGTGGCGAGGCTGCGCGAGTGGCGTCAGCATCTGGACGCGACCTTCCGCACGGACCTCCTTCAGGGCAAGAAGGCCCGGGCGGACGCCTTCGCAAAGGGCATGGAACCATCGCGCGCCGTGGACGGGCGCCCGAACACCCATTGGTCGCCCGGACCGGAGCGCCTGCACGGCACGCTGGAGGTCGATCTGCAACGACCCGCGAGCGTCGGGACGCTCATGATGCAGGAGCAGATCGCCGAGGGCCAGCGCGTTGAAGCATACGAAGTGGAGGGCCGCGTGGCCGGCGAGTGGAGGCCGATCTCGAAGGGCACGACCATCGGCCACAAGAAGCTCGATCGTATCGAGCGAGCCGTCGTGGACGCAGTGCGCCTTCGTATCACAGCGGCGCTCGCCCCGCCCCTGATCCGGCGCTTCGGCGCGTTCTAAAGCCGCTGGGATACGGAGGCCTCCACGTCATCAAGCGTTCCGCCGCGATAGTGTGGGGACCGATCGGACGGCCATTAGGCGGGCGGTCGAAATGATCTGGTGCCGGTGCCGGAATAGCGTGCTGAGCTGCGCCGAACCCGCGATGGGCACATGAACGAAAGGTAACACGGTGTCCGCAGGGCGATTCTGGGTCTACATCATGACCAACCCGCGCAGGTCAGTCCTGTACACAGGCGTAACGAACGATCTGGCGCGGAGGGTCATCGAGCACAAGGAAGGCAGGGGCGGTCGATTTACGCGTCAGTACCATGTCACATGCCTCGTGTACGCTGAAGAGTACGAGAGTATTCGCGACGCCATCGCCCGTGAGAAG
>JAAYVH010000230.1 GCA_012517255.1 Chthonomonadales bacterium
CGCTGCGCTACCTGAGTATGACGGGTCGCCCGGATCAGCACGTGGCGCTTGTGGAGGCAGGCGCTCGCGCGCTCCATCTCTTCGCCGATGAAACCGACGAGCCAGAATACACCGATGTGCTCGATCTGGATCTGGGAGCCGTCTCGGCGTGCGCCGCCGGTCCGCGACGGCCCCAGGACCGCGCGCCGCTCGGCAAGGTAGCCGAGTCGTTTCAGGCGGCATTGCCGCACCTACGACCCACTGGCCGAACAGACGCTGCCGAGGCCGCCGCCGGAGATGGCCTCAAGGACGGCAGCGTGGTGATTGCCGCCATCACGAGCTGCACCAACACGTCCAATCCGTCTGTGCTCATGGCCGCGGGCCTGCTGGCTCGCAAGGCCGTCGCCCGCGGGCTCAGACCTCCGGCATGGGTCAAGGCGTCGCTGGCCCCCGGCAGCCGCACCGTAACCCGCTATCTCGAACGGGCGGGACTCCTCGAGCCTCTCGCGGAGCTGGGCTTCCATGTCGTCGGATACGGCTGCACTACGTGCATCGGCAACTCCGGGCCATTGCCCCCCGAGGTGTCGGCAGCCATCGAGCGGGATGGTCTCGTGGTTGCCAGCGTCCTCTCGGGCAACCGGAACTTCGAAGGAAGGGTGCAACAGGAAGTTCGCGCTAACTACCTCATGTCGCCGCCCCTGGTGGTCGCCTATGCTCTCGCGGGCACCGTAGAGCGCGATCTCACCAGTGAACCCATCGGCTGCGACCGGGACGGAAGACCGGTGATGCTGGCCGACCTGTGGCCCTCCCCCCGGGAGATCGAGGAGGCAGTCAGCCAGAACGTCAGCAGAGACCTGTTCGAAACGGCCTACGCGACCGCCTATGACGGCGATCAGAACTGGCAGCAGATAGCGTCGCCGGAGTCATCCCGCTATGCCTGGGACCCGGCGTCATCGTATATCAAGCGGCCGCCATACTTCGACGGAATGTCGGCTGCACCGGGAGGCGCGGCGCCGGATATTCGGGGCGCTCGGGCGCTTGCCTATCTCGGCGACAGCGTCACGACGGACCACATTTCGCCTGCGGGAAGCATCAAGGCTAACTCGCCGGCGGGCAAGTGGCTGATCGAGCGAGGCATCGGTCCCGCGCAGTTCAACTCCTATGGCTCACGCCGCGGTCATGATGAAGTCATGACCCGCGGCACCTTCGCGAATGTGCGCATCCGCAACAAGCTGGTCCCGGACATCGAGGGTGGCTTCACGCTGCATATTCCGACCGGCGAGACCATGCCCATCTTTGACGCTGCCGAACGATACCGCGAGGCCGGCACGCCCCTGATCGTGATAGCGGGCCGTGAATACGGGTCCGGATCCAGCCGGGACTGGGCCGCCAAAGGGCCAAGCCTGCTGGGTGTCCGAGCCATTCTCGCCGAGAGCTTCGAGAGGATCCACCGCTCCAATCTCATCGGCATGGGGATTGTCCCCTTGCAGTTCGAGGACGGTACGACGGCTGCGAGTCTCGGACTGACGGGACGTGAGGTGTTTGACATCCTCGATCTCGACGCTGCCATCGGCGCGACAGGGAAGGCCGCGAAGCGCGCCGTCATCAGAGCCACGGCGAGCGATCACAGCGTGACCGAGTTTGAGGCCATCGTAAGGATTGACACCCCCATGGAGGCCGACTACTACCGCCACGGGGGCATCCTGCAGTACGTACTCAGGCAGCTTCTGGCTGCACGCTAGGCTTCGGCTTCGGCCTCACGAGAACGGACATGGGTTCCAACAGCATCTGCTTGGTGTAGAGGAAGTCCGACCGGTCGTAGTCCGCTAGCTCGAACTCCTTGCGGAGTACGATGGCTCCGGTTGGGCACGCCTCCTGACAGTACCCGCAGAACACGCAGCGGAGCATGTTGATCTCGTACCGGATGGCATAGCGCTCGCCAGGAGAGTATCGCTCCGTATCCGTGTTGTCGGCCGCCTCGACATAGATGCATCGGGCCGGGCATGCCCCGGCGCAGAGGCTGCATCCGATGCACTTCTCCAGACCGTTCTCGTAGCGCGTCAGGTAGTGGCGCCAGCGCGTGCGAGGATACTGCTCGCGCCTCTCCTCGGGATACTCGACCGTGAACTTGGCCTTGCTGCGGGTTCGGAGCATCGTCACGAGATGGCGCAGCGTGACGGCAAGGCCCTTGGCGATAGGCGTAAGGCTCTCGGTGATCGGGCTCATGGGTCGCGCCATGGCTACACCGATACCTTCCCGGGTATCTCGAGCAGCTTGCCGGAACCCGTGGCCTTGATCTTCTCCTGCAGCTTCATGATGCCATAGAGCAGAGCATCGGGGCTGGGCGGACATCCGGGCACGTAGACGTCAACCGGCACGATCTGATCCACGCCCTGAATGATCGCGTAGTTGTTGTAGAAGCCGCCGGTGGACGCGCATGCGCCCATCGAGATCACCCATTTGGGATTGGCCATCTGGTCGTAGAGCTGTCTTAGCACAGGCCCCATCTTGACCGAGACGCGGCCCGCGACGATCATCACGTCGGCCTGGCGGGGCGACGACCGGAAGACCTCCGAGCCGAAGCGAGCGATGTCGAAACGCGATGCCACGGTGGCCATCATTTCGATGGCGCAGCATGCGAGACCGAAGCCCAGCGGCCAGAGGCTGTTGCGGCGCCCCCAGTTCACCAGTTCTTCTAGCTTGGCAAAGACAAACGGCGCGCCCGCCTGCCCCGGAACAGGAGAGGCAACCGTGGAGTCGTGTACGGCTATTTCGGTGATGGCTTTCGCCATAGATCACTCCTCAGAAGCCGGCTGATGCCGGCGTTACCGCTGTCAGGTTACACCGCGGCGAGCGATGCGCCGCTGCTACCGTTATACCCGTCCGGGGGCGGCCAATGCGCAGGGCGGCCACTGCAGATGCAAGGCCCCGCTCATCAGATGCGACGCCCAGACGTCATTGCGACCGGAGCGAAGTCCATACGGATCCGTACCGGGCAATCCCGAGGGACTATGGGCCTCGCATCCTACGACGCCAGTATCCTGGTCGGCGCGGACTTCTCGGGATCGCGTCGCTTCGCTCGCGATGACGTGGGCACGCAGGTGTTCGCTGGTGCGTAGGGGCGAATCAACCGCCGGAGACGCGCCATCGCGAGTTCGGACGCGGCGTGGCCGCGGTGGGTGAATGAGAAGGCGTAGAGAGCTTTCTAACGAGGGCAGTCTCAGACGGTCGCATGCGGCGGGCGCAGCGCCGCGATCGGGTCCGTCAGCGACGCCACCGACTTCTCAGATAGTCCATATACCAGAGAGCGTTGTCCACCGGAACGTTGCTGGGTATGTGGTTGCCGACGGCGAAGACA